>JAPXTA010000050.1:0-31466 GCA_033812735.1 Hyphomicrobiaceae bacterium | reverse complement strand
TCTTCGAGAGCGGTGCCCGGCTTCTTGTTTTTGTGGGTTAGTCGAATGTGTGGCGCGTTGCGTGTGAAGAATATTGCGATCCGCGCCTGCGAAGTGATCAATCATCCGAAAATGGACTTCGCGACGCCGCTTTGTGGTCACGATCTAAAGCAAACTTACGGTCATCGACGCCGCGGACAACACGGACCGGACCGAAGCGCAGAGATAAAGAGACGACCCCGAGACAAGGCCAGTGGCCCATTCGCAGCGCGAAACGTTCGCGAACCGAGATCACGGAATCGCCTTTCGCAGGGCGGTTCCGGGTGGGACGGCGAGGATCCCCGCTTCCTCGCCGTCCCAATCAGTCAGATGGACTTTTGAACAACCAGGGTTACCGAGATCATTGCCGGAAGGTGCGTTCACTGCCGCACCGCCACACACCTCCCTCCCCGACGCGGTGGAGGACTGCCTTCCGGCAATGGTAACAGCTTCGACCGCGTCGTTATCGAACGTTGGCCGCATGTTGCGGATTGAAGACGTTGGATGGTTCAATCGTACCGGCGAACGCGTCGAGAATATTTCGCGCCATATCGATGGCCATGCGACGACCGGCCTCGACTGTCGAAGCGGCGCTGTGAGGCGACAAGAGGACGTTCGGAAGAGTGCGAAGAGGGCTCGATTCCGGCAGCGGCTCTTCATCAAACACATCGAGGCCTGCGGCTGCGAGTTGGCCTGACGTCAGAGCGGCGGCAAGTGCGCGCTCATCGACCAAGCCGCCACGTGCGCAATTGATGAATACCGCTCCTGCTTTCATCGCGGCGAATTCAGCGTGGCTCATCATGTTTGCTGTCTGCTCATTGCGCGGCACGTGGAGTGTTAGGATATCGGCCTGTGGCAATGCCGCGTGCAAATCGGTCACGACTTCGCAGCCGAGCTCTGACGCTTTCGCGTAATCCATGGCGATATCGATGAGTTGGACGCGCATTCCGAACGCGCGGGCGCGAGCGGCAACTTCTTTGCCGATGCGTCCAAAGCCTACAAGCAGAAGCGTCCGGCCGCTGAGTTCGAACGCGCGCAGTGAATAGCGGCGAGACCAATCTCCAGAGCGGACGGCTTGGTCGTAGCCGACAACGTCCTTCGCCAGCGCCAGCATCAACATCATGGTTTGCTCGGCGACCGATACCTTGTTCGCCGACGCTGTCACAGTCACAGGGATGCCACGCTCGGTGCAGTGCGCGACATCGATCGAGTCGCAGCCGACGCCATGCTTTGCCACGGTCACAAGGCCATTGGCGCGGGAGAGTAGGGATGCGGTCAGGGGGTAGGTGCGCGTGCCAATCGCGTTGGCTTTGGCAACGGCCGCGGCCATATCTTCGGCCGATAATCCCTTTCCGTGAATGATTTCGATGCCGGGGGCATTTTCGAGGATCGCCACACCGTCCGGATGTATCGGTTCAGTTATCAGGACGGTCTTCATCGGTTGCTCCGGCGATGGGATAAAATGAAAGCGGCCCGGACAAAAGTCCGAGCCGCTTCATTAGGACAGTGACATGGCGGGTCGAGACAAGCCGCCTCGCCGCATGCCAGCTTAGAACATGCCGTCGAACTTCTTTTTGAAGCGCGAGAGGCGGCCGCCGCGATCCATCAGCTTCTGGTCACCGCCGGTCCAAGCCGGGTGGGTCTTCGGGTCGATGTCGAGGTTCAGCGTGTCGCCTTCCTTGCCGTAGGTCGAGTACGTGATGAACTCGGTGCCGTCGGTCTGGATGACCTTGATCTGATGATAATCGGGGTGGAAATCTTCGATCTTCTTCATCGGGTTACCTCGTCGTTCGTTCGATCGGCAACGCTCGGAGGCAAACCAGAAATACCGCGCGTCAGACGTGCGGACTCAAGTCTCGTCCCGGGTCCCGGAATGGAATGCGCGCGTTATATGGGATGATCGGCCGGATGGGAAGCAGAATCCGCGCTGGCCGCGCGCGCTTGCGGCGTTCGCCATGCTGTGGATTACGGGTGTGAGTTTGGTTGGACGCCGTTGGTTCGGCATAGGGCGCGGCGAATCGCGTAAGGTGGAGCGGTCTTTTTAGTTTGGGCGACAAGCCCAGGTAACCAATGAAATTTCCACCGTCACTACTCGACGATATCAGGGCTAGGTTACCTGTCAGCCAGGTCGTCGGCCGCAAAGTTGCGCTCAAGAAGGCGGGGCGTGAGTGGAAGGGCTTGTCGCCGTTCAAGGTCGAGAAGACGCCGTCGTTCTATGTCAATGATCAGAAGGGCTTCTACCACTGCTTCGCGTCGGGCGAGCATGGCGATATTTTCAAATTTCTTATGAAAACTGAAGGACTTACATTCCCGGAAGCGGTTGAGCGGCTTGCGGACGAGGCGGGTGTGCCGATGCCGAAGTTCGAGGCAAGAGACCAAGAGCAGGAGGATCGGCGGCAACGCTTCTACGCTCTGCTCGAGGCATCGGCTGCCTACTTTGAGCAGGCTCTCAAGTCGCCCGGTGGGTCACATGCCCGGCAATACCTCATCGAAAAGCGGCGGCTTAGTTCGGAAGCCATCGCCAAGTTCCGGCTCGGCTATGCGCCCGGCAGCCGAAATGCCCTCAAGGAGCACCTCGGCAAGCTTGGGTTCACCACGGAGGAAATGGTCTGGTCGGGGATGTTGATCGGCGGGGACGATATCCCCGTTTCGTACGATCGATTTCGAAATCGGGTGATGTTTCCGATTACCGACCTCAAGAACCGGGTGATTGCCTTCGGAGGCCGCGCACTGGATGCAGATGCGCCTGCTAAGTATTTGAATTCGCCTGAGACGCCGCTGTTTCACAAGGGGAGCATCCTGTTCCACGCCGCAGGTGCGCGAGGGCCAGCCCATGACCGCCATCGTGTCATCGCGGTTGAAGGCTATATGGATGTCGTCGCACTCGCCTCGGCGGGGTTTGCCGAGAGTGTCGCGCCGCTCGGGACCGCTCTGACCGAAGATCAGGTGAAGCTGCTTTGGCGGATGGCGAACGAGCCAATCCTTTGTTTTGACGGCGATAGTGCGGGCAAGAAGGCGGCGTTCCGGGCGATCGATGTCGCTTTGCCGCAGCTGGTGCCTGGCAAGAGCGTTCGGTTCGCCTTCCTGCCCGACGGCCTGGACCCTGACGACATGATCAAGCAGGAAGGGGCGCAGGCCATGGAGGGCGTGCTTGAGGCTGCCCGTGGCTTGTCAGAGGTTCTGTTCGAGCGCGAGTGGGGGCAAGGCGATTGGTCCACGCCGGAGCGCCGGGCGCAGTTGGAGCGGCAAATCTTCGACTTGGTTGGCAAGATCTCTGATCCGACGGTGAGGGGTTATTACGCGCAGGATATGCGTGAGCGGCTGTCGCGCGCGCTTGGGGTTCCGCTCGCGGTGCCGGCGCCGGCCCCAGCTCCATCTGATGATTCATATGAGCTGGTGCCCGACTGGGATGCGGTCGCGCGGGACCGGCCGTCCGAACGGCGAGAGTCCTGGCGGAAGCCGTCCGGATGGAAAAACAAGGCACAAGGACAAGATCGGTCTCAGGGTCGCCAAGGTAGCAGGGGGCGGTCTGCGGGTGGAGCGGGCGGTGGCCCCAGGGGAGCGGGGCGGTGGGCGCCGCCAGACATGCTCGAGACACCCCAGGCAGCCAGCGTTTCTTTGCGCCACAGCTCGATCGGGTCAGCGTCGGTGCCGGTTGCTTCGATCCCGGCGCGGGAAGCGCTCTTGGTGCGCGCGCTGTTGAATCACCCATGGCTCATCGAGGAGCATTGGGAGGAGTTGTCGCGCCTGCATTTCAGTTCCAGAATCGCTCAAAGGCTCAGAGATGGTCTGCTGGATCTACAAGCTTACAACATCCCCCTTGACACGAACGAGTTGCGCACTCAATTGACGCGATTGGGGTTCCAGACGTCTTTGGAGCAGTTGGACCGATCCGTGACGCATAGGAGCGACCGGTTCGCCGAGCCACAGGCCGATCGCGCGGAGGCTGAAGCGGGGTTCTCACACGCGCTCAGGATGCATGAGCAAGATAGCCTTCGGCACGCGTTGCAAGAGGCGGAGGCAGCGTACCGCGAGGTTCAATCGGAAGACACGCTCGCCCGTATCATGGAGATCAAGCGCCTTCAGGCGCGGTCCGTTGATGCAGACGAGCGGTCGGAATAAGGAGAAAGTTTTCAGGTTCCGTCGTGAAATTCTTTTGCTCTCAGAGCGTTAGTGTTTGTAGCGGCTGATCGAAAACACGGTGTCGCCCGGCCGTCTGGCCGGTGGATTTTAGGTTTCCTATGGGGACTTTCAGCGGACGGCTGGCTGAGACCGGCGTCCCGAACGGCCGTAGGAAGCTGTCAGGTCCGGTTCCTGCTCGAAAAGCGTAGGACCGGGGAAGAACATGGCGGAGCTGGTCGGGCTCGGCTTTAACCGTTTGGGCGCCGCCGCTGGGTTACCCGGCCGGGGTCCGCTGACTATTCGGAGCATGCGAACAGATGGCAAAATCGGCAGCCAAGGTCGCGAACAAGGACGTCGACGCGTCCAATAAGGAAACTGACGCCCCCGAGAAGGATAGTCCGCTTCTCGATTTATCCGACGCTGGCGTCAAGAAAATGATCAAGGCCGGCAAGACCCGCGGCTACGTTACCTTCGACGAACTGAACGCGGTTCTTCCGCAAGAGCAAAACTCGTCTGAGCAGATCGAGGATGTCCTGGCGACGCTGTCGGACATGGGCATTACGGTCGTTGAGAGCGAGGATGTCGAGGACGGTCAGGAAACTGTCGAAGAAGCGGGGTCCGACGACGAAGAAGAAGGTAGTCGCGCCGTCGCAAAGCCGAGCGGGGCGCTGGCCAAATCGGATGCCAAGTCGGAGCCGGTCGATCGCACCGACGATCCGGTCCGGATGTATCTTCGCGACATGGGGTCCGTTGAACTCCTCTCGCGCGAAGGCGAAATCGCGATTGCCAAACGCATCGAGGCCGGCCGCGAGGCGATGATCGCCGGGCTTTGCGAAAGCCCGCTGACGTTTCAAGCCATCATCATCTGGCGTGACGAACTCAATGACGCCAAGATTTTGTTGCGCGATATCATCGACCTCGAAGCGACTTACGAGGGTCCCGAAGGTAAGGCTATTCCTCCCGTCGTCGTGCCGGGAGAGGCCGGGGCTGGCATGGCGAACGGTGGTCCTGCTGCCGTGCGTGCCGGCAACGATGATGAAGAGGGAGCTCCCGAGGGCGGGCTGCCGCCGGAAGGCGACGACGAGGACGATTTCGAGAATCAGCTTTCGCTCGCGGCTATGGAAGCCGAGCTGAAGCCGAAGGTACTTGAGACTTTCGACCGCATCGCAGCGACCTATAAGAAGCTGCGTAAGATGCAGGACAAGAAGGTCGAGATGCAGGTGGCGAGCGAGCAGTTCTCGCGCCAGCAGCAGAAGGCCTATGAGAAAATCCGCGACGAAGTGATCGTCGACGTGAAGTCTCTCGCGCTCAACAACAACCGTATCGAGAGCCTCGTCGAGCAACTGTATGGCATCAACAAGAAGCTCGTTGCGCTCGAAGGCAGGCTGATGCGGTTGGCTGACAGCTACGGCGTGGCACGCACCGACTTCGTCGACGAGTATTTTGGCAACGAACTCGATCAGGGTTGGGTGGAAAAGATGGAGAAGCTCGGCCGTAAGGGCTGGGCCAGCTTCATCAAGCATGAACGCGCGCAGATCGACGGACTGCGGACCGAGATCCATACCCTCGCAACCGAAACCGGCCTCGAAATTCCCGAGTTCCGCCGCATCGTCAAGGCCGTGCAGAAGGGCGAGCGCGAAGCACGCCAGGCGAAGAAGGAGATGGTGGAAGCCAACCTCCGTCTCGTGATTTCGATTGCCAAGAAGTACACGAACCGCGGCTTGCAGTTCCTCGATCTCATCCAGGAAGGCAACATCGGCCTGATGAAGGCAGTCGACAAGTTCGAGTATCGCCGCGGTTACAAATTCTCGACCTATGCGACGTGGTGGATCCGTCAGGCGATCACGCGCTCGATCGCGGATCAGGCGCGGACGATCCGCATCCCCGTGCATATGATCGAGACGATCAACAAGATCGTGCGCACGTCGCGGCAGATGCTGCACGAGATCGGCCGGGAGCCGACGCCGGAGGAACTCTCCGAGAAGCTCGCGATGCCGCTCGAGAAGGTGCGCAAGGTTCTCAAGATAGCGAAGGAGCCGATTTCGCTCGAAACGCCGGTTGGTGACGACGGCGACGAGAGCCATCTCGGCGACTTCATCGAAGACAAGAACGCGCTTCTGCCGATTGACGCTGCGATCCAGTCGAACCTGCGCGAGACGACGACGCGCGTGCTCGCCTCGCTCACGCCGCGCGAAGAACGCGTGCTGCGCATGCGGTTCGGCATCGGCATGAACACCGACCACACGCTCGAAGAAGTCGGCCAGCAGTTCTCGGTGACGCGCGAGCGTATTCGTCAAATCGAGGCGAAGGCGCTGCGCAAACTGAAGCATCCGAGCCGGTCGAGGAAGCTGAGGTCGTTCCTCGATAATTGATCGTCGCGAACATTTGAGCGAGAGTTGAGGCCGCTGGTCGAACGACCGGCGGCTTTTTGCGTTCAGATGTTCGGGTTGCGCTGTGGGTCTGTTGGGACCACATTCGGCACAGGCGAACGACGACAGGAGTAGTAGCATGTTGCGTTCTTGGAAGATGATGGTGGTCGTTGGTGCGGCGCTGGGTGCGGCGAGTGTTGCGATCGCGTCGGAGCCGGCGAAGGCGCCAGTCGAGTTGAAGAGTGCAGATGGAAAAACTGTCGTGACGGCGCCTGAGACCCGGGTTGATGTAGATCATGCGCGCGGCAAGGTAAGTGTCGAGGCGCACTACACGAGCGTGAAGGTCGATCCGGACGCGCGCTATGTGAAGATCCGGGTGCCGTACTTCAACGGCGATATCCGGTGGTGAGACGCGCAAGCTTCTGAGAAAGGCCCGCAGCGATGCGGGCCTTTTGCTTTTATCCTTTGTCGTGACCTTCCACCCCCCACCCCCACCCCTCCCCACAAGGGGGAGGGGAGGTGCAGTGGCTTTTCATTTCCTCTGCCGTCACGGCTACTCGCGCTGCTGCGCAAAGGTTCTCAAACCGGTGGCCAGATGAGGGTCGGGGTTTTGCCGATGGGCGGCGTGAAGACGACGCGGTCGTCGACGACGCGGGCAGCGCCTGACGCGACGAGTTTCAGGGCGTGCGGGTAGAGTTTGTGTTCGGCTTCGAGGACGCGGGCAGCGAGTGTGTCGGCGGTGTCGTTGGGCATGACCGGTACGGCTGCCTGCGCGACGATGGGGCCTGAATCCATTTCTAGGCGGATGAAGTGGACCGTGCAGCCGGCGATCTGAACATTGGCATCGATGGCACGCTGATGCGTGTCGAGGCCCGGGAACGCCGGTAGTAGTGAGGGATGAATATTGAGATGGCGGTCGCGCCAGCGGTCGACGAAGCCGCCCGTCAACATGCGCATGAAGCCGGCATTGGCGATCAGGTCGATGCCGTGGTCGAGCAAGGTCTCGTGCATGCGCGCCTCGAAGGCGACGCGGTTGCCGTACTGCTTGTGGTCGATGGCAACTGTCTTGATGCCGGCGTCGCGCGCCCGGTCGAGGCCAGGGGCTTCGGGGCGGTTCGAGATGACCAAAGCGATTTCGGCCGGGTAATCCTTATGGCGCGCCGCGTCGATGAGGGCGGCCATGTTCGAGCCGCGGCCTGAGATCAGAATGGCAGTGCGCTTCTTGGTCATGCAAGGCAGATAGCATGCCGATGCCGCGCCGCCTATTCGGCCTGTGGATGCCGTCGCTGGTCAGAAATTGCGGCGGATGTATGTGATGGTCACGTCGTAGCTGCGGTGGATACGTCGTGGCGCGATGACGTTCGACGCGCTGCAGCCGCCGCCGTCGTAGCAGCGGATCGCATTCCAGCGTCCTTGCTCGATGACTGGCTCTGGAGCGCCGGTTGGGTCGCGCGATGCCTGCATGCGTTCCTGACTCAGCTTCTGGACGACGACGGCCGGTTCGCTATCGCAATTGGCAACGCATTTGACGCAGGCTTCGCCAGGCTTACAGGCTGGGTAGCTCGTTGCCGCGCGAGGCTGGTAAATCGGGTCGTACCGCTCATGGGGATGCGCAAGTGGCGCCTCCATGTGGGAGTTCGGCTTGTCGCGCCAGCGAGGTCCGATGGGCACTTGGGATTTCGGCGGCGGCAAATTGGTGTGCGATGGCCAGCGCAAGCGCTCGGTCGCGGTCGCTTGGACAGCGACGGCTAGCGTGCTCGTGAAAATGGCTGAAATGGCCAGGACGGCGCGGAAGATGTGGTCGAGCTTTTTCATACCGAAGAGCGTAGCCGGAAATGAAACGACCCTGAAGTTCACGATCGATTAACCGTGAACTTCAGGGTCCGATAGCCGCCATGCTTCTTGGGCCGGCTTATTTCTTGAGACGGCCGCGTTCGGTCTGGACTAGGTCGCAGAGGACATCGGCCATGGCGGAGAAATCCTGGCCCCCGAAGCCGCGGGCGCGGGCCGTCGAGAAGGCTTCGCGGGCGGTCGCGGCGATCGGCATCGGCACGCGAGCGGTATTCGCCGCTTGGACGATCAGCGACAAGTCCTTGTGAGCGAGATCGATGGTGAAGCCCGGCTCGGTGTCGCCAGCGAAAACCTTGTTTGGGAAATTGATCTTGAGCTGGCCGTTCGTTGCGGTGGTGCCATGGATGACGTCGAGCGTTTTCGAGAGGTCGAGACCGAAGCGCTGGGACAAGGCGATTGCCTCGGCGTTGAGCTGGCAGGAGGTGATGGCGAGGTAGTTGTTGACCAGCTTGGTGCGCGTGCCGGCACCGCCGGGTCCGCAGTGGTGCACTGTGGTGCCCATGGCGTCGAGCAGTGGCTTCACGCGTGCGAAGTCGTCCGGTTCTGCGCCGACCATGAAGAGGCTTTCGCCGCGATCAGCATGCCAAGCGAGACGGCCGATTGGCGCATCGACCGCCTTGAAGCCGCGCTTTTTTGCTTCGGCATGCAGGCGGTCGGTTTCTTCGGGCGCGATGGTCGAGAGGTCCATTACGAGCGTGCCGGGTTTGGCATGATCGAAGATGCCGCCAGGTCCCCAGCAGATCTCGGCAACCTCTTTGCCGGTTGGCAGGACGGTGATGATGATCGAGCAGCGCGACGAGAGGTCGGCCAAGTCTTTGGCTGCTTTGGCACCGACCTTGACTAACGCCTCGACCGGTTCGGGCCGGACGTCGAGAACGACGAGATTGAAGCCCTTCTTCGCGCAATTCGTCGCCATGCCACGGCCCATGGCGCCGAGGCCGATAAATCCGATCGTTTCATTCTTCGTCGTCATTGTTTCCTGCCCTGAACGTCTCGATTTCATGTGCGAGCCAACGGTTAAACGAAAACCGCCGCTGCCTTCCCTGGGACTTGCTGCGCCGGCTTTGCGGCGGATCGCAAGTCGTCAGAGCCCCGGAGGGTTTAGCAGCGGCGGCGATTAGTTGTCTCTAGCGGCAAATGCAAAGGTAACCAGCGCTCTGGCGGTTACTTCTTCGCAGGCTCAGCCGCCTTCTTGGCGTCGGCCTGGGCCTTTTCCGCCTCAACCTGCTTCTTCAGCTCCGGGTCGACATAGTCGATCTTCGCCTTGTTGCGCAGATCGGTGACGACGGTCTGGGCCTTCTGGCCGATCAGCGACGTCATAATGCGCTCTTTGACGGTGTCGAATGCCGGAGCTGCGCGCGTGCGCTTGTCGTCCAGCTTAATGATGTGCCAACCGAACTGTGACTGAACAGGAGCGGAGATCTCGCCTTTTGCGAGCTTGAAGGCTGCTTCCTCAAACTGAGGGACCATCTGGCCCTTGCCGAAGAAGCCCAGGCTGCCTCCGTTTTCCTTGGAGCCGGGGTCGGTCGAGTGTTCCTTGGCGAGTGCGGCGAAGTCTCCGCCGGCCTTGAGTTTCGCGGCGATGTCGTCGGCTTTTGCTTTTTCAGCGACAAGGATGTGGCTCGCGGTGACCTCTTCCTCCGGCTTAATCTGTTTGACCTGTTCGTCATAGAACGCCTTGGCGTCGGTTTCCTTCACCGCGTCGCGGACATTGGTGTCGAAGAAGAGGTCGCGCATGGCGCGGCGCTTCCAGAATGCCATCCGCTCTTCGAAGGCCGGGCCAGAGGTGAGCTTCGCTCCTTCTGCTGCGTCGGCGAGGACTTGGTTCTCGATGACATACTCGATCAGTAGGCGGCGGCGGGTCGGGGGTGGCAGCTGATTGAGCTCCGATCCGATTTCGGCCTCAGCGAGCTTGACGTCGGCTTCGGTGATCGTCTTGCCGTTGACGGTTGCGACCGTCGCGTTCTGGGCCACGGAGGGTGCGGCCGCGGCCATCAAAACGGCGAGGCCGAAAGCCAGCCGCGAGGCCGCCACATGGGCGAGCGGTTTCGTCTTATTCACGGGATAGGTCCCTTTCAGTCAGCTGGGGCAAGAATCGTCCGGCGACGCTTAGCGTCGGGGGCTGGAGAAGCCAAGTTAACTTTCCGTCAGGGCGACAGTTTGGCCGTCGAGTGGCGACGTGGGTCTGCGGCGGCGAGCGCATAGCAGGCACGATTTAGGAAACGGTGGATGCTTGCCAGTCAAAGGGTTAGCGTGCCGACGAGTTCAACGGCTTACAGCCAAGGGGTCGATGATGAAGCTCTCCGAATACGCAAAGTACGATGGTATCGGTCTGGCCGGGTTGGTCGCCAAAAAGGATGTGACGCCCAAAGAGCTGGCGCAGACAGCGCTCAAAGCCATCGAGGCGGTCAATGGCGATCTCAAGGCGGTGATCGAGACGTACGGGGACCGGATCGAAGGGCTCGACGAAAAATCGCTCGGCAATGGGCCGTTTCGGGGCGTGCCGACGCTGATGAAGGACGTGTTCGGTCACGAGAAGGGCCGGAAGATCGAGTTCGCGTCCCGGCTCTGCGAGGGGATGGTCGCCGAGGCAGACACGGCGATGACGGTGCAGATGCGGGACGCGGGGCTCAACATTCTCGGGCGATCGGCTGCGCCAGAATATTCGATGTCGCCAACGACCGAGAGCGTGATGTTCGGCAATACGTCGACGCCTTGGAAAAAGGGCTATTCGGCGGGTGGATCGTCGGGCGGTGCGGCGGCGGCCGTGTCTGCAGGTATAGTGCCGGTCGCGCACGGTTCTGACATCGGCGGGTCGATCCGCATTCCGGCCAGCTGGTGCGGCGGTGTCGGTCTCAAACCGTCACGTATGCGGGTTTCGCTCGCGCCGGTGGTCGATGAAGGCGGGCTTGGTTTCTCGGCCAACATGTTGCAGACGCGGACGGTGCGGGATGCTGCTGCCGCGCTCGATTGCCTTTCGACGCCACAGCTCGGCGACCCCTTTGTCATTCCGAAGCCCAGCGAGTCATACGCCGTGATCGCCAAACAGAAGGCGAAGCCGATGCGCGTCGCTCTCGTCCTGTCGGAGCTGTTCGGCGTGAAGGTCGATCCGGAGGTTGCGGCGGCGGTTCGTGCGACGGGGAAGATGCTCGAGAGCATGGGCCATAAGGTCGAGGAGGTGACGGTCGATGCCGGCGGCGTGCAGATGCTGCACGACTTGAACAAGCTCTTCTTCTTCGGCTTTGCGGACCGGCTCGACGGCTATGGCAAGAAGACCGGGCGACAGCCGGGACCGGACAACCTGGAGCCATGCATGGTCGCGCTCTATGAATGGGCGCGCACGCTGACGGCGGCAGACTTCTTCGGGGCGATGGCAGCGGCGAACGTCGCGCGGCGGAAGATTGCAGGTCAAGTCTATGGCAAGCATGACATCTGGCTTTCGCCGACCACTGCACGCGTGTCCGAACCGTGGGGACGTTACCATCTCGGACAATCCGGGTTGGATCCCGCCGGTAGCTTCGTCGATACGTGCTTCGCGCCGCCCTGCCAGTTCACGATCCCTCACAATCTCATGGGGACGCCGGCCATTTCGTTGCCGCTCGCAATGCATTCGACCGGATTGCCGATCGGGGTGCAACTCGCGGGCCGGCCGGCAGAGGAGCATCTCATCTTGCAACTGGCCGCAGCATTGGAGGAGGCGATGCCGTGGAAGGATCGGGTGCCGGCGTTGCACGTTTCTCGCTAGGTGAAGATCATCCTGCGCTTTAGGCTTCGATCATGAGCGACGGAGACGATGTCAGGCTCGAAGCCGCCCGCCGGTTCTATGCGCGACTGGTCGCGTCCGGGGCCGGCGGTGGAGAGCTGGCGGACCGGATCGGGGATGCTTTCGCCTTTGTGCCGCGCGAGCATTTTCTTGGGCCAGGTCCTTGGTCGGTTCCGCGGTTTGCACCACGGGGACCCGACTTTGTCACGACGCCCAACGCCGACCCCATTCTCGTCTATCAAAACGTCTTGTTTTCGCTCGACAAGGAGAAAGGCATCAACAACGGCGAGCCGTGGCTGCACGGCGAAATGATCGCCGCGCTCGACCCCGACCGTGGTGATACGGTTTTGCATATCGGCTGTGGTAGCGGGTACTACACGGCGATCCTGGCGCAGTTGGTTGGCCCAAAGGGGCGCGTCGTCGCGTATGAAATCGAGCCAGATCTTGCGCTTCGTGCGGGCGAAAATCTCGAGCCCTGGGAGACCGTCACGGTTCGGGGTGCGAGTGGCGCCGGGAGCGTCTTGCCACTTGCAAATGCCATTTATGTGAATGCGGGTGCGACGCGTCCCGAAGCGGTTTGGCTCGACGCATTGGCGGAGAAAGGCAGGCTCGTCTTTCCCCTGTCGGGATCGAATGAGGGCGGCGGATGGGGTGTGACCCTGTTGGTCCGCCGCTGTGGCGAGGCCTTCAGCGCACGGGTCATCGGCCGTTCCGGCTTCATCGGTTGTGTCGGCGCCAGCGATTCCGAGGAAGCGCGCGCGGTGGGGCAGGCCTTGTCGAGTGGGGCTATTTGGCGCGCGCGTCAGCTCGTGCGTGGGGGAGTGCCCGACGCTACGGCGGTTCTGGTCGGAGACGACTGGTGGTTGTCTTCGGTGCCTATCGATTGAACTCAACCGCCCGTTACGCTCATGTGCCGGGCTACAGCCGGCTTCTTGGTGCGGCGATCGATGATGAAGTCGTGGCCCTTCGGCTTGCGCGAGATGGCTTCATCAATGGCATTTGAAAGAATCGCATCGTCGTCGGAGGTGCGAAGGACAGCACGCAGGTCGGCGGCATCATCGCGGCCAAGGCACATGTAGAGCGTACCCGTGCAGGTGAGACGGACGCGGTTGCAGCTCTCGCAGAAGTTATGCGTCATGGGCGTAATGAAGCCGAGGCGGCCGCCAGTTTCCTCGACGCGAACGTAGCGCGCAGGGCCGCTTGTCTTGTAGGGGATGTCCGTCAAGGTGAAGTCGCCGGCAAGGCGTGATCGAACCATGGACAATGGCAAGTATTGATCCGTGCGATCACCATCGATGTCGCCGAGCGGCATTGTCTCGATCAGCGTGAGGTCCATGTCGCGGCCGTGCGCGAACTTCACGAGGTCGACGATCTCGTCTTCATTGACGCCTTTGAGGGCGACGGCATTGATCTTGATCGCAAGGCCGGCCTGCTCAGCGGCTTCGATGCCGGCCATCACATCGTCAAAATTGCCCCAGCGAGTGATTGCCTTGAAGCGGTCCGCCTTCAGGGTATCCAGGGAAATATTGACGCGCTTGACGCCGGCATCCCGCAAGGCACGTGCGTATTTTGGTAGCTGGCTGCCGTTGGTGGTGAGTGTCAATTCTTCGAGAGACCCGTCGCTGAAGTGGCGGGACAAGCGCTCGAAGAGCCACATGATATTTTTGCGAACGAGCGGCTCGCCGCCGGTGATGCGAAGCTTTCGCACGCCCTTTTTGACGAACGCCGAGCAGAGCCGATCCAACTCCTCCAAGCTCAAGAGATCTTTCTTGGGAAGGAAGCTCATATGTTCGGACATACAATAGACACAGCGGAAGTCGCAGCGATCCGTGACGGAGACGCGCAAGTAGTCGACGGTCCTGCCAAACGGGTCGATCATCGGGGTTGCCGAAGTTGGGGCAGGCTTGTCGATCGTCAGGGTCATGCGCATTATCTCGCTACGCGGGTGGGGTCTTCACTACCCCGAGTGCCCTATGATGAGGTATCTATTGCATAGTGCAACAGTCAGGTATTCGTTCATTTGAGCCATCGCAAGTGCCTAGAGGCTTCGCCATGAACCGATATGGACGGGGTTCGTGGCATTCGCGCGCGATAGGATGGTTGGCGCTTGGGCCTGTTTGCCTTCAAGTTTGCTGCACGGCGCCAGCTGCCGCCCAATCAGGCGGCCTTCAATCTGGCTGGCCGATCGAAGTTCAACGCGCCGTCGATCAAGGCTATTGGGCGCCAGTTGCAGTCGCCGGATTTCTTGTGATTTGGCATTTGCTGCGCGGGCGGGTGCTCATTGCGGGCGGCTGGTCCGGAAAGACAATTGTTCGGAATACTCGCCAAAGGCGGGTTTTGCATTGGGTTCAGGCGGCCGCCTTTTTCGCACTTGCGGTCACCGGTTTTGCCTCCCTGTACTGGGAAAGGGCTTTCGGCACGCCGCTTTCGCCCCTCAACGGGGTGCTGCACACGTGGGCGAGCGTCCTCTTCATCGTAGCCCTGGCCCTAACATTTATCGGGTCGGCGCCGCATCTGATGCCAACCCGGTATGATCTGGCCTGGATTCGGGCTGGAGGCGTTCTATTGGGCAACCGCCGGCAGCCGCCTGCGGGCCGGCTCACTGCCACTCAGAAGGCTATGTTCCTTTTTCTTTTGGTTTCGGGGGCGCTCGCGGCGGCGACTGGTTATGGCGCTTTCGGATTGCCGCCGGCCTCTAGCCGGGGCTGGCATGCCGCGGCTGGGGTCATGATGATCTCAGTGGTTGTCGCGCATGCGTATTTCCGTACCCTCGGGATGCAAGGTTCATTCGACGCCATGCGAACCGGCGAGGTCGACATCAACTGGGCAAAGCAACACCATTCGGTTTGGGCGGAGGACGAACTTTGGAGGGCGGCTGATCGCGAGGAGGCGGTCGATCGAGACCAAGTTGCCTCTTATCCCTCGTCGTCCACGTTGCGGCCTTGAACCGGTTGTAACCAGCAGAGACCGGCCGCACAGTACTTTGCCTGCCGTCTTTATCCCCTTGATCTTGCGCGAGCGCTCTGCAATGGCTCAGCGTCCTTTGGGAGCCCAGTCGTCGATGAGCCTGACTATGGATTACCGCATTCGCAATGTTACCGCGGTGCTCGGGCCAACAAATACGGGCAAGACCCATTTGGCGATCGAGCGAATGCTCGGTCATGAAACCGGTATGATCGGCCTACCGCTTCGGCTTTTGGCGCGCGAGGTGTATGACAAGATCGTGGCGCGGGTCGGCGCCGACAAAGTCGCGCTCATCACCGGTGAAGAGAAGATCAAGCCAGAACAGGCTCGATATTGGGTGTGCACCGTGGAGGCGATGCCGCCCGATGTGCAGACGGATTTTCTCGCGATCGACGAGATCCAGCTGGCGGCTGATCCGGAGCGTGGTCACGTGTTCACGGACCGGCTGCTTTTTGCTCGCGGCAAGCTCGAGACACTGATGCTCGGCGCTGGCACGATGCGGGACTGCATCAGCGAACTGATCCCGGGTGCTAATTTCATTTCCCGGCCACGCCTATCGAAGCTGACTTATGCCGGCGAGAAGAAATTGACGCGGCTTCCGGCGCGTTCGGCTGTCGTGACGTTTTCGGCCAATGACGTCTATTCGATCGCGGAACTCGTTCGCCGCCAGCGTGGCGGATGTGCCGTCGTGCTCGGAGCTTTGTCGCCGCGGACGCGGAATGCGCAAGTTGCGCTGTACCAATCCGGCGACGTCGACTTCCTGATTGCGACCGACGCGATCGGAATGGGGCTCAACCTGGATCTCGATCACGTGGCGCTTGCCGCGACGCGGAAGTTCGACGGCGAGGTTCATCGCGAACTGACACCGTCGGAGCTTGGTCAGATTGCTGGCCGTGCCGGCCGCCATATGAACGATGGTACGTTCGGGGTAACAGGAGGCGCCGAGCCACTGTCCGCCGATCTTGTCGAGCGGCTCGAGAACCACAATTTCGATGCGGTCAAAGTCTTGCAATGGCGGGCGCGGGATCTCGACTTCTCGAACCTCTACAATCTTAGGGATTCGCTGCGTCAGCCGCCGCGCGAGGGGCGCTTGCAGCGCGCGCGGATGGCGGACGATGTGCTTGCACTCGAGACGCTCAGCAGCGACCGAGACATTACCGACCTCGCCTCAACGAGGGCCGCGGTCGAGCTTCTGTGGGACGTGTGCCAGGTACCTGACTATCGAAAGATCTCGACGCAGAACCACGCCGAGTTGATCGGCACGCTATACAAGGCGCTGATGTCCGGCGATCGCAAGATTCCCGAGGACTGGCTTGCGATGCAGGTCGCGGTGTCTGACCGCACCGATGGCGACATCGACACCTTGTCCAACCGGCTCGCGCATATCCGGACATGGACTTACGTGTCGCACCGGTCGAACTGGCTGAAGGACCCCGTTCATTGGCAGGAGAAGACACGCGCGGTCGAGGATGCCTTGTCAGACGCCTTGCATGAGCAGCTGACGCAGCGGTTTGTGGATCGGCGAACCAGCGCGCTCGTACGCGGTATGCGGGACAAGGACGAGCTCAACGCCGAGATCAGTGACGATGGCGCAGTGCATGTAGAGAAGCACTTCGTCGGGCGCCTGCAGGGCTTTCGTTTCGTGCCGGAGACGCAATCGGAGGATCTGCAGGGCAAAGCGGCGCGTGCCGCCGCCGCGCAGGTGCTCGCCAAGGAACTTGGAATGCGCGTGCGGCGCGTTGCGTCGGCTAAGCCAGATGCGTTCAAGCTTTCGCCCAAAGGAGAGATTTTGTGGCGTGGCGATGCCATCGGGTCTCTCGTCAAGGGAGACGATCCGCTCAAGCCTCAGGTGCAGTTGATCGCGGACGAGCATTTGACTGGTCCGGACAAGGAGAAGGTCCAGGAAAAGCTGAACGGTTGGATTGCCGAGCTGATCGGCGAACGATTGAAACCGCTCGTGGAAATCTCGAAATCTGAGGATGTGACCGGCCTCGCGCGGGGTATCGCGTTCCGACTGAAAGAGAATTTCGGCGTTCTTCGGCGCGAAGCGGTTGCCGAGGAAATGAAGTCGCTCGATCAGCCATCGCGGGCGCAGCTGCGCAAGTATGGAATTCGGTTCGGCGCGTTCAATATTTTCTTCCCGCTGATGCTGAAGCCGGCATCGACTGAACTTGCGCTGATCCTATGGGCGCTCAACGGTGCGGACGGGACCGGTTTGACCGTGGAAACGCTGCCAGCTCCGCCGCGCGCGGGGCTTACGTCGGTGCCTGCAAACTCAAGTCAGCCGGATGCGTACTATCGCGCGCTCGGCTTCCACGTGTGCGGCCCGCGTGCCGTGCGCGTCGATATGCTCGAACGCCTTGCCGATCTGATCCGGCCCTTGCTGGCATGGCGGGCCGATCCGGCAAAGCCCGAGGCGCGACCGCCGCTCGGCTCGACTGGGGACGGTGCCTTTATCGCGACACCAGCGATGATGTCGATCCTCGGCTGCTCTGCTGCTGAACTTGGCGCCGTTCTTTCTGTGCTCGGATTCCGCTCGGAGAAGCGTGCCCGGCCCTTGTGGCTCAATCCTCAGAAGAAGCAGGAGGCTGTGGTTCCAGCGGCGCCTGGTGAGACTGCGCCGGAGGCTAGCGCTGTCGTTGCCGCAGCCGAGTCAGCGGTTGATACTGATGCCGCACCGGCCGTGGAGCCGGCTCGGCCTGACGGCGATGGAGAGCTATTGCCAAGCCAGCCGGCCGATGCAGTTGCGGAAGCGGTGGCCGTTACGCCCGAGCCGGAACCGGCTGGTGGCGTACCAGCATCTTCGGGTGAGCCCGAGGCGCCCGCCACCGAACTCGTCGTTATGATCGAGGTCTGGCGGCCACGTAGGAAGTTCCAACCGCAACAGCAGCGCGGTGGCGAGGGTCGCCGTGAGGGGGGAGCGCCGGGTGGAAAGCAAGGCGAGCGGAAGCCATGGCAGCGTGATCGCGATCGCCGGCACCAGAAGGGCCCACCACACAATCGTCCGACCGATCCGGCTGCTGCCGGGGCTGTGCCGCCGGATGGTCAGGTGGCCTCGCAGGCGGGGACTCCGTCGGAGCATCCGCAAGGTGAAAAGCCGCGTCATGCACGGCATCGCGAGCGCGACGGTGGCCGCAAGACTGGAGGCGGCGAAAACCGTCCACACCACGGGGGTGGTGGCCGTCCGAACGATCGCGATCGTGGCGGCGATCGTGGCAAAAGGTTCGATCGGGGAGATCGTCGCGGGGAACGGCCGCCACAGCAGTTCAAGTCTGGGCCCTCCAAATCCAAGGGGCCGGATCCGGATTCTCCCTTTGCGGCGCTCAGCGCCCTCAAGGCCGCCTTGGAGAAGGGATCCGCCAAGGAGTGATCGGGCTCGATGTCTGAACGCGCGGAAAACGCCATAGCCGGACAAGTTCAGTCGCAGCGGCTGGACAAGTGGCTCTGGTTTGCCCGCGTTGTTAAGACCCGGACCCAGGCGGCCGGCCTGGTGACCGAGGGGCGCGTCAGGGTCAACAAACTGAAGGTCGATAAGCCGAGCCAGCTGGTGCGGCCTGGAGACGTCCTCACCATCGGACTTAGGGAGCGGGTCCGCATCCTCGAGGTTCTCCAAGGTGGGGTCCGGCGGGGTGGCGCTCCTGAGGCGGCCTTGCTGTTCAAAGATCTGACGCCGATTGCTCCGCAGCGTTCACCTGCTCAGGAAGCTGAGCGGCTACCCGGTGCCGGTCGCCCAACAAAAAAGGACCGCCGCGATATGGAACGGTTCAAGCGGGAAGACGAAGGCGACTATTGACGCGGGCGTAAGGTCGCGTCACATCGTCAGCTCGTGCGACAACCTGACCTCCTGCACGGCCACTTCCCAGGCAATAAGAAATCCTCGACTTCATTCTCGCTACGGACATGCGCCCATGACGTACATCGTCAACGACAAATGCATCAAGTGCAAGTTCACCGACTGCGTCGAGGTCTGCCCGGTCGATTGCTTCTATGAAGGCGAGAACATGCTCGTCATCCACCCTGACGAGTGCATCGACTGCGGCGTTTGCGAACCTGAATGCCCCGTGGATGCCATCAAGCCGGACACAGAGCCGGGTCTCGAGAAGTGGCTGGAGATCAACCGGCAGTATTCTGAGACTTGGCCGAACATCGCGTCCAAGAAAGAGGCTCTTCCCGACGCGGACAACTTCCGCGACGAAACCGGTAAGTTTGAAAAGTATTTCTCGAGCAAGCCTGGCGAAGGGAACTAAACCGGGCCACCCGCCGTAGCCGGATACCATACCAACAAGGATTTGTTCATCGTTGTAGCTGCCGATTCCGTCAATTGTTTCCTTTGGCGAAAGATTTTGGACGCCAGGGATACGGTTTCTGCTCGTCTGGCCCTTCTATTTTTGTGAACAATATGTTAGTGTGCCTGCGATTGTGATGTGGCGTGAACGAAATCGGAACATCAGGCACTGATGATGATCGTTGTTCCCTTTCGAATGAGCGGTGTGGAGATTTTCTTGTCGTCGCCAGCCGCAGGTCCGCAGCTTGATAAGGCAGCGTCGATCGGCAGCCGCATATACCAAAGGCAAGTCAGGAAATAGGGGAAATTGAAGGTGGTGTCGACAGCCGTTGGCTTGTCGGTTCCATGGGTGTCTCACGTGCCATCGGCGCGTCGAGAAACAGGTATCGGTTTCGTTCGCCGCTGTGAGGCGGTGTGTGCATGGGTAAGCGAGTAGGAGTGGGTTATGACGCAGAAGAAGTCCACGGCAGCGAAAGCGCCCGTTCCGAAGCAAAACGGGAAGTCGGCTGGCCGCAGCGCTCCGCTCGCCGCCAAGTCCTCATCCGTCAAGAAGGACGTCAAAGCCCCGGTGGTAGCCAAGAGCCCTGCGAAGGATACCAAGGTCATCGCAAAGAAGCCCGCCATCGCCGTCAAGACGGCGCAGAAGTCAGCTGTCGTGCCCAAGGTGGCGGCTGTCAATAAGAAGGTCGAGGCGAAGGCAGAGTTGCCCAAGATTGCCGCCAAGAAGGTTCCTGAGGCTGCTAAGCCGGCGCCTGCCGCCGTCGCCAAACCGGTAGCCGTGCCGGTAAAGCCGGCGGCTCCTGCCGTTGCGAAGGCTCCCCAGGTGGCGAAGTCTACTCCTGTGGCAGCTGCTCCAGCCGTCGCAGCCGCGCAAAAACCGGTTGCGTCGCACATCACGGCTCCTGCCGCGCCGAAGGACATTGCACACAAGGTGGCGCAGCACGCCCAAGCGGCGGCAGCCCAGAAGCAAGCGACCGACGCTTCGAAGAAGCCGGTCAGTTCGCGACATGGTTTCAAAACGAACGAATGGATCGTCTACCCCGCGCACGGGGTAGGTCGCATCGTTGCGATCGAAGAGCAAGAGATCGCGAACATGTCTCTCGAGTTGTTCGTGATCACCTTCGAGAAGGACAAGATGACCCTGCGTGTGCCGACCGGCAAGGCGCAGACCGTCGGCATGCGCAAGCTTGCGGACGAAGGCATCGTCAAGCGGGCTATGGAGACGCTCAAGGGCAAGGCACGTATCAAGCGTACGATGTGGAGCCGTCGTGCCCAAGAATTCGAAGCGAAGATCAATTCGGGAGATCTCGTGTCGATCGCAGAGGTCGTTCGCGACCTCTTCCGCGCGGAAAATCAGCCGGAGCAGTCGTACTCGGAGCGTCAGCTGTACGAGGCGGCACTAGATCGGATGGCCCGTGAGATTGCCGCCGTCGACAAGCTCGACGAGCGCGGCGCCGTGCAGCGGATCACTGAGGTGCTGTCCAAGAGCGCCAAGGGCCGACGCGCAGCGATGGAAGAAGTTGAAGCTAATGGTGCGGCAATCGAAGCCGCCTGACGGTCAAGTTCCCAAGTGTTCTCGAATGGGCTCGGATCCGGTATCCGGGCCCATTTCGTTTGGACGAGTTGCAGCTCGCGGTCCGGCTGCTGTGTTGCGCGCTGCTAGCCCTTTCAACTTGGCTTGAACCGATATAGGTTGCGGCCCGCTGCGGATGGGTGGCCGAGTGGTTTATGGCTCTGGTCTTGAAAACCAGCGTGGGTTAACGCTCACCGGGGGTTCGAATCCCTCCCCATCCGCCAACTTCCCTGGGGGCTCTGCCCGGTTTGATTTGGCTGGCGAATTCACTTAAACCTTGAGCATGAAAGTGGCGCGGGCACATTTGATGTCTTGGCTCGGCTCAGCAGTTTTGCTGGCCCTTGTCCTTGGCCTGTTTGCTGTGCCTTCTCCTGCGATTGCCCACGGCGGACACGATTGTGGCAAGGTCGCGGCTGGATCCTCTGGTGTTATCGCAGGTGTCGTCGAGGGCTTTGAAGCGATCGCTGCAACTGCCGTTGAGAACTCAAGTCCGGTGGTTGCGGTCGTCGACGGCATCGAGGCTGAGGCAACTGCCGTGACGCCGGTGGTTCGGTCTGATGTTCAGTTGGCTCTCGAGCAGCTGTTTCAATCCGAGCCGTCAATCCCCAGACATATCGGGTGCCCATGCGGTGCCGGCTGCGGGTCTTGTTCCAGCGCATCGTGTTGCGCCGGCGCCTTAGTCAGCCCGGTTTTGAACTGGGGCGTCGCTCGTGCCGCCGGCCGCAACGCCATTGCTGTCTTGCTGCATGGTGCGCCGGGCATTTTGGGCGACCCGCTACCTCGTCCTCCCAATCCTGTACGGCAGATGTAGCTTCTTGCGCGCCGTCTTGGGCGCGTCCATCTCTCGCCATCAGGACTGACCATGACCAGCCACTCTTTGGGCGCGGCGCTGATGCGCGCGCTGCTCGCCTTCGTGCTTCTGCTCTGCGCGGGCGCGGTTCCCCCACGCGCGCACGAGGGCCACGACCACGGCAATGACAAGGCCGCGCTCGAGATCACAAGTCTCAACCGCGCGGCGGCGATGTCGGAAGAGTTTCAGGTTGTAGCTATCCAGAATGGCGACACTCTACGCATCATCGTCGATCGGCTCACGACCAACGCACCGGTTACTTCCGCCTCTGTGACCGTGACCGTTGGCGAAACAGAGCACAAAGCCGTGGTTCGTCCAGACGGCTCTTACGCCATTGTCGCTCCCGATATTCTGAAGCCGGGGCGCCACGAACTCGTTATCTCGATCATGGATGGCAAGGCCAGCGACTTGCTGATCACGGCGCTGGACGTGCCCGAACCGGTGCAGCATCAAGGCAAACCGCGTATCCTCGCAGATACGCCTACTCGCCTTTCGGACGGCAGTGTCTTTCTGCCGAAAGTCTCGCAACGCCTGATCGGAGTTGCGACCGCGCCAGTAGCGGAAGCAAGTGTCGAGACGGCAGTCACACTCGTTGGCCGTATCATTCCCGACCCGAACCGGTCCGGCGTCGTGCAAAGCACCATCGCTGGACGGGTTTCGCCGGTCGAGGGTGGCCTGCCCCGTCTGGGCCAGCCTGTGACGGCAGGACAAGTGCTGGCCGTCGTTGTTCCGGCATACTCGGCGATCGACCTCACAAATGTTCAGCAGACCGGCGCGGAACTCGATCAACAGATCGCGCTGGCGCAGAACCGTGTCGATCAGTTTCGCCCGCTGGTGAAGAGCAACACGCTTTCGCCTGAGCGTTTGCGCACAGTCGAAATAGAACTCGAGAACCTCAAGCGGCGGCGCGCAACACTTGCGACCAGCCAGCGCGGGGCCGAGCTGTTGACGGCGCCGGTCGATGGCGTGATTGCCGGCATGCGGGCGGTGCCAGGTCAGGTGGTGTCGCCGCAGGACGTTGTCTTCCAGATTGTCGATCCCAAGAGCCTATGGGTCGAAGCCCTGGTTTTCGACCCCAGCCTGCCGGAACTCATGAACGAAGCAAGCGCCACGGCAGCGGGCACTTCATCGATGAATCTGACTTTCATCGGCCGTAGCCGCACACTGCAGCAGCTCTCGACGCAACTCCATTTTGCCATTTCGGACGCGCCCCCGTCCCTGAATATCGGCAGCCCCGTGACTGTGTTCGCGCGAACAAGAGAGCGCACTACCGGCCTCATCGTGCCGAAGAGTGCGGTTGTATCCGCTCAATCAGGGGAACAGAGCATTTGGGTGCATGGCGAACCAGAACGCTTTCAGGCGCGCGTCGTCAAAGTGCGGCCGATCGACGGAGACCGCATGTTGGTCGAATCCGGCTTGAGCAGTGGTGACCGCATCGTCGTCAGCGCTGCCGAATTGATCAATCAGGTGCGCTGATGTTCAATTTCCTTGTCTCTCAGAGCCTGAAGAACCGGCTGTTCGTCATCGCCGCAGCTTTGATGCTGGCGCTCTACGGCGCGAGTGTTCTGCCGCGCGTACCCGTCGATGTGTTCCCGGACCTGAACAAGCCGCTCGTCACGCTGATGACTGAAGCCGAAGGTCTGGCGCCGCAAGAAGTGGAGAGCCTCGTCACTTTTCCAATCGAAAGTGCGGTCGCGGGCCTTCCCGGCGTGATGCGAGTGCGCTCGGTGTCGGGCATCGGTCTTTCGATCGTCTATGTCGAGTTCGACTGGGGCACTGACATCTATCGCAATCGTCAGCAGATCGCCGAGCGCATCGGAGTCATTCAGTCGCAACTCCCACGCGGCGTGCAGCCACAGATGGGGCCGATCACTTCGATCATGGGCGAAATCATGCTCGTCGCGGTGACCGGAAAGACGCAAAGCGCGATGGACGTGCGCGAGATCGCGGACTTCATCATCCGTCCGCAGCTCTTGACCATTGCCGGCGTTGCCCAAGTCATTCCGATTGGTGGGGAGGTGCGCCAGTATCGCGTGACGCCCAATCTTGCGGTTATGCCGCAGGTGGAGATTACGCCTGACATGCTCGAAGGCGTGCTGCGCCGGTTTGGCACCAATACCGGTGGCGGCTTCGTCGATCAGAATGCGCGTGAGTATCTTATTCGCAATATCGGCCTCACTGACCGTCTGGAAGATTTGCGCAATCTCGTCGTGGGCATACGGCAGGGCCAACCGGTCGTCTTGAGGCAGATCGCCGAGGTGGAATTCGGTGCGCGCATGAAGCGCGGCGACGCCGGATATCAGGGCCGACCCGCAGTGATCCTGTCGATCCAGAAGCAGCCAGGCGCCGACACTGTTCGCCTCACCAATGCGGTTGAGGCCGCACTGAAGGAACTCCAGAAGAGCTTGCCCGACGGTGTTACGGCGACCAACATCCAGTTCCGTCAGGCAACGTTCATCGAGCAGGCGATTGCGAACGTTAAGAGCGTTCTGGTCGAGGCCGCGGCAATCGTCGCGCTCATTCTGTTGCTGTTCCTTGCCAATTGGCGGGCGACCCTGATCTCGCTCACAGCAATACCGGTATCGATCCTGGTCACAGTGCTGGTGTTTCAGGCCTTCGGCATGACGATCAATACGATGACGCTCGGCGGGCTGGCCATTGCCATCGGGGAGCTTGTCGACGACGCTGTGGTGGACATCGAGAACATCGGCCGGCGCCTGCGCGAGAACGCGGCGCTTGCCGCGCCGCTCCCGCTGCTCTCCGTTATTGCGACGGCAAGCCAAGAAGTGCGCTCCGGAATCATCTACGCAACCTTGATCGTGGTGCTGGTGTTCGTGCCGTTGTTCGCGCTAACGGGCATCGAAGGCCGATTGTTCGCCCCGCTGGGGGTTGCTTACATCGTCGCTATCTTGGCGAGCCTCGTTGTCTCGATCACGCTAACGCCGGTGATGGCGTCGTACCTCTTGAAACATGGTACGGCTGCACATGGCGACACCTGGCTGGTGCGCACATTGAAGCGCGGCAATGACAAGCTGGTTGCCGGCGCGCTTCGAAAGCGGTGGCCGGTATTGCTGGTGGCGACCGTTGCCGTCGGTATAGCCGCTATTGCGGCCACACGGCTTCCGCGGGCTTTCTTGCCGCCCTTCAACGAGGGCACGCTGACCATCAACATGACCGTTCAACCAGGCATCTCGCTGGCGGAGTCAAACCGTCTCGGAACGATCGCCGAGCGCTTGATCCTCGAAGTTCCGGAAGTTGTTTCGGTCGGACGGCGGACCGGCCGCGCGGAACTCGACGAGCACGCCGAAGGCGTGCATTCGGCCGAGATCGATGTCGACCTCAAGCGATCTCAACGTGGAAAGGAAGCCGTGATGGCCGACATCCGCGCGCGTTTGGTGGCATTGCCGGTCAATGCCAATGTCGGCCAGCCCATCTCTCATCGACTTGATCATTTGCAATCTGGCGTACGTGCCGAACTTGTCGTCAAGATCTTCGGCTCTGATCTCGATCGGCTGCAAGGAATCGCGGAGATGGCGCGACAGCGCCTTGCCGGCATCCAAGGTCTTGCAGACTTGCAGATCGAGCGGCAGACACGCATCCCCGAAATCCGGGTTGTCGTCGACTATGAAAAACTGGCTTTGTATGGCGTCAGTGCAGCATCAGTGACCGAGGCGCTTGAGGGCCTCTCCAACGGCCGGGTGGTGTCGCAGATCATACAGGCGAACCGCCGCTTCGATGTTGTGCTGAGGCTCTCGGAGCGGGACCGAACCTCTACGGGCTTGCAGCAGTTGCTGGTATCTGCGGGCGGTCACCACGTGCCGCTGCGGCTGCTTGCCAAGATCGAGGAGACTACCGGCCCGAATCAGATCCAGCGCGAAGGCGGGCAGCGCCGTATTGCGATCCTTGCCAATAGTGACGGTAACCGTGACATGCGGCGCATCGTTGACGATGTGCGTGCGGCGCTCGACGCTGTGCCACTACCGCCGGGCTATCTGACGACTCTCGATGGTACGTTCCGTGCGGAGGAAGAGGCACGTCGTCTGATCGGTAGTCTCGCTCTGGGTTCGCTCGGACTGATCTTCCTGGTATTGTACTCGCGATACCGCTCGATGGCACTCACGCTTGTCATCATGGCATCGATCCCGCTCGCCCTGATCGGCTCGGTCGCCGCACTCTGGATCGCAGGGCAGCCCTTATCCGTCGCGAGCATGATTGGTTTCGTCACATTGGCTGGGATCACGGCGCGCAACGGCATATTGAAGATCAGCCACTACATCAACCTGGCGCTGCACGAAGACGAGCGCTTCGGCACGGCACTTATTCTACGTGGCTCGCGGGAACGGCTGACGCCAGTGCTGATGACAGCGCTGTCGGCGGGGCTCGCGCTGATCCCGTTGCTTTACGGTGCGGACCAGCCCGGCCGGGAGATCTTGCATCCGGTCGCCGTGACAATCTTCGGCGGCTTGATCAGCGCTACGTTGCTCGATGCAATTGTAACTCCCGTTCTGTTCGCGATGTTCGGTGCGAGAGCGCTCGAGGGTCTGCAAATGGATCGATCACACGCGGCCGCGCACGTCGAACCGCGCCCCGCGACCGTCTATTGAGAAGCAGAGAAAGGCTTGAACCATGAACCGTCGCATACTGATCCTTGCCGCTTGTGCTACAGTCTTTTCGTTTAGCGCTCATGCTCATGGTCCCAAGGGATCAAAGCCCGCGGGCGCGAACGGCGGCGACATCGCCGATGTCGATGGTGGCCATCTGGAGTTTGCGCCGACGTCGAACGAATTGCGGATCTACATTACCGACATGAAAGATGCGGCGCTTGCGAGCGCTGGCATGACAGGTCGCGCCATCGTGCAGGATGGCGAGAAGCAGGCCGTGCTGCCGCTTGTCGCGCGGGCGCCGAACCTTCTTGTCGCCCCGCTTGCCGCGCCCCTATCAAAGGATGCCAAGGTTGCCGTTTCGGCAACTCTCGCGAAGGACGCAAAGCCCGTCCAGGCTCGATTCGTCGTCAAATGAGTGCGCCAGCCCTTGTGATGTTCCAAGCCGATGCGGGCCGCCATTGCCGCGCGGGACTACCTTTGATGTCCCCAGCGGCCGATCGTGGGGTGGCTTGAAGGGTCAAGACGAGTGGCGCAATCCATCGCATTTGTGGATGTGGCTGCGCCAAGAGCATCTAGGGCAACTCGCGTATCGGGATCCGCCGCTGCGCGCGCGAGAACGCCGCTATTCTTCGAGATCCAAACACCGCGCTCAATGACGCCGTAGACGTTGCCGCTGGCTTGTTCGGCAAGAACGAGGCGCGGAATGCTCTTCAGGCTACTGCGCAGGAACTTTGTATTGGCCTCGGCGGCGAAGGTGCGTGCATCCGGGTAGACTTCGGCGGCTGTCCGCGCATCGACGTTGATTTTATGAAAGCGCTCGAGGTCGAGCATCCGTCGCAGATCCAGCAGATGTAACGTGGCATGATCACCGAAGGCTGCTGTCAGGGGCACTTCGCCTTCAGGGACCGTATTATCGAGGAACTCGAAATTGACGCGCTTGTCCGCGCGCGCCGCCCATGTGAAGAACAGTCGCGGCATGCCCAGGAACGCTTCGACATTGTGCGCCAGAAGGTCGTCGACGGCTTTGTAACGCCCGACTTTCAGGCCACGCAGCCACGCACGCTCCACCGTCGACTCGGGCGGCGTAATCATGAAAAACATGTAGAGATCACTGCCGAAGCGCGACAGGAGGTTGCTGCCATCTTCGTCTGCGGCGCGCGCGAAACTGTCGAACCGAAAGCGGTCGATCAGCAAGTGCGACATCCGGCCAGCCGCGGCTTTGCCCGCCATATAGCGATCGAGCTTTTGGTCGACGATCTCCAACTCGTGCCCCGCGAGCATGCCGGCATATTTCGCCGATGGTCCGAGGCTCTGATAGTCGAGGAGATACTTGCGCCAGATGTCCGGGCTGATCAGCGCGAAATCCTCCCAGTTGAGACCAAGACGCCGCGCGAGATCGCGCTGATAATGACGAGTCGTGCTCTTTCCGGACGCGGATGCACCCTTGACGTTCATGACGACAGGATTTGCCGCTGGCGGCAGTAGGCGGAACCCGGCGTTCAAGGCGCCACGGCGGAAGGCTGGTTGGACTAACGCACCTATTGCCTCGGAGGCACGCTCGTTGATTGCGAGCCTCTCGGCGAGCGCGCGTACAATCGAGCGGGCAATCCCGAGCCGTCCTTGCCGGCCAGCCACAATCGAGCCGGCGCGATAGAGACCGATAAATGCAGCGCGCACGTCTGCGTCGCTTGCTTCCCGCGACAGGCGTTTCCAGCGGGCGAGTACTGCGAGATCGTCGGATACATCGCCGGTTGCGCGGTGAGCTACAATCGATCGTGCCTGCAGTTGTGGCTTTCCGAACCGGAACCAGCCTCCGAGGCCGAAGCGTTCGCCGAAAGAAGCGGTGGCCTGTGCCGATGATGCCGCCGAGGTTAGCGCGGCAAGTTCGTTGTCGATGCAGGCGCGAATAGCGGCGGCGCACCGATCATATGCCGCGTGTACCGCCGGCATGATGGCATCGATCTCGCCGCGCATGATGGTCGCCGTCATGCGACGGAAGTTGATTCCGAGGTCGCTGTATCCACTACCACTCGGTACCGACAGATCGCTCGTAACCCGGATCAGCACTTCGTGAACCACCAGCCGTTCAGGGCGGAAGAGCACCACGTCGTGGGTCGGTAGGCCGGAAAAGCGCGAGAGTTCCCCTGCTTCTGCGAGGCTCGTATAGACGTTCTCCGGCCGGAACATGGTCGACAGCGGCAGCACGTCACGCGGAATCGTCGACGATAACCCCGGGTTCCAGGGGCCGAAGTCTTCACTTTGCTGGCGCGGCTGCTCGTCGGACATCGGCTCGCTCGCAACTGACCAAGATACTTGCCGGAGAGACAATCATACGCATCTGCGAGCCGAAGTCGTCAGTCAATCTGGGGACAGACGTTGACTGCGATCAGTGAAAGCAATCGCTCCTGCCGCGGCGGGTCAGGGTGAAGGTTCGGCCTACGAGTGCGGCTGGTAGCACGACAGCTGTTTCCGTGGGCGAACACGCATTCAGGGTCGTCTGTTCCTCGATCGTCAATTTCAGCTTCGAATTAGCGATCGGTGTAATTCGGAGCCGGCCGTGCGATTTTTCCGTGCCGACTTCGCGACACGTCAGTGTGCACGATTGGCTGCTGCCGTTTGGGGCGCATGGATCCGTGATGCCGGTTGGTATGACGTCGTCGGATTGGTGGGGCTGAATGCCGATTTGAACGCGCTGGCCGCCCTGCGGGATGTTGTCTTTGCTCATCATCTGCACGTACTGCACTTCGATGCGATCGATTGGTGCCGAACCGCCTGCTTTCGGGGCGCGGTACACGAAACAGTCTCCTGCCACCATGATCTCTTCATTTGCCGATGCCGTCTGCAGCGAGCACAGCAGAATCGATGGCAGAACCGCGAACCAGAGGGCATTCTTTTGCATGGCAACATTTCCTGACCAAGATTGCGAACCGAACGACCGGGCGCGTCAATGAGGGCGCGGGAGATCGATAGGGAGATACTCTACCCCGGTGCGCTGCACGGGTTGAGGATATAGTTTCATGAGGTCGAGGATCTCGCGCGGCATGCCGACTTTGATCGGGAGGCCGAGTTTTGAGGCTTCGTCTGCCGTCAACGCATAGTCGTGCGTCCAATGTCCGCCTGCTAGTTGCTCAGCAAGTTGTTCTGCCTTTGATTGCTCCATTTGCGGGGTCAAAAGCTCCACGGCACCCTTCTTGACTTGTGCCAGCGCCT
This sequence comes from Hyphomicrobiaceae bacterium, assembly GCA_033812735.1. Lineage (GTDB taxonomy): Bacteria > Pseudomonadota > Alphaproteobacteria > Rhizobiales > Hyphomicrobiaceae > JABFRJ01. Next base: position 1,857 of record JAPXTA010000050.1, on the reverse strand, counting down.
TCTCGCTCACGTCGGCGAGCACGAGGGTCAAATCAAAGACACTGGCAACAGGTTTGGAGTCTCTGGCGCGGACAATGCTCGCGGCCGGCAATCCCGCGATCTGAGGATCGATGGGGCCAAGCACTGAAAATTCTCCGAGCACTATTTCGTCCGCTGCCAGCGCAATGAGTGTGCCGCCAGACATGGCGTAGACTGGGATAAAGACGCTGACTTTTGCCGGGTGGGCTTCGACCGCGCGTGCAATCTGCATCGCAGCGAGCACCAGACCGCCAGGTGTGTGGAGGATCAAATCGATCGGCATGTTTGGCGGCGTCTCCTTGATGGCCGCGATGATCGATTGTGCGTCTTCCAGGTCGATGTGGCGCGAGATGCGCATTCCGAAGAAACTTCGCTGTTCTTGGCGATGGATCATGGTGATGACGCGCGTGCGGTGCTTGGCTTCGATGGCTCGGATGGCGGCCGCCCGGCGCGCCGCAAAAATGCGCGTCGTCAAGAGCGGCTGTAGAGCGAGCACCGCGATCAAGATCCAGAACATGTTGGAGAAATCGAACGTCATAGCGTCGTTGTCCCTCACCAGGCCGATCGGTAGGTGCTCAAGTTGCCCTTAAACGATCGTTTGATCCATAGGTCATTGTGTTGGAGAGCCGGACAAAGCGAAACGCCGGCGGGTGATGGCGGCGTCCTGGAGCATCTGCGCTGCCCAGCGATAGACGTTGCGGCTGCGGACCTGCGCTCGCATCAAGTGCATGCGCTTTTGCTGCTCATCCGGCGGCATGGCGAGGGCGGCGGCCAGAGCGTCCGCAGTGCGGTGCGTATCATACGGATTGATGATCAGCGCTTCTGCCAACTCTCGAGATGCGCCGGCGAAGTTGGACAGAATAAGGACACCTTGCTCATCATCACGTGCGGCGACGAATTCCTTCGCGACAAGGTTCATGCCGTCATGAAGGCTCGAGACGATGCACACGTCAGCGGCGCGGAACAGCTCGAAGACCTCGCGCTGATCGTGATGACGCACCACCAAGTGTATGGGCTGATAGCCCTTCGACGCGTGCCGCCGATTGACCTCATCGACCAGTGCTTCGGCTTCCTGTTGCAATGTGTTGTAAGAGTCGAGCTTGCTGCGTGTCGGCGCTGCTGCCTGGATGAAAACCAAGCGACCGCGCCAGTGCGGTTCACGGGTGAGAAGATCGTCGATCGCGCGGATGCGATCGAGAATGCCTTTGGTGTAGTCGAAGCGTTCGATGCCGACGGCGATTTTGGCTTCTCTTGGAAGGTTGAAGCGCGCGATGACATTGCGCCGGCACTCCTCGACCGGGGGCTGTTCGGCAAGCGCCAGCGGTGGCCACTCGATCGAAATTGGATAAGCGCGAATTTGCGTTTCATGGCCGCCAAGGCTTACCGATTGCAGTTCGCGATCGATGCGGCTCTCCATAAACCGGTCGGCGGCCTCGAGAAAATTGTTGCAATGGAACTGGGTGTGGAAGCCGAGGATCGTGCTGCCAAGAAGACCGTCGACCAGGTCGTCGCGGAAGGGGCAGATTCCGAACGTCTCTGCGTTAGGCCAAGGGATGTGCCAGAAGGTCACAATTGTCGCTTTGGGCAAGCGATTGCGGATCATGCGGGGCAGTAGAGCGAAGTGGTAGTCTTGAACGAGGATGATCGGGTCTTCGGACGTCGCTTCCTCGACGATTGTGTCCGCGAAGCGCTGGTTTATCCGCTGGTAGAAACGCCAGTCACTTTCCCGGAATGTCGGGCGAACGAAGGCCACATGGCAGAGTGGCCAGATGCCTTCGTTTGCAAAGCCGTAGTAGTAGCCGTCCTGCTCTTCGTCGGTCAGCCAAACACGCCTGAGGC
>JAPXTA010000049.1:0-31721 GCA_033812735.1 Hyphomicrobiaceae bacterium | reverse complement strand
GACACCGACTTCTCTGACCCGCCATTGTTGTAGTATGCAGACTTGCCGATCTCTTTGCCTTTCCCGCCTTTTTCAGGGAAAAGTTGCTTCCCGAAGAGCGCGGCACTGTTCAGGTACGGCGTATATTCGTAGGGCATCCGCTTGCGGCCTGGATGCACTACAATACAGCCAATCAAGGTGCGGAAAGCGACTCGCGTTTCGGTCGCCTTCGGATTGGTCTTGAGCGCTGTGACGAGCTTCTTAACCTCCGAGCAGTAAAGCTCTCCGAACTTCGGATGGTCGAACGGGATCACGTTTCCGCTACCGTCGCCGAGCAACTGCAAGCGCGCATCAATATTTTCTCGCTCCAGGTCGCACTCATCGATCAGTTTCAGTAGCTCATCGGGCTTACGACGACTGTTCGCGATCGCGTAGGATAGGCGTTCGATCTCGGCAGTGAGTTTGCGGCGTCGACGTTCAAGCGTCTCGCGTTCGCTGCCTTTCTTTCGATCGTTCTTGCGCTCTTCTTGCCAGGCGCTCATCGCTTCCTCGATGGCCTTTGGAGAGAGCAGCTTCACATCGATGTTGCGGCAAACGTCTTTGAGTATGACGTCCATGTCAAAGCTACGGGTATGCTCGCAGGTCCCGCGTTGATGCGCGTTGGCGCATGCTGCGCGCGGGCCGCCATCGCGAGACGACTGCGCAATTCGCATGTGGCCATTGCAAACCCCACATCGAAGGGTCCCAGCAAGCGGATGTTCATTGTTGCGCGGAACTACCTCGCGACGCCGCGGCTTGCCGCTCGGTCCGAACATACGGACAGCGCGCTCGCTGCGTAGCTTTTGCGTCATATCCCATAGCTTTTGTGGAACAATCCGAAGCTCAGGCTTCATGACAATGAGGTGATGTTCCTCCGGATTGCGGCGCTTCTGCTTCTTCTGCGTCTCCGGATTGAGAATTGTTGAGCGAACGTTCCAGTGGATCACGCCGACATACAGCTCGTTGCCGAGGATGCCGCGGCCGTTACGACCACCCGTGATGCACTGATGATTCCAGATCGTGCGACCAACTTTGTTCTTGTGGCGAGTGGCGCCGGGCGTAGGCACGCCTTCGCGCGTGAGATCGGCGGCAATATTTCTGGTTGACCGACCGGCGGCGTACTCCTCGAAAATACGAAGTACGATCTTCGCCTCATTCTCGTCGATCGAACGCTCACCCGGCGCTCCAGGCGTCGGCCGATAGCCATAAGCATACGAGCCGGGAATCTTCCCGTTGACCACAGCGTTGTCGTGCCCGCGCCGAACCTTTTCGGCAAGCTGGGGCTTGTAGATCGTATTGTAGAGACTCGCGATGCTGATATCGGTAGCGGTCGCGTAAATCCCCTTCTGATCCATCAGCTCGACGCGATTAAACTCGAAAATCTGCTTTAGACGCTGGATCGTTGCCGGATCGCGCGACAGACGGTCAAAATGCTCGACGATAATCACATCAAAGTCGTGGCTCCGCACGCCGTCGAGCAGTCGCTGATAGCCGTCCCGCGCATCTTCGGTCAGACCGGACTTCGCCGCATCGACGAATTCACCGATGACATCGAGATTGTTGCGTTCGGCGACCTTACGGCAGAGCAATATTTGACCGTCAATCGAGGTCGCCTTTTGCATGTCGCTCGAATAACGGGCGTATATCACGGCTCTCTTTTTGGGTGACACCATCGTCATGTCGTTCCCCTATCGGCTGTCCCAAACCGTCTCTTCCATCCCTTGCAATTTGGCGTCCGATGGCGCGCGCCAACTCTAGCCAAATCTCCTCATTGTCGGGATTGTCCCAGCTACGAGGATGGGAAGGGTCAAGCGGTCGAATGATCGCCTTTTGCTCCCGAGACGATCGTATCCGGGCACGCATTAAAGCGCCCAACAGCTTAGTGGAAATTGCCGCGCAGCGCTATAGGCGGGCGGCAATGACGACTTGCACAGCGTGCTTCCGAAGTGCGGAAGTTAGATTGCGTCTGTTGTGACCTCCGTTTGACTCTTCGATTTTTTATCGCGCGATCATGCGATCGCTTTTTCAGCGCAAACTGTTTTATCGGCAGCGATCGCAACCCGGCAGGATGCGGGGCGCAAACAAACATAACGGTTACTTTGAAAGCGCCCACGAAACGCTCAATCCGCGCGGTTGTGACTCCAACTATGTTGGCCGCAGTGCCCATGAATGAGAATGCGAATTTCCAGGCAGTATAAAGCCCTGCGTCGAGCGTCTTCGTAGTTTCGCGAAATTGAGCGCAGGCGAACACGGCCTGGTGAAGCAACAGGACGCAAGATGCCTGCGCATGGCGGTGATGAGTAAGGAGAGTTTCGCTCGCTCTGTCGTGATCGGCTGCGGATGAAGCCTTGCCGATCCGTGGAGGGGAGAGATGGTCTCGGCCATCTCTCCCCCGCGACTACCGCCTGTGCGATGGCAGGGCCGCGCACGCGCAAGGCGGCGCATCGTTTTCACGCGCCCAATCCGTCCAATCCACCTCGCTTGTCGCGCAGCCCGGCCATGCTCGCCGATAGCCGCCCCCCTCTCTGCCGAGCGCTCACGCGCCCCCGGGAGGCATGGCGGGGGCCATGCCTCCGGCCTGCACAGAAAAAGGATTGGAACAATGGCAAGGACATCGAAGATGGCGAGGGCCGGCACGGTTGCGATGGTGGCGGAAGCAGCGGCAGACGCGGACGTTCGCAGCGTCGGAGAAACGGAAGCGGTTGCGGCGGTTGAGACCGGCGCGGAAACCGTGTCAGTCGCGGCAAACGGCGAGACGGTTCTCATCCCGCTCAACAAGCTGAAGAAGTCACCCCGCAATGCGCGCAAGACCCCGCACAGCGAGGCGGAGATCGAAGCCTATGCGGCCAGCATCGCCGCCAAGGGCATCCTGCAAAACCTCGTGGTGGAGCCTGAGCTTGACGCGGAGAAAAAGCCGACCGGCTTCTATCTCGTCACCATCGGGGAAGGCCGCAGGCTGGCGCAGTTGCTGCGCGTGAAGCGCAAGCAGATCAAGAAAACGGAGGGTATCCGCTGCGTCATCGACACGGCGAACGATCCGTTCGAAATCAGCCTTGACGAGAATGTCACGCGCACCGCCATGCACCCCGCCGACCAGTTCGAGGCCTTCCGCGAGCTTGCGGAACATCGCGGATGGGGCGCGGAGGAAATCGCGGCCCGCTTCGGCGTCACCGCGCATGTGGTGAAGCAGCGGCTTCGGCTCGGCGCGGTCAGCCCGAGGCTGATGCAAGTCTATCGTGACGGCGGCTTGACGCTCGACCAGTTGAGGGCCTTCGCCATCACCGAGGATCACGCCCGGCAGGAGCAGGTTTACGAGAACCTGTCCTATAACCGCGATCCGTCCTTCATCCGCCGCGACATCATGAAGACCCACATTCCGGCAACGGATCGGCGCGCGATCTTCATCGGTGCGGAAGTCTACACGGAAGCAGGCGGCAACATTGTCCGCGATCTGTTCACGGAGGATCGTGGCGGCTTCTATGAAGACGCCGCGCTATTGGAGCGGCTTGTCATCGAGAAACTGGAAGGCATCGCCGCGCAGGTTCAGGAGGCGGAAGGCTGGAAGTGGGTTTCGGTTCATATCGATTATCCCCACGCCCACGGCCTGCCGCGCACCTATCCGCATCCGGTGAAGCTTTCCGAGGAAGACGAAGCCGCCTGCGCTGTCGCACAGGAGGAATATGACCGCCTGTCGTCGGAGTATGAAGGCGCGGAGGAGCTTCCCGACGACGTGGACCAACGGTTCGGGGAGCTTGAAGCCGAGATCGAGCGCATCGACGCCAAGCGTCATGCTTACGATCCTGACGAGATCGCGCGCGGTGGCGTCTTTGTCGTGCTGTCGCCGGACGGAGAAGCCCGCATCGAGCGCGGTTTCATCCGTCCAGAGGACGAGAAGCCCGAAGCGGAGGAAGCCAGCGATGGCGAAACCGTCATCGATGGCGTGCGCGTCAACGGTGATGGCGAGATCATCGAGGACGGCGACGATGCAGCCGCACATAACGCCGACGACGAGGACGCAGGGGATGACGGCACGCCGCTGTCCGACCTTCTCGTCCGCGAGCTGACCACGCATCGCACCCTTGGCCTGCGGGTCGCCCTTGGCGAGCAGCCGGACATGGCCTTAATCGCCGTCACCCATGCGCTCGCCGCGCAGAGCTTCTATCGCGGCGGTGACGCCCATTGCCTCGACATCCGCACCGTCAGTCCACCCCTTGGCGGACACGCGGACGGCATCGAGGATACGGCGGCGGCAAAGGCGCTCGCGGATCGTCACGCCGGATGGGCGGCGGACATGCCGCGCGACGTGGCGGACCTGTGGGGCTTCATCACCGGGCTGGACCATGCAAGCGTCATGGCGCTGTTCGCGCATTGCGCCTCGCAGACCGTTAACGCGGTGAAAGTGCCTTGGGAGCGCAAGCCGCGCGCGCTTGAGACGGCTGACAAGCTGGCAAGCGCACTTGCGCTCGACATGACCGCGCACTGGACGCCGACGGTGCGAACCTATCTCGGCCGCGTGACGAAGGCGCTCATCCTCGATGCTGTACGAGAGGCCGTCAGCGGTGAGGCGGCGGATCGCATCGCCAGCATGAAGAAGCAGCCGATGGCAGAAGCCGCCGAGCAGCTTCTTGCCGGGACGGGATGGCTGCCGCCGCTGATGCGCACCGCGCCGGTTGCGGAAGCGTCGGGTGGGTCTGTCGAGGACATCGGCGCGACCGAGGCAAGCGAAGGCTTCCCCGAAGCCGCCGAGTGAGCCGCCGCGGCCGGGGTCGCATCGCGCGGCCCCGGCCAGCTTTCTGACATCGCTCGAGAATGTTCCGGCCGCGCCTGACCGGCGCGGCCGGAGACCTCGACCGCACGACAGCAGGACACGAGACCATGAAGACCGATGCAAAACAGCGGGCGACACTGACCCGCATGGAGACGGCGCACGCCGAGACCGCGCGCCACCTTGCCGTCATCGAGCGGCAGGTTGAAGCGCGCGCCGAACGCATGACGACGAGCAGCCGCGTCAAGGCTCGCCAGTTTGGCCGTGCCTCCGCCACCTGGAGCCGCGCCGACGAGCGCGACGTTCAGGCTAACGTCGCGGCGCTGCGCTTTGCGCGGCGCGGCGAGATCGATGCGCTGTCCCAAAAGCTGGCGCGGCAGGCCGGAGCCATCGCGGCACACTGCGTTCGCTGCCGGATCAACGAACCGGCAGGGGAGGGCGTGTCATGATGCCGCGCTTTCCCCGCACCGAAGCCCTGATCCCCGACGAACTGCTGGCCAAGCTGATCGAGAACGGCCGCACCAGCGAGGAGCGTGACGGCTTCGATCCGTTCCCGGTCGTGAAGCTGTTCACGCCTGATGGTGCCGCGACATGGCTCATCACGGAAGCCTGTCCCGAAGGCGAGGACGTTCGCCTGTTCGGCCTGTGTGACCTTGGCATGGGCAGTCCCGAACTCGGCTACCTGATGCTCAGCGAGATCGAGGACGTGCGCGGCAAGCTCGGCCTGCCGGCCGAGCGCGACCTCTATTTCAAGGCCGAACACCGGCTCAGCACCTACGTCAAGCTCGCGTGCCATGCCGGGATGATTGTCGCTTGAAATCGCGATCCGGCGCGTGGTCGTGACGCGCCGCATCGTCTCCATCATAACGGAGGCACCGACATGATCGCGCTAATCGCCGTCATCGTCATGCTGATCGGCATGATGTGTGTCCTCGCCTACACGCTGGCGATTTACGCGCTGCCCTTTATGCTCGCGCTCGCGGCGATGCGCTTCGCCTACGGCACCGGAGCTGGATGGATCGGCGCCGGTATCGTCGGCATTGTCGCTGGCGTTGCATCCTTCGGCATTCTGACCCTTCTGTTTGCCATGCTGCGCGCCCCGATCCTGCGGGTCGCATTGGCGCTCATATTCGCCACGCCTGCCGCCGTGGCGGGATATGCGCTCGTGCATGGCGTCACCGGCGAGGCCGTTCCACCGCTGGTGTGGCGGCAAATCGTCTGCCTCGCAGGGGGCGCATGTGTCGGCGTGGCCGCCGTGATACGGTTGGCAACATCCGCTAGTCCGCAATCCTGAGCCGGTTCGTTGAACGCGGAAGTTATCGGCGCACAAAATATTCCGTGCCGCCCCTGAGCGTGGGCGTCGCCCTGCGGGCCGGGCTCTATGCGCTGCTGCGGCGGCTTCCGAAGCCCCTTGCGGGTCTTCGCCTTCGGTCACGATCCTTGACGCGAAGAGAGGCGGCGGACATTCGCCGGTCGCCCCCGGCTCGCGTCAGCATCGCGTTTGGCGGTCCTAGCCAGCAGCGGAGCGGCAGACGTTCGTCAGATAGAGTTACACCCTGACCTTCGCGCTGGACCATGGTGTCGATCGAGGCCGGGAGCGAGTCGCAGCGGCTTGTGCTGGGAGGGCGCCATTACCTTTGTTGGCGTTTTCTTGCCGTGCCGAACACGATGGCGATGCGAGTGACGGGCGGATGGCCCGGACCTTTCGATTGTCGTCGATGACGGCGACATTCAGGACATCATCGTCTTGCCGTTGAGGTTCGGGTCCGTTCTTGATGGAGCCGAGATAGCCGTGTGCGGCGCGAAGCGAGAAAGTGTGCCTCCGATCGCCATCGCCAGATCGCGGTTTCCTCTGACTGTCCTTTTCAAGCCGCTCCCACGGGCGTCCTCGATTGGTTTGGTCTGACCGAAGACCGGCGACGAAAGCGTCGCCTCGATCTTGAACCTGCAACGTCCGCCGCCAGCTTTTTTCCGCCGCCTTCGGCTTTGCATCGCGAGCCAAAAAAGCTGTCGCCGGCCGCCCTCCACGTTGTTTCGGCCCCAAGGGTGCAGGCCGATCGTCCCCGGTCCGTCGACCATCATCGAGGTCGCGATGGGCGCGGCCCGACCAGCAGAAGGAAACCACGACATGGCTACGATCGGCACTTTCTCCCGCACCGAGAACGGCTACAGCGGCTCGGTCAAGACACTCACCCTCAACGTCAAGTCGGTGAAGTTCGTCGCCGCCGAAGGCGACAACGAGAAGGGTCCGGACTACCGCGTCATCGCCGCTGGAACGGAGTTCGGGGCGGCGTGGAAGAAGACGTCCGACAAGGGCAACGACTACCTCTCCGTCAAGCTCGACGACCCGTCGTTCCCGGCTCCAATCTATGCGAGCCTGGTGGAGAGCGAAAGCGAGGATCTGGCGCTCATCTGGTCGCGCCGTCGCGCCGCCGACTGAGACCGGCCACCAGCGAGGCCCCGCGCAAGCGGGGCTTCGTCATGCTCATATCCGCCACCGCAAGATAAGGAATACGGCGAGCTGCGCTCGCATTGTTCCGATCGGCTGCGGCTGAAGCCCTTGCCGATCGAGTGGGGAACCAAGGGGTCTTACCCCTTGCTCCCCGCAAATGCCGCCTGTTGCGGAGCAGGGCCGCGGCCTCGCAGAACGGCCGATCACCACGTCGGCATCACATCGTCATCCGCTCCGCTCGCCTCGCAGCCTGGCCCCCGCGCGCCGGCATGTGCCCCCTCCATCCCCGCGCGCTCACGCGCCCCCGGAAGGCATGTCGGGGGACATGCCTTCGGCATTAACGGGAAAGGACAGGACAATGAACTTCATCAGCAGCAGCCAGACCCCGCAGGCAGTGAATAGCGGTTTCCGCGTGGACATCTCGCGCGGGCAGCGGATCGGCCGTGTGTCGTCGGAATGGTTCTCTCGCCCGAACGATCAGCGTTATTTGTCGCTCACAGAGCTTTACGATGCCGTGAAGATGCGCGCGGATCGTGCGAAGACCCGCACCGTCGAAAGCCGCGCCGTTCGCGTTGAGGCGAGCAGGGACAACGCCGAGCGGCTTTCGCTGATCGTCCCCGGACAGGACCAGCCGATTTCCCCGACGCATTGGAGCTTTGGGCAGTTGTGCAGCCTTGTCGGCGCACCCGCAACCTATATGCGCCAGCTTGCCGCGCCGCTCGCAGGCATCAACTTACAGCATGGCTTGCTGTCGCATCGCGCCGAGCTTGTGAAGACGCTGGAAGCGGAAGACGGACGCATTGAACTGCGCGCCGTGACCGGACCGGACTACGGCCGCATCTGGGACCATGAGCTTGTCGCCGCCGTGATGAAGATCGCGGGCAACGGCACGGGCGATACCATGTGGAAAGTGCCGGGCGTTTTGGATTGGGCGACCATGACGCACAATCCGTTCGTGGATATCACCAAGGACACCACCACGCTTTACGCCAGCGACCGCGATGTTTTCCTTTTCCTTGTGGACGACACGCACCCCATCGAGGCCGGACGCCTGCCGAACGGCGAGCCGGATCTGTATTTCCGGGGCTTCTATTGCTGGAATAGCGAAGTCGGCAGCAAGACACTTGGTATTGCGTCTTTCTATCTCCGCGCCGTTTGCATGAACCGCAATTTGTGGGGCGTGGAAGGGTTCGAGGAAATCAGCATCCGGCACAGCAAGTTTGCCGCGCAACGCTTCGCCCAAGAGGCGGCACCGGCATTGACCAGCTTCGCCCATTCCTCGCCCGCGCCATTCGTCGACGGGATCAAGGCGGCGCGCGAACATATTGTTGCCCGCACCGATGAGGACCGCGAAACCTTCCTGCGCAAGCGCGGGTTCAGCAAGGCCGAAACCGGCAGGATCATAGAGACCGTGCTTTCGGAAGAAGGCCGCCCGCCCGAAAGCATCTTTGACTTTGTGCAGGGCATGACGGCGCATGCCCGCACCAAGGCGCATCAGGACACGCGCCTGGAACTGGAGGGGAAGGCAAAGACCCTGCTGGAGAAGGCGATATAATCAGCGAAGGCCGCGCCGGTTGCGCGGCTCTCCGCCTTTCAGGCTTTGCACCTTCGGAAAATTTCGCGCCGATCCAGCGTTGCAGATCGGCGGCGCGGCCGTGCGCAGAACACGGCCGCCGCTCGCCGGACTGCGCCCGGCTCGCGATTCACGCACCGACCGGCTAAGGGACGATGACGGCTCGTCGAATACCTAGTATATTGGGTGGAAGTATATTAGGTAGCCGGTGACTCCTCCCGCATGAACTTACGGGAGAGAGTCGCAAGGAACCTGCGTCGGCTGAGACAGGAGAAATCTGTCTCGCAGGAGGAGCTTGCCCATCTTGCCCAGGTCAACCGCAATTACGTCGGCATGTTGGAACGCGAAGAATATGCCGCCTCCATCGATATGCTGGAGAAACTCGCCCTCGCGCTCGACATCGACCCGATCGAGTTTCTGCGCGCCGATACCTGATAACGCGCAGACATCACCGCCCGCCTGCAAAAAAAGAAGATCGTCCTGGATACGGCAATGCCCGCCGCTGGCACGAAAGCGTCAAGTTGTCAGACTATTTATCGCATCTGCGGCATAACATTATTCCGCGTCTGGAGAAGGAATGTCGCCGAAAGTTCGATTGCGGGGGTAACCGGATAATCCAGTTTGAATCTAAAGCGCATAAGTCAGAGGCACGTCGATGACAAAGCCTAACTTCAAGGACAGTCCGCCGCTGACCGATCGGGTGAACGCATATGATGAGGCGCACCTTGCTACCTATCTGCGTCTGTTGGACGCCGCCGAGGAAGGTGCCGATTGGCGCGAGGTTGTCAAAATCGTATTCGGCTTTGACGTGACATCCGATCCCGAACGCGCCAAGCGGATTCATGACAGCCATTTGGCTCGAGCGCGCTGGATGACCGAGAACGGCTACCGTCACCTGCTTGAACCCCGCATGCAGTAAGTTCCGCGACGTCTCTCATCACGACAGCCAAAGTGAATTTGTTGTCCGGTCGAAGAACCCTCTGCATTCCGATTATCTGTCTTGCCGTTTTCCCGGTCTTCGCCATAGACGGAATCATCCCGAAGCCAACGACTGAGGGGGAGGTCGCGTCATGGAGCCGCTGCAAGACTGGCGCTCACCGCAATTCGAGGAACAGTTGAGCCGGCTCGACCGTGGCGGCATCACGTTCGAGTTCCTGCGCCGCAACAAGCAATATCGCAAAGACTATCATGCCGTGGCGGAAGCCGTCGTCTCGGGAAGGCTTGAGAAGCGTGAGGCGATAGCGCGCCTTTCACGCCGCTGGGGGCTGGCCTTTCGCGGCGGACCCCGCTGCATCGGCTTTGGTCGTGCAGCCGATATGGCTGCCGCAGCTCAACCCTGCCACGCTCATTGTCACGGCCGCGCCGGAAGGCTTTGCCGCGCGTTCCTTACCTGACCCCGCAACGCTATCCATTCGCGGAGAACCGAGCAGCGACGGATTGCATGGTGTCGTCGAAGACGTACAAGGCGATCTCGGCGTCTGGCTTCCGAGCGGTGATACGGTCGTACAGGCAGGCGTTTTTCTGCCGTTCGACGAGCATTTCCATTGGCGCAGGAAAAATGCGCTTCGACTCTACCGGCACATCAGTGGCGAGCGATCCGGACCTCCGCCGCGCGAGGAACGCCTGACCCGTTTCCAGCTTCACCGGGCCGCGCTGATGCTGCGCGTATGGGACGGCGTGGAATCCGGCGAGCCGCGTCGTTTGATTGCGAGTATCCTGATCAACGAGAAGGTCAGGACGTTGCGCGCGCTCGACTGGAAGAACGCGCCGGAGCGACGGCGGCTGGCCCGCATTCTTGCCGCCGCCCGTGAACGCATCGAAGGCGGATATCTGCGCTGGCTCGCTCCCCGGGCGAGACACCAGCGGCACAATGTTGATCGCAAGACCTGACACGTCATCCCGATCCTGATGCGCAGCGGCCCGGCCATCGGCACCCACGCATGTTGCGCCAGCGGGAAGGGGGACACTTCTGTTAACGGCTACGAATTTCGTCACTCCTCCGAGCCGCGAATTTTTCGCCATCGTCGCACCCGACTCGCCGCCGTGATGGCGGCTGCGACGGAGGTCCGCAATGCTGGAGAAGACCGATAAGAATTGGCCGCGTTTCGTGCGAACGCCCGAGGCTGCGCGCTTGCTCGATCTGTCTCCTCGCACGTTGGAGAAACACCGCTGCGACGGCACCGGGCCGGTCTATCACAAGCTCGGCGGCCGCGTGGTCTACGCCGTCGCCGATCTTGAGGCATGGGTTGACGGTTGCGCGCGGCAGTCTACTTCGGAATCCGCGGCTGGTCATGCGGCCGGCACTGCGCGCTGAGCATCGCTATGTCGGCGAGCCGCTCATACGACAGTCAGCAACTCGAACTCTTCCGGGCGCGCGCCGGTGACATCGCTGCCCGCGACGCGCAGGACTTGATGTCCTGGCCGTTCTTTTCCCTCGCCAAAGTGCGTCGTGTGACGCCGATCGACTTCCGCATGGGCGAGGTATCGATCCGCGTCGAAGCGACCGCGGAGCACGGCATGGCCACGATCTGGGACGCCGACGTGCTGATCTGGGCCGCCAGCCAGATCGTCGACGCGCGCGACCGCGGGCTGCGCACGTCGCGCCTGATGGCCGCCACACCGTATGAGATCCTCACCTTCGTCGGCCGCAGCGATTCCGGCCTGAGCTACGACCGCCTGAAGGCGGCGCTCGACCGGCTGCAATCCACCACCGTCGTCACCTCGATCCGCCAGCCGTCCGAGCGGCGGCGGCACCGCTTCTCGTGGATCAACGAATGGAAAGAACGTCTCGACGCGACCGGCCGACCGCTCGGGATCGAATTGATCCTGCCGGACTGGTTCTATGCCGGCGTTCTCGACGACGCGCTGATCCTCACCATTGACCGTGCCTATTTCCACCTGACCGGCGGGCTCGAGCGCTGGCTGTATCGCCTCGTGCGCAAGCATGGCGGCCGGCAGACGCACGGCTGGAGCTTCGATCTCCCGCACCTGCATCTGAAGTCCGGCAGCCTGTCGCCGCTGCGCCGTTTCCGGTTCGAGCTGCGCGCCATCGTCCAGCGCCAGCCGTTGCCCGGCTACCACCTGACACTGATCGACGATCCCGACGGCCGGCAGCGCCTGATCTTCCGGCCCGCGGGTTCCGACTGCACCGTTGCGCCGCTCCAGCGGCAGGGAGGCGTGCGATGAACATGGCACGCGCCGGTGCAAAAGGTGTGGATGGACCCGTACTATTGGGAACGCCGACACCCGTACTATCAGGAACGCGAGTCCCGTACTATTGGGAACGCGCGCGCCTCTTAACTGTCTGGCGCGACAAGGCGGATTTGTCCCCCTCTAACTTTCCTAACTCAAAGTCCTTCGGACTTTTGCTAACGCGGCACGCCACCTCGCGGAATTGTGGACGCGGGACTATCGCACGTCCGATCGGTTGCGACTGCCTTAACATCATCGTGTCGCGCTTCGTCCGAGGGTTGCGGCCATGACGGCAGACCTGCGCGCGAGCGGACCAACCGACCACACGCTGGTCGAACTGACGTGGCGCGAAAAGCGCATCGAGCACCGTATCCGCTTCGGGCACATCGTCGACGAACAGCGTCTCGACCGCCATCGACGCATCGTCAGTTTCGTGCCCGGAAGTATCTTCGCCTTCGTCCGTTGGGCGGCCAATGAATACGGCACGATCATCTCGCGGATCGACATCCTGCGCACCGTGACGACCGGCGAGCCGTATCAGACGCTGCCGTTCGTGCGCCCCGGCGGCGACATCCTGTTGCGGATCAGCGGATGGCCGAAGGTGCAGCGCGTGCTGGCCGCGATCGACGCGATCGAAGCGCTCGATATCGATCCCGCTGACGTTGCGCCAGAACACTGGCGGCATCTCAACCATCGCATCAGCGTCAACGAACCGTTCCGCATCTACAGCCCCGAGCAGCACCGCGCCTGGCTGTTGCGGCGCGAGGTTTCGCCATGATCTGGCGCCACATGACGTTGCTGTCGATGCTTGCTGGCGCAGCTTTGATCGTCGTGCCGGCCTGGAGCCGGCCGGACATCCGGTTCATCTGGAACGCATCCACGAGCGTGCCGATCGGGCTCTACCGCATCGTTCCCGGCGACCAGGTCGACGTCACCGATCTCGCCGTCGTCATGCCGCCCGCGGAGCTGGCGGCATTTCTCGACGAACGTCGCTATCTGCCGCGCGGCCTGCCTCTCATCAAGCGGGTCCTGGCGCTCGGCGGCACGACGATCTGCCGGCGCGGCAGCGCCATCATCGCCTATGACGGAATCTACGGACAGGCGCTCGCGCGCGACACGCGCGGCCGACCGCTGCCCGACTGGCAAGGCTGCCGCACGCTTCATGACGGCGAAGCCTTTTTCATGAATTGGGACAGCTCCGACAGCTTCGACAGCCGCTACTTCGGGCCGCTTCCCATCACCACCATCATCGGTCGCGCCATTCCCGTCTGGACCACCGGTGCCGCCGATCCGGCCGCGGAATTCCTCCGTGCGCCGGTCTCCGACGAGCCGTAATGGCTCGCTTCTCCAACCAGATGAGGATCATTGCAATGACTCAGATTGGAGCGTTCACCCGCAAGGAAGATGGCTTCTTCGGCCGCGTACGCACACTCGTTTTCGACGCCGAGGTGTCCATTCTTCCGATCGATGAATCCGACACCGAGAATGCGCCAAACCATCGCGTCTTCTGTAACGGCATGGAAGTTGGCGCGGCCTGGGATCGCACCGGCGACCGTGCCGGTGCGTACCTCTCCGTAACCATCGACGATCCGATCTTGAACCAACCCATCCGCGCTCGCCTGTTCGAGTCCGACACCAAGAAAGATGTGTGGAACCTGCTCTGGACGCGGCGGAAGAAACAGGAAGGCGAGGGGTGACGGCTATGCGGTGCCGGCGCTCGCGCGACCGTTCTCCTGCAATCCCCTTGATCGATCGAGCGCCCATCAATCCCCTCGACCCGATCGCTCACAGCGCGGCCGTCGCGCGCAGCGCAGGTCAGGGGCGTCGGTCAGTTTTCCGGGTGCGCGGCATGTCGTCGGACGATGCCCGTCCGGAAAACGCCAGCCGGCGGCGCAGCCTTGCCCTTGAGCGAAGCGAGCACGATGGCAAGCTGATGGCGGTTCGGGACGGCGGCTTTCGCGCCACGCTGTCGTCGATCATCGTCATGCTGTCCGCATGTTCCGTGATCGCGTGCTCGACAGCGGACGCGACTGCGGAGCCGCCGTTTGCGTCTCCTGCGACGCGCGTAAAGTCCGCTGCTCCATCGCGCGATCCGTGGGCCGCGCACATCGCCGAGGCGGCCAAACGCTTCGCCATTCCCGAGCGCTGGATACGCGCGGTCATGGCCGTCGAAAGCACGGGGAATAGGACCGCACGATCGCCCAAGGGCGCGATGGGCCTGATGCAGATCATGCCGAAGACATGGAACGAGCTGCGCAGGCGTTACGGTCTCGGCCACGACCCTTGGCAGCCGCGCGCCAACATTCTGGCCGGCGCGGCCTATCTCCGCGAAATGCACGATCGCTATGGCTCGATGGCCGCGATGCTCGCCGCTTATAACGCAGGTCCGAGGCGCTATGATGCGCACCTTGCGAGCGGCCGCGCACTGCCGGCCGAGACTGTCGCTTACGTCGCGAAGATCGCGGCGATGATCGACGGCAAGGTCCCTGTGATGCGCTTGGCCGGCGCCGCCTCGCGCAAATCCTGGTCGCTTGGGCCGATCTTCGTCGTGCGATCTAGTGTCCACCATGATGGCGAGTTCGGGGCGGTCGATCGTCCTTCCGGTCGACCATCGAGCGCGCCTTCGATCGTCGATCTGTCGGCGCTCATGCCACCGTCCGATGGCCTCTTCGTGCGAAGACTGCGCGCAGATGGAGAACAGCGATGAGCATCGAGTTTCCACGCTTCACGGCGTGCGCAATCGTAGAGATGGCGGAGGGCAGCGGGTCAGGCCAGGCAACAACTGTGGGAAGGCAAGATAAAAAGCCGCACATCGCGGCTTGGACGGTCGGTTGTTTTGCTTCTGCTTTTTCCGATTTTTTGCACATCGTGGATCGTCGTCACGATGTGCGCGTCTTTATTTTCGCGAATGATTTCAGTGAATATCGCACATCGCGAGTTCAGCTATGACACGCGATGACGATTTCCATGTTCGCCCAGGGCGCATCCGCTCATCGCGAGCGCAGCGCGCCTTGCCTTTTGTCGCTCAGGCGCTCGCCGCCGCGCAGAGGGCCGGCGGCCGCATCTCGCGCTCCGGCAAGATCACCGCGGGCCGCGGCCCGCATTTCGCGCGCGGCCGCGTCGCAAGCATCCGCGCCAATCGCTTCATCACCAGCCGCACGCGATTCTGCACCGTCAAGGCGCTCGTGGTCCGCAACAAGAGTCCGCGCGGTCCGCTCGCCCGTCATCTCAACTATCTCCGCCGTGATGGCGTCACCCGTGACGGCGAGCGCGCGAAGATGTTCGGCCCGGAGACCGACGACGCCAACGTCAAGGAGTTCACCGAGCGCTGCAAGGACGACCGGCACCACTTCCGCTTCATCGTCTCGCCCGAAGACGCGAGCGATATGGAGGATCTGAAGCGGTTCACCCGCGAACTGATGGCGCAGGCCGAAAAGGATCTCGGCACGAAACTCGAATGGGTTGCGGTCGATCACTGGAACACCGACAACCCCCACGTCCATGTCATCGTGCGCGGCCGCGCCGATGATGGTCGCGACCTCGTGATCGACCGCGACTACATCAAGAGCGGGATGCGCGATCGTGCGCAGGATCTCATCACCCAGGAACTTGGACCGCGCACCGATCTCGACATCAGCCGCGCGCTGAGCCGTCAGGTCGAGGCCGAGCGCTGGACCCAGCTTGACCGCCAGCTTGTCCGCGACGCCAACGAGCAGGGCGTCATCGACGTGGCGCCGTCACCGGACCGGCAGCCCGACGCATACCTGACGCAAAAGGTCGGACGCCTGCGCCACCTCGAACACCTCGGCCTTGCCGAGACCATCGGCTCCGGTCAGTGGATCATCGCCAAGGAGGCGGAATCGACGTTGCGCGACCTCGGCCAGCGCAACGACATCATCAAGCGGATGCACCGCGCCCTCGACGAGCAGGGCATCGCACGTGGCGCGGCCGACTATGTCCTGGCCGGCGAGGCGCATGGCGCCCCGATCATCGGCCGGCTGGTCGAACGCGGCCTCGACAACGAATTGGTTGGGACGGCCTATGCCGTGGTGGACGGCGTCGACGGCCGCACCCACCACATCAAGCTCCAGGACATCGAGTCGGCCGGCGACAGCGCGCCGGGCTCGATCGTGGAATTGCGATCCTTCGAGGACGCGAAAGGCGAGCGCCGTGTCGCACTGGCGGTCCGATCCGACCTCTCCATCGAGGCGCAGGCGACGGCGAACGGCGCGACCTGGCTCGACCGCCAGCTAGTCGCTCGCGACCCCGTTGATCTTGGCGGCGGCTTCGGTCTGGAGGTGAAGCAGACGATGGAGGCCCGCGCCGCACATCTGATTCAGGATGGCATGGCGCGGCGCGATGGCGAGCGCATCCTATTCAACCGGAACCTGATCGGTACGCTCCGGCAACGCGAGCTGGACGCGCTCGGCGACACGCTCGCGGCCGAGACCGGTATGCCATTCCAGAAATCTGCTGAAGGTGAATTTGTCGCCGGCACGTACAGCCGGCGCTTTGCACTCGCGTCTGGCCGCTTCGCCATGATCGACGACGGCCTCGGCTTCAAGCTGGTGCCATGGACCCCGTCGATCGAGAAACATATCGGGCGGCATATTTCCGGGGTGGCCCGCGCCGATGGCGGCGTCGATTGGTCGTTTGGTCGCAAACGGGGGCTCGGGCTGTGAAGGCTAGGGTGCGCGGACCCGTGGCGGATGGGCATGGTCGCTGCCCAGCGGTTTGATCTTGAAATCCAGACTGGCCTGGCCTATGTAGGTACTTGCCTACATGGAGGTGCGTCGTGACCATCACCACTCTTTCCAGCCGCGAGCTGAATCATGACGTCAGCAGCGCCAAGAAGGCCGCACAAGACGGCCCGGTCGTCATCACCGACCGGGGCAAGCCCTCCCATGTGCTGATGACTTATGACGAGTTCTGCCGCCTCAGCGGCAAGCGCTGCCGTTTGACCCAAGCCCTCGCCATGCCGGGCCTGTCGGACATCGACTTTGATCCGCCGCGTGTCGAGATCGCGCCGCGCGGGGTCGATCTGTCTTGAATTATCTGCTCGACACCAACGTGGTTTCTGAACTGCGCAAGATCGGCGACGGAAAGGCCGATGCCAGGGTCGCAGCATGGGTCGATACCGAGGACGCCGAGAGCTTCTTCATCTCGGCAATCACCATCCTTGAGTTGGAACGCGGCGTGCTCGGCATCCAGCGTCGCGACGCCGCGCAGGGCGCGCGCCTGCGCGCCTGGCTGGACAATCATGTCCGGCCGGAGTTCGCCGGACGCATCCTGCCCATTGATGACCAGATTGCGATGCGCTGCGCGCATCTGCATATTCCCGACCGGCGCAACGAGGTCGACGCGCTGATCGCCGCGACGGCGCTTGTCCACGGCTTGACCGTGGCGACGCGCAACGTCCGGGATTTCGAGGGCACGGGCGTTGTCGTAGTCAACCCTTGGCAGGATTGATCCGGTCTCACATGTCGATGATCCGGCCGGCATGTTAGCGGCCGCTGCTCAAGGGCTTCCTGCGAAAGTGAGAGTTGAGCGATGGACGTCTTCGACCGGCTGAAAGCAGCCACAGCAGACGACTGGCAGAGCTACGTCGACCACGACTTCGTCCGCCAGATGGGCGCTGGCACGCTGCCGCAGGCGGCGTTCCGAACCTATCTCGTGCAGGACTATCTGTTCCTGATCCAGTTCGCCCGCGCTTATGCGCTCGCGACCTACAAGAGCCGCACGCTGGCGGACATGAAAGCGGCGCAGGCGGGGGTGGCGGCCATCCTCGACGAAATGGATCTTCATGTACGGCTGTGCGGCCGCTGGGGGCTGTCACCGCAGGACATCGAAGCCGCGCCCGAGCATCAGGCGACGATCGCCTATACCCGTTTCGTGCTGGATTGCGGCGCGGCCGGCGACCTGCTCGACTTGCATGTCGCGCTCGCCCCGTGCGTCATTGGTTATGCGGAGATCGGCCGCCACCTGGTGCCAGAGGGAGTCGACGCGCTCGGCGACCATCCCTATCGCGAATGGATCGCCGAATATGCAGGCGATGCCTATCAGGCTGTTGCGGCCAAGGCGCGACGCCATCTCGATGACCTGGCCGCGCGGGCGATGACCGAACGGCGCTTCAATGAACTCGCAGCGCTGTTCGGCAAGGCGTCGCGACTCGAAGCCGACTTCTGGCAGATGGGATTTGATGGGGGTCGCTGATCGCTATGTCCAATGTTGACGATTTTCCGCACGCCGCAAGTCTTTTTTCGATCACCTACGCTGTTCTACGATAACTGACACAGGCGCAGTTGAAATCTCCGCACTCCTTGCTCTTCTACGGAATATTGCAACGTGCAGGGAGATTTGCTCGCTGTGTCAGCCAGTCGAGTCGTGTGGGGCCAGATCTGCGTCGTGTTCGCGATCGTGCTGCTCGCGGTCTGGGCCGCGACGCAGTGGGTTGCGTGGCGGCTCGGCTTTCAGCCACAGCTCGGCTCACCCTGGTTCGCGCTGGTCGGCTTGCCGATCTATCCGGCGCCGGCTTTCTTCTGGTGGTGGTTCTTTTTCGATGCTTACGCGCCACACGTCTTTCTGGAGGGCGCCGGTATTGCGGCTTCGGGTGGACTCGTCGCGATCGCTGTCGCCATCCTCATGTCGATTTACCGGGCGCGCGAAGCCAAGGACGTGCGTACCTTCGGCTCGGCTCGCTGGGCCGAGCCGGATGAGGTCCAGTCCGCGGGTCTTCTCGGCGACGATGGTGTCGTTCTCGGCCGGCTTGACCGAGCCTATCTGCGACACGACGGCGCCGAGCATGTCCTGTGCTTTGCGCCGACACGATCCGGCAAAGGCGTCGGTCTTGTCGTGCCGACGTTGCTGACCTGGCCGGGCTCGTCGATCGTGCATGACATCAAGGGAGAGAACTGGGAATTGACGGCGGGCCTGCGCGCCCGCTTCGGTCGTGTGTTGTTGTTCGATCCCACCAACGCCGACTCGGCCGCCTACAATCCGCTGCTCGAGGTGCGGAAAGGCGAGTGGGAGGTGCGGGACGTTCAGAACGTCGCCGATGTACTGGTCGATCCGGAAGGTTCGTTGGAGAAGCGCAATCATTGGGAGAAGACATCCCATTCGCTCCTGGTCGGCGCGATCCTCCATGTGCTCTACGCCGAGAATGACAAGACACTCGCCGGTGTCGCGGCCTTCCTGTCCGATCCGCGCCGGCCGATCGAGGCGACATTGTCCGCCATGATGACGACGCCGCATCTCGGCGAGAAGGGGCCGCATCCCGTCATCGCCAGCGCGGCGCGCGAGTTGCTCAACAAGTCCGATAACGAAAGGTCGGGCGTGCTCTCAACTGCCATGTCATTCCTCGGCCTGTATCGCGATCCCGTCGTCGCGGCCGTCACTGCCCGCTGCGATTGGCGGATCGCGGATCTCGTGTCTGGTGAGAAACCCACGACGCTCTATCTCGTGGTGCCACCTTCCGACATCAGCAGGACGAAGCCGCTTGTGCGTCTCGTGCTCAATCAGATCGGTCGCCGGCTGACCGAGGACTTGCACGCGAAGGGCCGGAGACATCGGCTGTTGCTGATGCTCGACGAGTTTCCGGCGCTCGGCCGACTCGACTTCTTCGAGAGCGCGCTTGCTTTCATGGCCGGCTATCAGATCAAGGCATTTCTCATTGCTCAGTCCTTGAACCAGATCGAGAAAGCCTACGGCCAGAACAATTCCATCCTGGACAATTGCCACGTCAGGGTCAGCTTTGCGACCAATGACGAGAGGACGGCGAAAAGAGTCAGCGATGCGCTCGGCACCGCGACCGAGATGCGCGCCATGCAGAACTATGCCGGCCACCGTCTCGCGCCCTGGCTTGGCCATCTGATGATCTCCCGCTCCGAGACGGCGCGGCCGCTGCTCACGGCCGGGGAAGTGATGCAACTTCCGCCCGACGACGAGATCGTCATGGTCGCGGGCGTTCCGCCGGTCCGCGCCAAGAAGGCACGGTATTATGATGATCGGAGGTTCAAGGATCGGCTGCTGCCTGTTCCAAAAGACCCAAAAGCGGGCTTCGCCCCGAAACGCAACGACTGGTCTGCGTTGAAGCCCGTCGCCGTGCCAACGAGCAAGAGCATCGTCACACCGGAAGCTGCGACCGTACCAAATGGCGCGGCCAAGCCGGACGACGATCCTGCAAATGCCGGTCTCCGCCGCGAACCTGGGCTCGAGCGGCATAAGGATATCGCACCGGAACCGATGGCGACCGCCACCAACGAGTTCGATCCCGATGCCGACGAGTCGGAGCGCGAGGTTGTCGCCAATCGTGCGCTGGCACGCGACATGCGGTTGATAGCGCGGCGGATTGCTCTGGACCCCGGCGACGGCATGGAGTTGTAAGTCATGACGCAGCAGTCCGACATCGCGCCACCGTCCGGGAGGAAGAAGCGGCTATCGATCTATCTCGATCCGAACCTCTCGCATCGCTTGGCCGACCACGCGGGTCGCCGCGAGCAGTCGCGCTCGATGATCGCCGAAGCTGCCATCGCCTCATTCCTGTCACCCGACGCTGATGAGCGCCGGGAGGCCGCCTTGGCCAAGCGTCTCGATCGGATTGATCGCAACATTCAGCGTCTGGAGCGCGACATTGGCATCGCCAACGAAGCCTTCGCCATTTTCATTCGCGCCTGGCTGACATCGACCGCGTCTTTGCCGGAAGTCGCGCAGGCGTCGGCGCGTGCCAAGGGCGGCGAGCGTTATGATAGATTCCTAGAGGCACTCGGCCGGCGGCTCGCAAACGGGCCACGGCTCAGGCAAGAAGTGCCAGAAGACTGCCGGTGAGTAACTTGTTTCTATGCCAACTGCGTAGGTTAGCCAGCGCATATGCGGTTAATGTGAGCTTCCTTCCTAACGCCGTGCTTTTCGAACGTGCGGTAGAAACTCGTCTGAACTAAGGGACGTGCTCCCCTGTGCGCCAGGAATGCAGTAAAGCATCTATGGCATGTTCCGCTATGACGAGCGTATCAATCCAATCCATCGTGCGCGTATGCTTTGGAAAGGTGACGATGCCGTGAATTGCAGCAATGATAGTGCCGACCGCTTGTTTCGCAGATACGCGCGGGTTATCGCGGGTCTCAAGCAGTTCGCGGACAATTCTGTTGTAAAGCGAATAAGAACGATAGGCGAGCGGCCGAAAGGCACGCCGTCGTCGCCTTGGGCGTCAACTCTGACAGCTTTCGTGGATCGCCTGAGCATCACGAGAACTTCGCGCTTGCAGCCATCGATCCAGGAGTTATAGCACTTTAGCTTTTCGATGAAGAGAGACGCTTATCGAGGAAGGCATCAATGCCTTCCCCTGCATCTTCCTCCATCATGTTCTGCGCCATGACCTCGCTCGCCAACGCATAGGCTGCGGCGCGAGTGCGCTCGTGCTGAGCATAGAACATCGCTTTTCCGTGACGAATCGCAGCGGGGCTTTTGGCGATGATCACCTTCGCCAGATCCTCTATCGCGGTGTCAAGTTCGGCAGCGGGAACCGCGCGATTGATCAAGCCCCATTCCTCGGCGGTCGCCGGATCAATGAATCGTGCAGTCACAAGCATCTCGAATGCCCGCTTGGTTGGCACGTTGCGCGAAAGGGCTACCGCCGGTGTGGAACAGAACAACCCGACATTGATTCCAGAGACAGCGAAGCGCGCCTCATCCGAGCTACGGCCAAATCGCAACTAGCTACAAGTTGGCAGCCGGCAGCGGTGGCTAAGCCATGGACACGGGCAATGACCGGAATTGGCAGTGCGATAATCGTCTGCATTGCGTCGGTGCAGCGCGCAAAAAGCTGCCTGTAGTAATCAAGACGCGGGTTGGCTCGCATTTGTCGCAGATCGTGCCCGGCGCAGAACGCCTTGCCGGCGGCTGACAGAACCACGCAGCGGACCGACGGATCGGCTGCGATCAGCGCAAGCTCCTCCTTCAGAGTAGCCAGCAATTCCTCCGATAAACCGTTGAACTGAGCGGGACGATTGAGGCAGAGATTTACTAGGCTTAGGTGGCGTCCGCACCTGATCTCCGGCACGGCTGTCCCAGTTAGACCTTCCTTATCAAACAATCAGAGCAGCACGGACGTCGTTGACAATTGCGGCTGACGTCCAAAAGGGTAATCAAATCCATAAAAGGAGCCCGGGACCCGTCATCGGACCTCGGGCAGTCTAGGGAGGGCGCACTTCGGCGCTTGCTGCCATTTACTGACGCCTTCGCGTCAGACCGCCGACGACGAGCGGGATCACGGGAAATCAAGTGATAGCCTGTGTGATGAAAGGCAAGGTTTCAGACTGTTCCTGCCATTGAGGAGAGAACATTGGGTCACTTCCCCGCAATCAACTCTGCAGCTTTCTCCGCCATAGCCATAATCGGCAGATTGGTGTTTCCGCTAATCACGGTCGGCATAAGTGAGCCATCGATAACGCGTAGATTGTCGACGCCTCGAACCCGCAGCTTGCCATCGACGACGGCGTCGCGATCTTCGCCCATACGGCAGGTTCCGACGGGGTGGTAGATCGTTTCTGCGCGTGCTCGTATCCACTTCTTGCGCGACTCCGGGCTCTTAAAGGCATCGGGATCGAGCTTCCGCTTAATGAGCTTTTGGAGCGCAGGCTGATCGATAATATCGCACATCTGTCTAACGCCCTCTTGCATGCTGACGAAATCGCTCTCGTCCGACAGAAAGCGTGGATCGATAGCGGGCATGTCCAACGGATTTGCCGAACGCAGTCGCAATGTTCCGCGGCTTTTCGGACGAAGCTGGCAAACGCGAATGCCAAAGCCGTGCGGTACACGCTCGCCCGGCGGCGGATTTCGAAGCGCGACGATGAGATGAGCCTGCCACTCGGGCCACTGCGAATGTTTATCGGGACCCCAGAACGCTCCAGCTTCAACGCCTTGGGAGGTGGCGGGACCCGTGCCGCGGAACATATATCGCGCGCCCGCTAAGCCACCTCGGATTAATCCGAGATACGGAGTCAGTGTGATGGGTTGGGATGCCTCCAGCCGGATTGCGCAATCGAGGTGATCCTGCAAGTTGCTGCCGACGCCTGCGGAATCGATCACGGGCTTGATGCCGAGCGATCGCAGATGTTCGGCGGGTCCAATTCCCGACAGCATCAACAATTGTGGTGAGCAGATCGCGCCGGACGTCAGCAATACCTCGCGCTCCGCGGGGATGATTACCTCACGTCCGCCTTTCTCAATCACGACGCCCCGAACGCGCGTACCCTCCAACGCCAGCCTCCGAACCTGGCAGTTGGCCATGATGGTCAGATTGCTCCGCCCCTTTCCTTGATCGAGAAACTTGAATGCTCCGGAGCGTTTGCCATCCGCGATGGTGAGTTCGTAGAAGCCCGCGCCGATCTGAGATGGGCCATTGAATCCGTTGTTCTCGGGCAGGCCGGCTGACTTGGCGCTTTCAATGAAGGCTTTCGAGATTGGATGTTGCAAGGTGCCGTAAGACAAGCGGATAGGACCAGAATAGCCTCTGTCTTGATTGTGCTGGGACGTAACTCCGCTGGCGTCCTCGATCTTCCTCAAATAGGGGCGAAGGCTTTCGTATCCCCATTCCGGCAGGCCCTGCGCCGCCCACGCATCGTAATCTGCGGGGTTTCCCCGGATCGCTATCATAGAGTTGATGGCAGATGATCCTCCCACAACCTTGCCGCGGGGAATGTAGATTTTGCGGTTATTTAGTCCGGATTGAGGTTCAGTCCAAAACTGCCAGTTGTGTTTTGGACTCGTATAGAGCACGCGAATGCCTGCGGGCATATGAACAAAGATTGAAGAAGCAGGAGATCCAGCCTCAAGCAGCAACACCTTCACGTTGGGATCTTCGCTCAATCGTGCGGCAAGCACGCACCCTGCCGATCCTGCGCCGACGATGACATAATCATATCCCGAGAGCTTCATTTCCATCCCCTATTTTTGTCAAAGCCGGCGAACGGCTTGTTCGTGCAACGACCAAAACCGCCAAGTCCAGATTGCGGTTTGAGACTTGCAAAAGGCACTTCCGAACCCTAGTCTATCCTACCAATCTGGTAGGACCATTTATAGTGACCAGAGATTGGCCGTCAATGGAGAGGTCATCTCATGTTTCCATCCTGGAGAATTGCAATCCTGCTTTTCAGCGCAGGATGCCTCGTTCTGCTGCTAGCTCCCGAATCCGCTGTCCAGCCAGAAAAGGCGATGGTCCAACGCGCGATATGGGCTCTGGGCCCCTAACCGCGCTCAGGAGGTTCCAATATCGATAATCTGCCGCTCATTTAGATTTTGAATTGCTGCCGAGTCGTACTTCAGTACGGATTTGAGAATGTACGCCGTATCTTCGCCTCGTCGTGGCGGGCTTTTTGTATATTCTATCTTCGTCCCGGAAAACTTGATCGGGTTTGCAACGAGAGGGGCTGTTGTGCCGGCAGAGTGGGGAAGCTTGATCTGCATCTCCCGATGGATCACTTGTGGGTGAGCAAACACCTCATCCAGTCGATTGATAGGCGCACAAGGGACCCCCACGGGCTCCAGAATAGAAATCCAATACTGGGTCGTCTCCCGTACCAGATGGTCATCCAGTAGGGGTATAAGTTGGTCACGATTTTTGAGCCGATCCGTGTTCGTGACGAAGCGACCATCGGTCGCCAATTCTGCCAGACCAGCAGCAGCACAGAATTTCCGGAACTGCTGGTCGTTGCCGACAGCGAGCACGAACGAGCCATCCCTTGTCTTGAAGACTTGATAGGGGACGATATTTGGATGCGCGTTGCCGTATCGCTTGGGAGGCACGCCGGTTGTGAGGAAGTTCAAGTTCTGGTTGGCAAGAACGGCGACCTGGACATCCAGCAGTGCCATGTCGATGTGCTGTCCTTCCCCGGTACGCTCGCGATGCAGTAACGCGGAGATGACACCCGTCGCGCTATACATACCTGTGAGAATATCGACGATCGGAACTCCGACCTTCTGAGGGCCTCCGCCGGGTCTGTCGTCACTCTCTCCGGTAATACTCATCAGGCCGCCTATAGCCTGAATAGCCATATCGTATCCTGCTACATCTTTCATCGGGCCGGTCTGGCCGTAGCCGGTGATCGAGCAGTAGATAATGTCAGGCTTCAGTTTTTTGAGTGACTCGTAGTCAAGGCCGTAACGCGCCATGTCGCCAACCTTGTAGTTCTCGATCACGAGATCAGCCTGCTGGGCAAGCGCGCGAACAATGGCGCTCCCCTCCTCAGTCGATATATCGACGCATATCGAATGCTTGCCGCGATTAGCACTCAGGAAATACGCGCTTTCGGTCGTGTCGACTCCGCCGTCTTTCCGCAGAAAGGGTGGGCCCCATTGCCGCGTATCGTCGCCCGTTCCTGGACGTTCGATCTTCCAGACCTCAGCTCCGAGATCGGACAGCAACTGTCCCAGCCAGGGCCCAGCGAGAATTCTTGAAAGATCGAGCACTCGGTAACCCACCAACGGTCCAGCCATCACACTTCCCTGACATTTGCGCGTCGAATAGCCACACGACCCGCGCGGCTTGCGTCAGTGTAATTGGACACACCAAAATGGTCAAACCACACTGGGACGATGAATGATGGAGGTGGTCGGTGCTTTGTCGCGCTGGAGACGCGGCGCTAGGAACGTTGTCTCAATGTGGCGAAGCTTGACATCTCACCATGAACAACTTACGGTCATACCAAATTGGTTTATCCAATTAAAAAATGAAACCGGGAAGAACGTGAAGCGGGGTCCTGCCGAATGGCTCGAGTAACTCTCCAGAATGTCGCGAAATCCTTTGGTGGAGATCGAGGGCCGTGGGCGGTCCAGGACTTTTCTCTGGACATCGCCGATGGCGAGTTGGTCGTTTTCGTCGGACCGTCAGGTTGCGGCAAGTCCACGACGCTGCGCATGCTGGCGGGGCTCGATGACGTTACCTCGGGCAAGATTCTGATCGGCGGAAAGGACGTCACCGCGCTTCCACCAAAAGATCGCAACATTGCGATGGTGTTTCAGAACTACGCTCTTGGCCTGACCCCATAGGGTGGTCCGGTTTCAATCTTAGTTCATGATCGGCCTTGGGGCTATTGCCTGGGCAGATGACGGTGCTGCTCCGCTTGCTGGCGCAGGCCAGATGATGGCCTCGGGTGCCGGTGGCTTGTATCCAAGCGACGAGTGTGGCCTCTCGGTGTTGTAGTACCGCCGCCAGGCTTCGATGATGATCTTGGCCTCGGCGAGGCTGTAGAAGATCTCACCGTCGAGCAGTTCGTCGCGGAGCTTCGAGTTGAAGCTCTCGCAGTAGCCGTTCTCCCAAGGGCTTCCAGGTTCGATGAACGCTGTCTTTGCGCCGACGGCTACGATCCACTCCCGTACAGCCTTGGCGATGAACTCCGGGCCGTTGTCGGAACGGACATGGCCGGGCACACCACGCAGGATGAACAGGTCCGACAGGGCGTCGATGACGTCGGTCGAGTTGAGCTTGCGATCGATGCGGATTGCAAGGCATTCCCTGGTGAACTCGTCGATGATGTTGAGCATGCGGAATCTCCTGCCATCGTGGGTCCGACCCTCGACGAAGTCATAGGACCAGACATGGTTTGGATGCTCGGGTCGAAGCCGGATGCACGATCCGTCATTCAACCAGAGCCGCCCCTTCTTCGGTTGCTTCTGGGGAACCTTCAGCCCCTCCCGCCGCCAGATCCGTTCGACACGCTTGGCGTTCACCGTCCAGCCTTCAGACCGCAGCATCGCCGTGATCCTGCGATAGCCATAACGGCCATAGCGGGAAGCGAGCCGGATGATGTCGGAGGTCAACGCCTCTTCATCGGGCCGGCCTTGCGGCTTTTTGCGCTGGGTCGAACGATGCTGGCCGAGAACCTTGCAGGCAAACCGCTCCGAGACGGAGAACTTCGCCATGACACGATCGACGCAACGGCGACGGCGAGCGGGGCTCAGAAGTTTCCCGAAGCAGCCTCTTTCAGGATCAGCTTCTCGAGTGTCAGGTCCGAGACCGCCTTGCGCAGCCGGTCATTCTCTTTCTCGAGCTCCTTCAGCCGCTTCACCTGGTCACCCTTCAGGCCACCGAACTCCTTGCGCCACCGGTAATACGTAAACTGCGTCACGCCGATCAAACGGACCGCTTCTCCGACAGAACGACCTTGCGACAACAGAACATCGACTTGGCGCAGCTTCGCCACGATCTCTTCGGGTTTGTGCTTCTTCTGGGGCATTCCAACGTCCTCCTACGGCTCAATAGCCTACTTCAGGGAGGACCACTTTTCAGGGGGCAAACCACAGGTCGAAGCCATGACGCTGGGCGATCGGATTGTGATCATGCGGGACGGATTTATCCAGCAAGCCGGAAGGCCCCTCGATCTCTATGACCGGCCCGCGAACGCCTTCGTGGCGGCCTTTATTGGATCGCCGGAGATGAATTTGATTGATGGTGAATTGGCGCGCGAGGGAGATGTACTCGCAATGCGTTCCGGTAACTTGAACGTTGAGTTGCCTGCCCAGGCATTCTTGGAGACGGAAAAAGATGTCACGCTTGGCATCAGGCCCGAGCACATCGAGCGTGGCGAAACACCCGCGTCAGTTGAAATGGTGGTCGGATTGGTCGAGCAGATTGGCGCGCAGACCTATGTGCTGGGCACGATCCACGGCAACAAGTTCCGTGCGGTTTTTGCGCGCGACGACGCACTGAAAGCGGACGACCGGATCTCGGTGACTTTTCCTCAACAGACGTTGCACCTCTTCTCGCGCAAGAGCGGCAAAACATTGAAGCAGACGTCAGCAACCACCGAAAATGGCAATGGGAGAGAACTTCATGGACAGGCTCAGCTTAAGCGTGTCGGGCTCCGAGGGTAATGGGAGCGGTATTGACCGACGGCGCTTTCTCAAAACGACGGCCGGCGCAGCGGCCGGTATCGCTGGCTCACTTTCCGCGCCCTATGTCAATGCACAGTCCGGCATAACGCTTCGCTTTCTAAACGCTGAAACGACCGCTGCGAGCCAAACGGTTCTGCGCAATGCGTGCAATGAATACCAGAGCAAGTTCGGCGTAAAAATCGTCGTCGACTCTACGCCGATTAGTAGCGGTTTTGCAAAGTCGATGGCGGCCATCAATGCTGGCACTCCGTACGATATTGCGACGGCCGGATATATTGCTCACATTTTGCAATACGCGATGGCCGACCAAATTGTGCCGTTGACGGATCTCGTCAAAAAATACTCGTGGGGCAAGCAGGGGACTTGGTCATACAAGGGAGAGAACTGGTTCTATCCCTATGACTACAATTTGGTGACGGTTTTCTACCGAAAGGATCTGTATCAGGAAAAAGGCTTGAAGGTTCCCAAGACATGGGCCGAGTTCCTTGAGAATTGCCGAGCGCTGACTGTCACGAAAGATGGCAACATCGAGCGGGGCGGCTGCGTCATTCCACTGGCGAGCGACAGTGCCACCAATTGGGCGAGCTTTGGCAACCTGTTTGCAGAAGCGCCGAAATTCTATGACGACAAGTGGAACGTGGTTCTCGATGCACCGGAGAATGCCGGTCCGACCGGCCGCTTTCTCGATCTATATGCCGACCTTTATAAAACGATGCCGGCTGGCATGAATACGGTCAGTTATGCTGAGCTGATGAGCCTTTTTGCGACGGGGAAGGTTGCACATACCGTTTATTCGGGCCGGGTGGTCGAGGCGCTCGAAGCTCGCAATCCAGACCTTGCGAACAAATATGGTATCTTCGCTTCCCCGGACAGCACAGGTAAGCAGGATGCACTGTCCTTCGCCTTCGATGGCTTCATTCTTTACAAGACTAAGCAAACCGAGGCGGCCTATAAGTTTCTAAAATGGTTTATTGACGAGCACTATATCGATTGGCTGCACTCCGCCTGGATGAACTTCCAACCGGCGCGGTTGGACATTTACGACGATCCTCGGTGGAAAAATCATCCGATGATTCAAAAGCATTGGGCGACGATGGAGCAGATGAAGTCATTCATTGATGAAGGCAGCAAAACGGTTCTTAACTCAGTGGATATGACGGGTCCGTCGATCGATCTGCGGCCGTGCAAGCTTTTCGATGCGAACATTATGCCGGAGATGCTGCAAAATCGGGTTCTCAGGAATATGTCGTCGAGTGATTGCGTAAAGGCCGCTGCCGATCGAATCCGAAAAATCAGCTGAGCATCGGAACTGGCGACAGGAGAGGCCACGTCATGCGACAGGACTGGCGAATTATCGGTTTGTTCATAGGAAGTGTATTGGTGCTCGGTGCTATTGTTGGCGGGCCTCTCCTCTATTCGATTAAGCTCTCGTTCTACACGGCGTCATCATTCATCGACCAGCCGCGATGGGTAGGACTCGGCAACTATCTGAAAGTGCTTAGCGAGCCGCTGTTCTGGGGCTCTCTGTTGAACGGGATCACGATCGCCATTTCGGCGATCGTGCTACAAGTCGTCCTCGGTATAAGCATTGCGCTTGTTCTCAACAGGCAGTTCGTGGGGCAGACTGTTGTGCGAGCATTGTCGATCGTACCGTACTTCCTTCCGACGGTCGTCGCCTGCCTCATCACGCAATGGATTCTCGACCCAAACTACGGCCTTCTCAAAAGCATCTTTGCGTCGTTTGGATATGGAATGTTCGACTGGGGAGGTGATGCAACAAATGCGAAGGCGACTATTGTCCTGGTCAGCGTGTGGATCTGGACGCCGTTCGTTGTGACCTGTGTTCTTGCCGGCCTTCAATCGATTCCGTCCCAGCTATACGAAGCAGCTCGCGTTGATGGTGCCGGCGTTTTGAAACAGTTCTGGCATATCACGCTGCCGGGATTGAGGTCCGTGTTGATCGTTGTCATCCTCCTGAGAGGGATCTGGATGTTTAACAAATTCGACGTGATCTGGCTGCTGACGAAGGGTGGACC
The DNA here is from genome assembly GCA_033812735.1 of Hyphomicrobiaceae bacterium. GTDB lineage: Bacteria > Pseudomonadota > Alphaproteobacteria > Rhizobiales > Hyphomicrobiaceae > JABFRJ01. The sequence goes on along the minus strand of JAPXTA010000049.1, from coordinate 1,797 downwards.
GTTGAATGAAACCGAGACGCTTCCGACGTTGGCTTACCGGAAAGCATTTCTCGAGTTCGACTTGGGAGGTGGGGCCGCCGTCGCTACCGTCTCGTTCTTGATGTTGGCGTGCATTATCCTGATTTATCTCCGATTCTTTCCGATTGACGAAGCGAAACAGGGGCGATGACGATGCCGGTTCAAAATCAAAGCCGCGCTGCTGCTGCTGTCGTCGTTGGTTCACCGGCGGAGCGGACGTCACGTGGCGTAAGTGGCGCAGGGAAAGCTATTCCAAGTGTCTCGTCGTTGGCCTCAAGCAATCAGAGAAAGAAGGATCAAGGTAAGTCAATGAAGGAAATCGCCGCGCGCGTGGGCTTGTATGTCGCGGTTATCCTGATCTGCATCTATTCGTTCTTCCCGATCTATTGGATGATCCTCTCTAGTCTGCGGCCGCCCGAGAAACTGTTCCTTGACACGTCACTGGTGTTTTGGCCGCCGGACCTGAGTTCATACAAATCGCTCTTGCAGCTTACGAACTATCCGGCGAATTTTCTCAACAGTGTCCTGATGGCTATGGCCACGATCGTCGTGGCGACGACGCTGTCGTCATTTATTGCCTATGGCGCGACGAGGCTGCGTTTTCGCGGAAAGACGACGCTGGTTGCGTCGATGCTATTCGCTTACATGTTTCCGCCGTTGATGCTGGTCATTCCGATGTCAGCCCTATTCCGTATAGCTGGTTTAGCCGACAGCTTGTGGGGCCTGCTAATCGCTCACCTGGCGATTTCGCTGCCGCTGGCGGTGTGGCTGCTATGGGGCTTTTTCAAATCGATGCCGTTCGACCTGGAGGAGGCAGCAATGGTGGACGGCTGTTCCCAGTTCGGCGCCTTCATCAAGGTGGTCCTTCCGCTTTCAGCCCCCGGCTTGATTACGGTCGGCATCTTCTCGTTTCTGCTGTCCTGGGCAGACTACGTATTCGCGCTCATCCTCATCATGAGTGATGATCGCAAGACATTGCCCGTGGGGTTGGCATCAATGCTTGGCGCGCAAGATCTGCGTTGGGGTGAGATACTCGCCGGCGCAACCCTTATTGCTCTGCCGTTGTTCGTCATCTTTATGTTCTGCTATCGATATTTCGTCGCAGGGCTGACGGCGGGTGCGCTAAAAGGTTAGGCTCTGTTCGAGCGAAGCACGGGCTCGTGCTTCGCGCTACACTGGGGTATTTCGCGTAGAGATGGCGGACGGGATGGCCGGGAAGACTAACGTTTTGTGACTTTGGTTTCTCCTAAAAGCGCTTGCCACGCCTCCCCTGTTCGCGAGAGGTGAGCGTTCATCTGTTGTTCGGCTTGGCCTACCCGCCGCTCTTCAATCGCTTCCAAGATGGCGCAATGGTCCTCGTAAGGCTATATTCACCGGCCATCGCGCGCTTGACGCCCTTGACGATGGTGGAGATCGGGCTGCCGTCGTTGTCGAATTGCTCGGCGCAATACTCCACGGCGATGCCAGCGCGTCGGCAGAGATATTCATAGTAGGCGCTCTCGTCGGCATCCTGGAATCGCCCCCAACGGCTAATGTCATAGACGAGCACCAGAGTGAAATCGGCGCTGCCGGATTTTACGTCCTCAATGAGCTGCTGGAGCGCGTCGCGCCCCTCTATCTTGAGCCCGCTCTTCCCGGCATCGGCATAGGTTTTGACGATCTCGATTCCACGAGCCTGAGCGTCGAATTCATCGGCGAGATCAGCGATCACGAGAAGTCGGACTTCCTGAGCGGCGCGCTCGGCCTCCTGTTGCCGATCGACTGGCCGGAGCCGTTCGG
>JAPXTA010000048.1:0-31793 GCA_033812735.1 Hyphomicrobiaceae bacterium | reverse complement strand
GCGGGTTCAGTAAACACCACGGCGGAGAGTGCGAACGTGAACCAAACGCCAGCGAGCGCAAGACGATTGACCGGTCCGGGGCGGCGGACCAGAACTCCAGGCGTTGTTTCTGCGGCGATGGCGTTCATAGGGATTGGCCAAGCAAGTTCCAGGCCGTGAAACCGCCGTGGGTTACGGAGCGGATTGATCGAAGTGCTGCCTCTCCTGTTCAGTAGGCGTTGTTCGTCTTCAGGAGCGAAGCGGGGGTCTTGGCGAGAATGTAGACGTCCAGCAGCAGGGACCAGTTGTCGATATAGTAAAGATCATGCTCGACGCGCTTTTGGATCTTCTCCGGTGTGTCGGTTTCGCCGCGCCAGCCGTGGATCTGGGCCCAGCCGGTGATGCCGGGTTTGACCTTGTGGCGCGCGAAGTAGCCGTCGACGACATCGGGATAGAGCTTGTCTGCGGCTTTGGCTTGGACTGCGTGCGGGCGCGGGCCGACGAGGGAGAGTGTTCCGCCCAGCACGTTGAAAAGCTGCGGCAACTCGTCGAGACTGGTTTTGCGTATCAATCGGCCCACTCGGGTCACACGCGGATCGTCGCGCGTTACAAGGCGGCTGGCGTTCGCATCGGTCATCTCGGTGTACATCGAGCGGAACTTCAAAACCTCGATCAGCTCGTTGTTGAAACCGTATCGCTTCTGACGGAAGAAAACCGGACCTTTGCTTTCCAACTTCACGGCGAGCGCCACCACGGCCATCAATGGTGCGAGTGCGAGGAGCGCCATGGACGCGATCGTCTTGTCGAAGATGGACTTCGCGATTGTTCCCCAAGTCGAGATCGGGCGATCTGAAAGATCGATCATCGGCACTTCGCCGACATACGAGTAGGCGTGCGGGGAGAGGCGGAGTTCGGATGCGTTTGCGGCCATGCGGATGTCGGCGGGGAGCACCCGGAAATATTCCTTAAGACGCGCAACACGGGCTTCGGCGGCGAGCGGGAGTGCGACGATCACCATGTCGACACGGTTGCGGCGGCAGAAATCTACGAGCGCTTCGGTGTCGCCGAGAACGGGGTAGCCGGCGACTTCGACCTCGCGGCGGTCGTCGAAGCGCTCGTCGAAGATGCCGCAGATGCGCAGATCGCTCGTGTCGTCGGCTTCAAGTGCGTCGAGCAGGCGCCGGCAGGGCTCGCCTCCGCCATAGATCACCGCGCGGCGGGCGAGGCGCCCCTCGGCGATGGCGCGGCGAGAGATGGCCTGTATGTAGAGGCGTAAGGCAATGATCGTGGCGAAACCCAGGACGTACCAGAGCGCCAGCCAGACACGTGAGAATTCGTCGCCCGCCTTTAGGAAAAAGATGCCGGCGACGAGCGTGACAATGGAAGCTGTCCAACCGAGGCAGAGGCGGACTAGCTGGCTCGCAAGGGACGAGTAGGCGGCCACCGAATAGAGGCCCAGCCATTGATAGATGCCGAGCATGGTGAGCCCGGTCAGAAGGGGCGTCGTGAGATACTGCCAATCCTTGGCAAAGTCGGCCTGAGCCACATAGACCGAAGCAATGAGGAAGCCCGTCGCGCTGGCTGTCGCGACTTCAGCGATGCGTACCAGGCCGCTGAACATCTCCGGGGCAATGGTTGGCCGGACTCCGGCGAAGCGTAAGTCGGACAAACGCGGCAGTGGACGGTCAGCGAGCGTTGCCGATCGGGCGATGCCACGTGTGCGGACGGTCCCGTGGGCGTGAGCGGTATCTGTCATTGCGAAGGCTTCGGTCCGTAAGTGGGATTACGGTCCGGCTTCAAGCAGGGAGCGTGCCAGTTAACTTGCGTTAACGTCGCGGCCGTCAGGCGCTCAGAATTTTGCGCTCGCCGACCCTGCGCTGGGCGGCGGCGTCATAGGTATACAAGACGGCTTCAGTCATGGCTCCGACACTGAAAGTTCCGCGGACGCGTTCCTGGAGTGTATGAGCCCGGGCTTTCCATGCTTCAGGGGCTTCCAGAGCGTCGAACATTGCGGCCGCGAGAGCTGGCACGTTTTCCGGCTCAATCAGCGCTGTATCGGTTCCCAGGGTGATCTCGGGAATGCCGCCCACTCTTGTCGCAATCAGCGGAACGGCCGCTGCTGCTGCCTCCAGCACGATGTAGGGAAAACTCTCTGCTCGCGATGGCATGACAAGCACTTCACCCAATGCAAAGGCCTGGCGTGCGGGCATGGGACCGGCGAAATTAACTTTATCGCTGATGCCGAGTGCGTTCGCCTGCCGGTGGAAGGCGTCAGCGTCTGGGCCTGCGCCGACGATGGTCAGCGTCGCGGGTTGGCGAGAACTCACGATAGCGAATGCTTCCAAGAGGAGGTCGACGCCTTTCAACCGGCGGAGTTCTCCAATGAAAAGGTAAGTGCTGGGCGCCTCTGCCTTGGTGACCGCGGTGAATTCCGCGGGAAGCACGCCATTTGGTACGATCCGGGCCAAGGACGGGGTCAATCCGACTTGATCACGGAACTTATCGAAAGAGTATTTGCTTTCGAAGATGACGGCGTCGGTCCAACCGCACAAGCGGCGTTCGAGCGCCATGTAGACCCTGCCCTTCAAGGTGTCTGGCGCGTAATGGAGGCTGCCGCCATGGGGCGTGTACACCGCGATTGGCCGGGACGATTTACCAATGCGTTCGGCCAACCTATGCGCAGCAAGGCGAGCATAGGCGCCGCCTTTGGCTCCGTGGCCATGCAACACGTCGACGCCGAGTGAACTGGCCAGCCTTTTGACGGCTTGCGTTGCGAGAATATCGCCGAGGCCGATTTCGCGGCCCATGGAAATGCGATGCACGCCGAGTGCAAGTCTCGCCGACAAGGCCTCAAGTCGCTCGTTCGTCAACGGATCGCCGGATGCCGCACAAACGACGGCAACCTCGTGACCGAGCGCGGACTGCGCGGTCGCGAGGTCGCAGACGTGGCGGAACAAGCCGCCGACAGGCGCGCGCAGGCAATGAAGGATGCGAAACCGAGTCTTCACGCGCACCTGCGGGGCCTATCCCTTGAGAGCGCTTTGTTAGAACCAGCGCTCGTTAACTTGGATGGTGTCACCCGGCAGCACGACGTAGTCGGCGGGGACTTCCAACTTCTCTACAAGCCCGTTTATACGGCGCGTGATCTGAAATTTCCGTTCATTCGCGCGCTCGCTGAAGCCGCCGGCGATGGCGATGGCAGACTGAATGGTCATGCCGGAAACGTACGGATATTGACCGGCGGAACGGACTTCACCCAGGATGAAGAACGGACGGTTTTGTTGAATGTCGACGGTTACGTGGGGGTCTTTGACGTATTGAGCGCCAAGGCGCGACCGGATGACCTTTTCAAGCCCAGCCGTGGTGTTCCCACGAGCATGCACGTGGCCGATCAGAGGTACGGATATGCGGCCTTCGTGGTCGACGGTGTAAAGGCGCGAAAGGCTCGGCTGGCCGTAGACGAAAACCCGCAGTTTGTCGCCGCTGTCGAGCAGATAGGGGCCGTCTTCCGCCGCAACCGCCCTCGGTCCGTGGATATGGCCGATGACTTCGGTCGTTCCCCATGCAACCGGTACCGGTGTCGTGGTGCCCTCAGCCGCACCTTCCTCGACAACTATGGTTTGGCCGAATCCGACCGAGCCATGGGTCGCAAAAGTATCGTCGTGATGGGCACATCCCGTCAGGACGAACGGGAGCATGAGACTTCCCGCAAAAAGCCGCCGAAACATTGGCACCGATCCTTGCATTACGCTGTCGATGCCCGTTTGTACGATCAATTCAGTTAACAAACCTTTGGCGCGTGATTCGTTTTTGGACGCTTAAGCAAAAAGCAACCCCCATGCGTTCTAATCCGGCACAAGAAGAAATGCCGGCACCCGTAGAACAGAGCGACATCCATGGCCAAAGACAACGCCAACGCTGCAGACGATATCGATCTTGGATCGCTGGCTGGCGCACTGCGCCGCTCATTGCCGAAAACGCTCCTCGTCGCGCTTATAGCCGGAGCCGGCACCACCGGCGTCATGATGACGATGCTTCCGAAATATGCCTCCCAGGCCGTGCTTCAGGTCGTTTCTACCGATCCCAATACGATGTCGACGGAAAAGTACGATCCGGCAGCTGTCGCGACGCACGTCACGGCGTTGAAATCGACAGACCTCATGCAGCGCATGAGCAAGGAGTTCCGGCTCGCCGAGAATCCGGAATTCAATAACGCGCTGCCGGCTCCTGATCTCTTCACACGCGTTCTGCGCACGATCGGGCTCGACAAGCCCAAGTCTGGCCAGTCAGATGAAGACCGCGTGCTTCAAGCATATTTCGGCTCTCTGAAGGTGGGCCAGGGCCGCGAAACCCGGGCGATCAATCTCGAGTTCACGTCGTCCGATCCGGCATTTTCCGCTAACGCCGCTAACCGTCTCGCGGAGCTCTACAAGGAGAGCCTTACGGCGCGGACCCTCGAGACGAACGACGAGGAAGCCAAGCGTCTAGAACCGCAAGTGAAGCGCGTGCGGGAAGAACTGGCGGCGGCTGAATCTCAGGTTGCGAAGTTTCGCGCCGATTCCGATCAGTTCAATGTCGGTATTCAGGCGGCGCCGCAGGCCGCGCAGATCCTTGGCGAGCTTACCGCCGAGTTGACGAAGGTGTCGACGGCACGTCTTGAAGCTGAGTCGCGCGCCCGCACGGCACGTGAGCAGATGAATGCAGGAACGGCCGAGGCTAATCCGGATGTTCAGAAGTCGCAGCTCATTCCGCGTCTATCGGAACAGCGGGTGCGGCTCGAACGCCAGGTCTCAGAGCTTGCTGCTACTCTGATGCCCGCTCATCCGCGGATGCGTCAGGTTCAGGGAGACCTTGCGGCTCTCAACCGCCAGATCAAGGACGAGACGCGCAAAGTGGTCGACGGCTTGGAGCGCGACGCAAAGATTGCCAAGGAGCGTGAGGACGGGGTCGTCAAACGCATCGATGCCGCGAAGCGTATGAGTGTCACGAAGGCACCGCAGGAGGCGCAGCTCAAAGCGCTCGAAGAGGCGGCCAAGAACAAGCGTGCGGAGCTCGAGCGTATTGAGAAAGCTTTTAACGAAGCGCTTTCCAAGGGTAACGCTCCGTCGGCTCGCGTCGGTGTCGAGATCATCCAGCGTGCTATCGCGAATCCCGAAAAAGTGTTCCCCAAGCCCGCATTCTTTGGTCCGCTGATGGCTTTGGCAACGCTCATGATCGGGCTCGCCTGGACGGTGACGCGTGAGATCGTTTCGGGTCCGCGCGGCAGCTCGGGCGGCTCTTCAGGCAATGACCGGATCAAGCTCCAGTCGACTGAACCCGCTATGAGCGAACCGCAGCCGGTCGCCGCATCAGCAAGGCTCACCGCCGCGCCGACGTTGGATATGCCGGCCGTGACCGCGGCCGATACGGTACAACCTTTGACGGTCGCCGCTGCCGCCAAGATGCTTCTTGACCGCACCGATGGCCAACCTGGGTTCCGCATGCTGGTGTCGGGGGATACCATGGTCGTCGATGCGGCTGCCGAAGCGGTTTCGATTGCCAAGGCTCTCAGCGCTGGCGGCAAGCAGGTTGCCTTGGTCGATTGGTCGGCAGGCGCCTCAACACTTGCTGATCTCGTCGGCGGCACACGGGGGCCCGGCATTACAGAGCTTATTCAAGGAGACGCGTCTTTCGAGGATGTGATCCAGCGCTTGGCCGATAGTGAGGCAAACTTCATCCCGGCCGGAGAGCCCGCGACCGATACGGCTGTCCTATTCGACGCCGACCGTGCCAACCTTGTGCTCGATGCGCTCGACGAAGCCTACGATTTCATCGTGGTCTATGGAGCGTACGATGCTGCCCGAAACCTGTTCCAAGCGGTGCAGGGTCGCTTCGATACCGGTATCTCTGTTTCAGAGGCTCGCCGCGGCGGCGTGCCGGTTGCGGCCAAGGGCTTTCTCGGTTTTGACGTTGCAGACATGGAAATCGTCAGACTTGAGCGTGCCACGCCACCTCCGCCGCGCCGTTCCGGCCCGGTTCGCAAACCGGTCGCAGAGGCTCACGCCTAGCCGTCACAATATTTGCTCGCCTCACCAGTGGTCGGTTTTCTCTCTCCTGACCGCGCGCCGCGGCCCCGCCGATTGCCCATCGGCGGGGCCGTAAGTTTCGTTAACAGCGGCAATGCACGCGAGCCTCTCGGTGGCCTTTAACGTCAATCCTGGGAATGACTGGAGTGCGCACGCTTTTTGCATGAGCATCTTTCTACGCAATCCGACGTCGAGATTGCGCGTTGTCGTGGAAGCTAGATTCGTAAGCGTATGAGCCGCCGATCGACACAACTTCTGAGAACTGCGCTCTCCGCGATGTATTACACGGGGGCGGATGGACTGTTGTCGCCTCTGGTCAAGGGTGCCGGCGCGATCTTGATGCTGCATCAGGTTCTGCCGAGCGAGGCGAAGGGTTTTTCACCAAACCGCATCCTGCAAGTAACACCCGAATTCCTGGATCAGACCATTCGTCAGGTCATCGAAGCCGGATTCGAAATTCTATCGATCGATGAGCTGAGTGAGAAGCTGCGCGACGGCGATCTTCGCAGACCATTCGTCTGCTTCACGCTGGATGATGCCTATCGAGACAATCTTGCGCACGCCTATCCGGTGTTCAAGCGTTACGGGATCCCTTTCACGGTTTACGCGCCGACCGACTATCTCGATGGCGCCGGAGAGCTTTGGTGGTTGTCGCTTGAGCACGCGCTTGTGCGCCTGCAGCGGCTCGAGTTGCGCATGGACGGTGCACTTCGCGTTTTCGATCTGTCGACGTGCGAGCGCAAAGAAGATGCGTACAACACCATCTATTGGTGGCTCCGCCGCGTGGACGAGCGGACAGCCCGTGCGACCGTCGCCGATGTCTGCAGGGAAGCCGGCTACGATGCGACCAGTCTTTGCCGGGATCTTATTATGACCTGGGATGAGCTTCGCACACTTGCTGCTGATCCGTTGGTGACGATCGGCGGCCATACGCGGCGCCACTTTTCGCTCGCCAAGCTTTCCGATGCTGAGGCGCGCTCGGAGATCGCTGAGGGCATTGCGCGGATCGAGCGGGAGCTTGGCCGTCCGTGCCGTCACTTTGCCTATCCATTTGGGGATGAGACTGCCGCCGGACCGCGGGAGTTTGCGATGACTCGCGAACTTGGGCTTTCCACTGCTGTCACCACACGGAAGGGCTTGGTGCGGTCTGTCCACGGTGAGGCGCTTACAGCATTGCCGCGGGTTTCTCTCAACGGTGACTACCAAGATCCGCGCTACGTGAAAGTGCTACTTTCCGGCGCACCGTTCCTCTTCTGGGACATGTTCAACAGAGTCGGTAGCCGGCAAGCGGTTGGCTGACTGTCACTAGCATCGCTGCCGTATGCGGTTGCAGGCGGCGATCGTCACGCTTAGGCTCGCTCCATCCTGATGGAGACAGACCATGGCAGCATCCCTCATTGACAGTATTGAAGTCATTTGGAACCGGCTCACTGCCGCTGAGCTCAAGGCGCTAGCGGCACGTGACGCCATTGTGCTGTTGCCGGTCGCTTCGACCGAACAGCATGGACCGCACTTGGCAACGGGCGTCGATATGTTCCTTGGAGCGGAGGGCTGCCGGCGTATTGCGGAAAAAGTCTCGAGGAAGCGACCTTGCATCGTCGCGCCGCCCGTGTGGATGGGGCTTGCCGAACACCACGTAGCGTTCGGCGGTACGTTCACGTTGTCCTTGCCCGTCTGGCACGCGGTTCTTCGCGAGCTCTGCCAGTCGATCTTGCGGGCCGGGTTCAAGAAGATCCTGCTGGTCAACAGTCACGGTGGGAATATGGCTGCGCTCAATGCACTTACCGTGGATCTCAGCAAGGAGGTTGGCGTTCCCATCGCGACGACGACGCTCTACTCCATTGCGCACGAGACTGGTGCTTATGCAGCGATACTCGAAGACCAGAAGCAAGTGATGCACGCCTGTGAGGCCGAGACAGCGATGATGATGGTCGCGGCACCCGATTGCGTTCGGCACGAGAAGATCAAGGACGCCGTCGGACCCGATATGACGGCAGGTGCGGCGCTCGCGCGTTCAATCCACACTTGGAAGTCTTTTACCGAGCTGACGCCGACAGGCGTGATTGGCGACGCTCGCAAAGCTACGCCCGAGAAAGGCGAAAAGCTGCTCGATACGGCGGCGCAATTGGTTGCCGACCGTTTGATTGCTGGCGATCCCTGGAATTGAGCTAACGAAGGCCACCCGTCATGAGCCGTATCCTTACCGTTGCTGCAGCACAGCTCGGCCCTATCCAGCGTGCCGACGACCGCCGTAAGGTCGTTGGACGTATGCTTGATTTGATCAAGGCAGCCGCCAGTCACAAGGCTGATTTGATCGTCTTTCCTGAACTCGCGCTCACAACATTCTTTCCGCGCTGGTACATGGCAGATCAGGCGGAAATCGACAGCTTTTTCGAGCAGGAGATGCCGTCGAACGAAACGGCTCCTCTTTTCGATGCGATCAAGTCCGCCGGGATGGGTATGTATCTTGGTTATGCCGAGATGGAGCGGCGCGGGTCGCGTGTGCACCGGTTCAATACATCAATCATTGTCGACAAGGCTGGAAAGATCGCCGGTAAATACCGCAAAATTCATCTGCCTGGGCATGCCGAGCACGAACCGTGGCGCGCATTTCAACATTTGGAGAAGCGCTACTTCGAGGTTGGCGATCTCGGCTGGGGCGTTTGGAGGTCGATGGGCGCCAATCTAGGCATGGCGATATGTAACGATCGGCGTTGGCCCGAGACGTATCGCGTGATGGGCCTGCAGGACGTGGAGATGGTCTTGCTCGGCTACAACACGCCGCGCCACAATCCTCCCGCTCCCGATCACGACCGGCTCAGTGAGTTCCACAATCAGCTCTGCATGCAGGGTGGCGCATATGCAAATGCGACGTGGGTCGTCGGCGTCGCCAAATGCGGCGTCGAGGAGGGCTGCGAGATGATCGGCAACTCTTCGATCATCGCCCCGACTGGCGAGGTCATCGCACAGGCACTGACGCAGGACGACGAACTCGTGCTCGCGCGCTGCGATCTCGACATCGGCAAAAGCTACAAGGCAAGCACATTCAATTTCGCTCGTCATCGCGAGCCGGCGCAGTACAGGATGATCGTCGATCGCAAGGGCGCTATTGGACCCGAGTAGGTCGGTCCAATCGCGAGGGCGTAATTTGCGAGACTTTGTCGCGGTTCAGCGCGGCGAAGCGCGACAGCTTTTTCGAGATGCTGGTGCGCCTGCCAGACGGTGCATTCGCACGGACGCTGCCTGCGGGATGCCTGCTTCGATGGGTCTGATCGATCTCGGCGACGCATGGGGCCCCGTGGGACCTGCGTCAGATCAAATCGAACTTGGTGCAAATGCGCTTTGGGTTAGGCGGCTTAACACATGGAGGTCGTGAATGGCGTTCGCGGTGCGCTATCTAGTATCGATCGTGATCATGATGAGTTTTGCCGGGGTAGCTGGTGCTCAGGTTCCTTCGGCGGTCGAACGGGGGCGCGTGCTGATGGAGGCAAATTGCGCCCGATGTCATGCGATCGGGAAGACTGGCGCGAGTTCGCAGGACAAGGCGCCGCCATTTCGCAATCTCAACCGGCGCTATCCGATCGAGTCGCTTGCGGAGGCGCTGGCCGAGGGCATCGTCACCGGCCATTCGGATATGCCACGCTTCGTGTTTGAGCCGCCAGACGTGAATGCCATTATCGCCTACTTGAAATCGATCGCGGAGTAACGTTCGGATGTCCCTTAGCGACGACAGCCGTGCTTCCCTCTCGTCGCCATCTGGGCCAGACGGTGGCAGTCTGGCGTCTGCGCCTTTGGGCTGGCAGACGATCCCAGCTTTTGCTTTGTCGCTGGCGGTAACTGCTCTTGTTGCGATTGCGGTGGCCGGGAAGCCAGATCTAAGGTTCTTCGCCGTAGTCGGTTCGGCGTGTGTCGCTGCTCTCATCGTCCTCCGGCTGTTCCCGAAGGGTCGATTACTGGCGCTGACGATGATCAACCTCATCGCGGTCTATGTCGCCGTCTTTGCCTTTTTTGTCGATGAGCTGTTCGGGCGGATCGGGCCCGATATTGTGGGGGTCGGCTTTCTATTGCCGCCTTCGGCGTTTCTCGCGGGGTGCTGGTATTGGCGCGATGAGGTCACCGCTGTGCTGGATGCGCCGCACTTGAGAGATACGAAGTCGATATTCCAGGCGTTGAAGTGGCTTGTGCCGGTGTTCTCTGTCGGAGGGGGCGCCCTGCTGCTGTCAGTTTATGCGGAATCTGTCGTCAATAACGAGGTTGCGTACTTGGGTGCCATGGGGATCATCGCGTTCATTGTGTTGGTTCTGGCTCGCGATATTGCAACGTTTCTCCTCGATGCTGGATTGCTGTTCGAGGAATTCTTCCGCCGCATGGCCCGCCTTGCAATTCCGGCATTTGCATTTCTTACCTGCTACGCCATGATGGTGATCATCTTCGCCTCGCTTTACATGCTGATGGCGAGGCACGGCGGCCAGGCGCATTTCAGGGTCGTCGGCGAAACTCGTGCGATCACGTTCCCCGAAGCCGTGCACTTCTCGATCACGACATTGAGCACAGTTGGATATGGTGACATTGTCCCTGCGAGTAATGCTGCGCGGGTTATCGCCTCGGCCGAGGTGATCTGCGGCTTGCTTCTCTTGATGTTCGGCGTTTCGGAGCTTCAGGAATATGCGCGCGAGCATCGACGGCAGCGGGAAGCGCGGAGGCGGTTGCCGGATGCGGCGGCAATGTCTGAGAAGCACTGATGCCTATGCAGTCATCGTGATGGCGACTTGGCCCAGTACGCCGAAATCCGCGACAGCGGTCTGGCCTGGTTCGAGATGGACGATCCCCGTCGTCGTGCCGGTCGATATGAGTTGGCCAGCTTCGATGGCGATGCCGCGCCGGCACAGATGGTCTACGGCCCAATCGAGAACGACGAGGGGATCGCCCAGAACTGCGGCACCGGTACCTTCGGCTGCTAATCTGCCATCGACGTGCAGCCGGACGGGGTGTGTAACGAGATCGATTTCGCGCCATTGTATGACTGGCGTGCCGACGACGAAGCCGGCATTGACGGCACAATCGGCGATCGCCGTTGGCGCGCGTCCGAACAGAAGATCATTAAAGCGTGGTCCCACGATCTCGATGGCCGGCACGAGGGCGTCGATCGACGCCAGGATTTCCTGCCGCGTGTAAGGAGCGGTTCGGGGAGGCATTGTCGATCCGAAGCGGAAGGCGAACTCGCTTTCTATGGCGCGGTGTACATATGCGGTCGCCGGAGTGCGACCCGGCGAGGTAAGGGTGTTTTTAGCGAAGAACGGTCCGGCGAACGGTTCATCGGTGCCGAATTTTTCCTGCACTGGTTTGGCAGTTGCGCCGATTTTCCAACCGACAACTCGATCACCCCAAAGGGCGCGGAAGGCGTCCTGGATCGCATACCCCTCGGACTTGGTGCTGGGGCGGCAACTTTCCGGCAAGGCTGCCAGCGCCTTGGTCGCTCGCCGTGCCTCGGCCAATCGTTCAGCGCCTTCTGCAATTGCTGCCGGGTCTAGGGGCATTTTTCAGTCCGTAGGTTGGTTGCCGACGCTGTGCGCCATTCCTGCCACACATTGTGCTGCATTCTTGCTGTGCACAAGGGGACTGCCCCATTTGTGCTTCATTGGCACTCTACGCGATCCATCTGGTAAAGAGACTGGGTTATGGCGTTCGCGGAAGCGGAAAGTCTCGAGCACAATGTAACTTGTGACTCGACTTCGAGGTGAAGCGTTCTGCGACCCGACTGGCTTGGAACAGGAACTGCGGATGTTGTGGCGCGCCACAGAGCGCTCGGATCAAGCAAAGCGGACGGCTGCGCCGGTTGCTTCACTGGCAGCGGCGGTTGTCGCCACTGCGGCGCTTGTTGCCACCATGGCTGGCGATGCGAGTGCGCAGGGTTGGTGGCCTTGGGCGTCGCAAACGGAGCCGCCGCGTCCGAGAGAGCCGGTCTATCGTGCCCCTCCGCCACCGCCGCCCGGTCAGTCCGGCGGCGTGTTTGGTGCGCCTCCGGCAGGTCAGATGGCTCGGCCGGGGAATGGCGGCAACATCTGCTTGCAACTTGAACAGCGGTTGGTCGCGGAGACGCAGCGCGGCGCTGGATCACCGCGTGACTCATTGCCAAAGATCGATCAAGAAATGCGCCAGATTGAGCGACAGATCGCGCAGGCGCAGTCGCGCGTCGAGAGAGGCGATTGCTACGAGTATTTCCTGTTTACCAAAACGCTGCGCAACACTCCGGAATGCCGCAGTGCATCGGGACAGGTTGAATCGCTGCGTCGCCGGATGTCCGAGTTGGACGCACAGCGGCAGCAGATCACGGGATCCGGCGATCAGCGCTACCGAGACGATATCGTTCGCGAACTAGCGCGCAATGGCTGCGGTCAGCAGTACGTGCAGGAGGCCCGGCGTTTGGATTCCCAATCGGGGGGTATCTGGAGCACTGAAGAAGACAGTGGCCCGCGCGGGTCGAACCAGTTCGGTACACTGCCGTTCGCCACTTACCGGACGGTCTGTGTCCGTCTCTGCGACGGGTATTACTTCCCTGTCAGCTTCTCTACGCTGCCAAATCACTTTCAACGCGACGCGGAGACTTGCCAGTCGCGTTGCGCCGCTCCGGTCGAGCTTTACTATCACCAGAACCCCGGTGGTGGCATGGAGCAGGCTGTTTCGGCAAAATCGCAATCTACGTATACTCAGCTGAAGACGGCCTTCCGCTATCGAAAGGAATTTGTTTCCGGCTGCTCTTGCAAGGAAGCCGAGTTTACGCCCGGCGCCGGAGAGAAGAAGGCCGAAGCGCCACTTGCGGCGCCGGCGGCCGGAGCCAGGCTTCCGAAGCAGCCTTGAAACTATCATCGACGGCTCTCAGCTTGGCCGTGTCTGGGGATAACTCAGCAATCTTGTGGATAACTCATACGGTGCTCTTACGCCCGTAACTAGCGCCTCGCACATTCTCCTCCATCGGTTGGTTGTTGTTGCGTAGGGTGAGCGTCATGTCTTTTCATGCTGCCGTAAAGGAAGAGCCGGGGCTCGCCCCCGCTCTGAGTATTCGTCAGGCTACGGTCGACGACTTTTCGACGATCCGCTACGTCCACACCCGCGCTTTCGAGCGCAGCGTGGCGTCCTACCTGTCAGAAGATGAAGCGAATGCGGTGCTCGCGTATATGCGGTCGCCGGCCTACGCGACGGAGTTGATGTCGCGTGAGTTGTTCGTTGGCGTTATTGCAGGCCAGATCGTGGCGACAGCCGGCTGGTCAGCTGGGGATGACAGCGGGTCTATCGCACGGATCGGTTGGATCTTCGTGGATCCGATGTTCGCGGGGTGTGGTGTCGGCAAGCGTCTCGTGGCGGATGTCGAGTCGCGCGCGGCTCAGTCGGGCTATTCGCGGTTTGCAATTCGTGCGACGCCGAATGCTGCAGGCTTCTGTCAACGCCTCGGATATGACATTGCCTCGCATGGCGTGAGCACGCTCTATGCCTCAGTCGATGCGCTGCCAGTGACGTTCATGCGCAAGTCGCTGGAGCGTGTGCTGGCGCCCATGGTCGAAGTTGCGGTCCTGGAAGAGGCGTCAGCCGCGGCTTGAAGGCATTTTTTCGGAGTAGGGAGCGTTCGGGTGGCCGGGAGGTGTTGGAATTGGCTTGCGCCGACTCATGTCGATGATCGGCACCTCCAGCCAATGCCAGGACAGCGCGGCCAGTACCATTGTCACCGCCAGGGCCAGCAAGGATAGGGACGGACTTGTGGCTGTCACGTAGCCTGGTTCGGCGAGCGCGATGGCGAGAAGGCCACGTACCGGTTGGTGCAGAAGGTAGATCCCAAACGAGTGAGTGCCAAAAAAGCGAAGCACTGGCGTTGTCAAGATTTCGTGCCACCAGCCCATCGGCGAGTAGAGTGCAATCAAGAGCATTGCTGCTGCTATAAGGGCAAGCATCGAGTAACCGATCGTCGCCGTTTCGGGTGCGTAGAGCACGAAGCCAAAGGTTCCCGACGACAGCAGGACTAGCAATCCGAACCAACTATAGCGCCGTGCCAAAGTGGCGGTCGCGGCGAGGCGCGCTTGGTAGCGGGCGTCGAGCGAAAGGTGCGCTACGAGTGCGCCGAGTGCGAATGCGTCCGCCCGGCAAGGGAATAGAAGGTGGGCCGGCATGGTCACCCCCGTCGCGAGAAGGATTGCGCATCGTAGCATCAGCGCGCCCGCGGCAATCGTTAAAAGTACCGCGGGTAAACTGCGGCGGGGTGCGAGCAGCAGGACAATCGGGGCAACGAGGTAGAACTGAACTTCGACCGCCAGCGACCACGTCGGTGCGAGCCATTGGCCGGGCCAAAGTCCTCGCATCGCGATGCCGATGTTCTGCAGGAAGAGCTGGTAGTCGATCGTCAGGCCTGCGGCTTCCTTACCGAGCAAACGGCCGATGTTGGCAGCATGGCTGTCTGCATAAATCGACCGAGCAACGACGAACCCGAATAGGACGACGATGTACAGCGGCACCAGACGCGCCAGGCGGCGGACATAGAACGTCACGACGAGGACGCGGGAGGGCGGCGCCATCAAGAGATTGCGCGCAATCAGGAAGCCTGAAAGTACGAAGAACAAATCGACGCCTGCCCACGTCCATGACAACAGCACGACGGCGAGCACCTGCACCTGCGATCCCGTGACAGGCAAGTCGATGAAGTAGTGCCAAATAATCACAAGCAGGATGGCGATGCCACGCAGGCCGTCCAGGCCGTCCAGTCGGTTCGGTCTGTCGGCAGCGTTGTGCATTGGCGGTCCGAAAAGGGTGACACGTAAAACAGCGGCGTAGGGGCTCTCGACCCTCGGACACGGAGCCTAGCGCCGAGCCTTCAAGAACGGCTTAAGGCGGGTCGCCAATAAGGCCTTTGGTCGTGATTTGACCAAGCTTTCGGATCAGTTAAAGACTGCATTGTCGGCTGTGAGGTCGGCCAATGTTCCCCTGCCGATCCTGAAAGATTCCGCCGTGATCGAAGATTTTTACCGCATCAAGCGCCTTCCCCCCTACGTGTTTGCGGAAGTGAACCGCATCAAGGCGGCTGCGCGAGCGCGTGGTGCAGATATCGTCGATCTGGGTATGGGCAACCCTGATTTGCCGGCACCTAAGCACGTGCTCGACAAGCTCGCTGAAACGATCGGCAAGCCGCGCACGGACCGTTATTCGACCTCGAAGGGTATTCCGGGGCTGCTCAGGGCGCAGGCGGCATACTACGAGCGCCGCTTTGGGGTGAAGCTGAAGCCAGAGACCCAGGTTGTCGCAACGCTCGGCTCCAAGGAAGGCTTCGCGAATATGGCGCAGGCCATTACGGCTCCCGGCGATGTCGTCATCGTGCCGAACCCGAGCTATCCGATCCATGCGTTCGGTTTTCTCATGGCGGGCGGCGTGATCCGCTCTGTCCCGGCGGAACCGACGCCGGCGTTTTTCCCGGCTCTCGAACGCGCTGTAAAGCACTCGATCCCCAAGCCGATCGCCGTCGTCGTCTGCTATCCGTCAAACCCTACGGCATACGTTGCCGATCTCGATTTCTACACTGAACTCGTTCAGTTCGCGCGAAAGCACGATCTGATCATCCTATCCGACCTCGCTTATGCCGAGGTGTACTTCGACGACGCGATCCCGCCGCCGTCGGTGCTGCAGGTGCCCGGCGCTCTGGAGTGCGCAGTCGAGTTTACGTCGATGTCGAAAACGTTCTCGATGGCTGGCTGGCGCATGGGTTTTGCCGTCGGAAACGAGCGCCTTCTATCCGCACTTGCGCGTGTGAAATCCTATCTCGACTATGGTGCGTTCACTCCCGTTCAAGTTGCCGCGACGGCCGCGCTCAATGGCCCGACAGATTGCATCGAGGATATGCGGGCGACGTATCGCAAACGCCGCGATGTCCTCGTTGAAAGCTTCGGCAATGCCGGCTGGGAGTTCTCGCCGCCGCAAGCGTCCATGTTTGCGTGGGTGCCGATTCCGGAGCAGTACAAATCGCTCGGTAGTATCGAGTTCGCCAAGCTGCTGGTTGAGAAGGCCGATGTCGCGGTCGCGCCGGGTATTGGTTTTGGCGAGTATGGCGATGAGCATGTGCGGATCGCCATCGTAGAAAACGAGCACCGCATCCGCCAGGCGGCGCGCGGGATCAAGAAGTTCATGTCGGGATCATCGAGCAGCCTGCACAACGTGCTGGCGGCCGGAGACAAGAAGGCCGGGTGAGGTTGTGTGCTAGGCTTGCGGCCCTTCCTTGCCATTCGCCGATGCAGCGGCTAGCTTTCCTCCAAGTCAATAACGGCGGGCAGGTGTGCCCTCTGAAATAATGACGTCCGGAGGAAATGCATGACCAAGTTAACGCGCCGGCAAATTGTGTCGGCAGGTGCGGCCGCAGGTGTCGCGACGACCCTCGGTCTCAATAGTGCCAGTGCACAGGCATGGCCGTCACGTCCGGTCACGATGGTGTGCCCTTGGGGTGCCGGTGGCGGCACTGATGCGACAGCTCGTATCGTTGCGCAGCTTCTCGAGAAGAGCCTCGGTCAGCCGTTCAATGTGGTGAACCGAACGGGTGGGTCGGGCGTCGTCGGCCATTCGGCGATCGCGACCGCTGCTGCTGACGGGTACACGCTCGGCATGATTACGGTCGAGATCACGATGATGCACCATCAGGGTCTGACGGAACTCAATCCTACGAGCTACACGCCGCTTGCGCTGATGAACGAGGATCCGCCGGGGATCCAGGTCAACGCCTCGAGCCCTTATAAGAACGTCAAGGAACTTTCCGACGCCATCAAGGCTGCGCCCGCAGGAAAACTGAAGGCATCCGGAACGGGACAAGGCGGCATTTGGCATCTCGCACTCGTCGGTTGGCTGACAGCAATGGGCTTGAAGCCCGACCATGTTGCTTGGGTGCCTTCAAACGGTGCTGCGCCTGCGGTGCAGGATCTGGCGGCAGGCGGTATCGATATCGTGACGTGTTCGGTCCCGGAAGCAAAGGCGATGATCGATGCCGGCAAGGTCAAGTCGCTCGCTGTGATGGCCTCGGAACGCAATTCTGCGTTCAAGGACGTGCCAACGCTGAAGGAGGCTGCTGGCATCGACTATTCTGTCGGCGCTTGGCGCGGCATTGCAGCACCTAAGGGGTTGCCGAAGGAGATCGCCGACAAGCTCACGGCCGAGCTCAAGAAGATCAATGCTTCGAAGGAATTTACCGACTTCATGGGCGCGCGCGGCTTTGGCGTGAAGTGGGCCGACGCCGACGGATTTGCGAAGTTCATGGCGGAGGGTGATGCGAAGATGAAGGCTGCCATGACAGCTGCAGGCCTTGCCAAAAAGGCCTGACAGGCGGCCCCATCTCGTTGCAAAGTTTGCTTGCCGGCCGTTGCGACAATTGCAGCGGCCGGCCTGTTTTGGCGGCGCCTATGAAACTCTCAAACACGGTCTCCGGCCTTTTTCTGGTCGCGCTCGGCGCGGTGGCGACATACGGTGGCTCGTTGCAGCCGCCAGTGCCGGGTCAACAGGTCGGTCCAAGCGTATTTCCAATGGTCGTCGGAACGGGGTTGATGCTTTGCGGCGCGCTCATCGCTATGGGCGTCGGGTCGGCTATGGAGGAAGAGGCCGAGGCTGAAATCTCTACACGAGACAGCGATAGTGCCGGTGATCATACGGGCAACGGCATTTGGTCGGGGATGCTTGCGCTCCTGCCTCCAGCGCTGGTCTTCTTCTATGTGCTCGCTTCCGAACGGATTGGTTTCATTGCAACGGCTTTTGTGATGATTTTGGTCGCTGCCTTAGCCTTCGGAGGCAAACTCAAGCACGCTCTCGCCCTTGCAATTATCTCACCGTTTCTTGTTCATCTGGTCTTTTACAAGCTTCTTCGCGTGCCGTTGCCGCCGGGGCTGATCCCCACGCCGTGGTGATCAATGCGGTCGCATCCGTCTAGAATGTGTTTTGGCTGAGGCTTGGTATGTCCACTGTCACTGTTCTGATTGATGCCTTCCGGCTGGTCGCGCAGCCAGATGTACTGTTAGTCGTTTTCCTCTCATCACTTTACGGCCTTGTGGTCGGGGCGCTTCCTGGCTTGACCGCTACTATGGCGATCGCCTTGTTGGTTCCTGTCACCTTCTACCTTTCACCCATTGCAGCCGTCGCGGCTATCATCTCCGCGTCGTCGATGGCAATCTTTTCCGGTGACATACCCGGCGCACTCCTTCGTATTCCCGGCACGCCTGCCTCTGCAGCCTATACGGACGAAGCGTACGCGATGACGCGCAAGGGGCAGGCCGAAACTGCTCTTGGCATTTGTGTATGGTTCAGCGCGCTTGGCGGCATTGTCGGCACGCTCGCACTTTTTGTACTTGCACCGACGTTGGCCGAAATGGCTTTGCGTTTTTCGACCTTCGAATATTTCTGGCTGGCCTTTCTCGGCTTGATGTGTGCGACGCTCGTTGCTCGCTCATCGCCGATCAAGGCAATAGCGTCGATGTTGATCGGTCTTCTGGTATCGTGCGTCGGGATCGAGAACCCGGCGGGGACGCCCCGTTTTACGTTTGGCCAGACCGACCTCCTCGGCGGGATCGAGGCCATTGCCGCGCTTGTTGGCGTCTTCGCGGTGTCAGAAGTCATGCGCGCTATGCAAATGCCGGATCCACCGCCGCTCCCGAAACGCAAGTACGGCTCGATTCTGAAAGGGCAGCTGGCTTTGACACGGCAGTATCCGCGTCAGCAGATTCGCGGCAATATCGTCGGCGTTATCATCGGCGTCCTGCCCGGCGCGGGCGCGGATATGGCCGCTTGGGTGAGCTATGCGATCTCAAAGCGCTTCTCAAAGACGCCTGAGAAATTTGGCACAGGCCACCCGGAAGGCCTGATCGAATCCGGCGCTGCAAATAATTCGAGTGTTGCCTCCGCTTGGGTGCCGGCGCTGCTTTTCGGCATACCAGGTGACACCATCACCGCGATCGCGATCGGGGTGCTCTACATGAAAGGTCTCAATCCTGGACCGACACTTTTCACCGAAAAGGCGTCGAGCATGTATGCCCTCTACATGATCTTCATCGCAGCTAATCTCCTCATGATCCCTCTTGGCATCATGATGATCCGTGTTGCGTCCTACGTGCTCAGGGCGCCGCGCTGGAGCATCATGCCGGTTATTTTAATGTTGTGTGCTGTCGGCGGGTTCGCCATCGGTAACAACCTGTTCTCGGTTGTCACTGTCGCGACGTTCGGGCTCATAGGCTATGTGATGGAGAAGAACGGCTACCCCGTTGCCGCCATGGTGCTCGGCATCGTCATGGGTACAATGGTGGAGCAAAGCTTCGTTACGTCGCTGATCAAGTCGGACGGCAGCATTTGGCCGTTCTTCAGCAGGCCGGTTGCGGCGGTCTTGGCCGCCATGACCATAGCGGCTTTGCTCTGGCCGGTTGCCTATTGGGCTTTGGGCCGCATGCGAGGGGCTGCACCGACAAAAGGGTGATCAAGGATCTGCGCGATCCTGTTTCGTTCCTTTCGTGCAAGCTGATTCTGCCTGCCAGATTGAGCAAATCCTGCTAATTGGCGCAGGCAACTGATTTCCCCGACTTGATTTGCGGTGCTTGCATGGCGGCGTTCGAGTTGGATTGTGCCGCGCGCGGATACCTCGATCGACAACTCGATGAAGCTCGACCTGTTCATGAACGAACCTTTCAAAATTGGCATCGCAGGCCTCGGCACGGTTGGCGGGGGGCTTCTTCACCTCATCGAGACACATCGCACACGTTTGGCGGACACGGCCGGGCGGCCAATTAAGTTAGTGGCCGTATCGGCTCGGTCGAGAACGAAGAACCGGGGTGTCGACCTTTCATCGGTGCGATGGGTGGACGACCCAGTGAAGCTTGCGCAAGATCCGGCGATCGATTGTTTCGTCGAGTTGATCGGCGGGGAAGATGGTCCTGCCAAAAAGGCCGTCGAGGCCGCTCTCAACGCCAAGAAGCACGTCGTCACGGCGAACAAGGCCTTGTTGGCCAAGCATGGAACCGAACTCGCCAAAATTGCCGAGAAGAACGCGGTTGCTCTCAATTTTGAGGCCGCTGTGGCGGGTGGCATTCCTGCGATCAAGGTGATGCGCGAAGCGCTCGCAGGCAACCAAGTGCGGCGCGTCTACGGGATCCTGAACGGGACCTGCAACTACATTCTAACGCGGATGCAGGAAGAAAAGCTGCCGTTCGCTGAAGCGCTCAAGGAAGCTCAGGCGAAAGGTTATGCCGAAGCCGATCCGACGTTTGACATCGGCGGGTTCGATGCTGCGCACAAGTTGACCCTACTGACCTCGCTCGCGTTCGGGACGCGCGTTGCGTACGACCAGATTCACATCGAGGGCATTCAGACGATCACCGCGGCCGACATAGAGGCTGCCGACGAACTCGGCTACCGGATCAAATTGCTGGGCGTCGCGCAGATGACCGACAGCGGTATCGAACAGCGGGTGCACCCAGCGTTACTTGAGAAGGACACGGCAATTGCCGAGGTGGCGGGGGTCACCAACGCGGTAGCAATCGACGCGGATTTTGCCGGGAACCTATTGCTTGTTGGCGCTGGTGCCGGGGCAAAACCAACGGCGTCGGCCGTCGCATCGGACATTGTTGATCTTGCGGCCGGCTTCGTGCTGTCGCCGTTTGGTGTGCCATCGTCGAAGCTGAAGCCCTACAAGCGGGCGCGTCTCGGGCAGCATACCGGTGCGTACTACGTGCGTTTTGCGGCCTACGACCGGCCGGGTGTCATGGCAGCCATTACGCGACGCATGGCCGAGCGGGAAGTATCTCTCGAGTCGATCGTGCAACGGCGTACGAAGCATTCCTCTGGGGAAGTAGCCCGCCAGCCGAATACCCTCGCGACCATTGTCGTCGTCACGCACGACACGACCGAGGAGGCTATTCGCAAAGCGCTCGATGCGATCGAAGCTGACGGGAAGGTGGCAGAGAAGCCGCAGATGATCCGTATCGAGGAAATGTGAGGCGGGTGTCTGCAGTGGCGACAGCCACACATTTCTGCGTGTTCTCGAGCCCGCCGTACTGTTGCGGCGCAATATGGCTCGATGGCGCGATTCGTGCTTAAGAGGCGCGCAAACTAGCGCTGGTGCAACCCGGTGCAATCGATCTGGAGTTTCATATGGCGACCAACCCATCCGCAATCGATGTGCACGCAGGCTTGGACCGCGTGCTTTCGATCGAGATCGCCCGGGTGACCGAGGCTGCGGCTATCGCGTCGGCTCGCTGGCGCGGGCGGGGCGACAAGAAATCTGCTGACGCAGCGGCGGTGAAGGCGATGCGCGAGGAGCTGGCGCGCGTGAACATCCGCGGCAAGGTGGTCATCGGCGAAGGCGAGATGGACGAAGCGCCGATGCTTTACATCGGTGAGGAATTGGGAACCGGACAAGGACCCGAGGTCGATATCGCGGTCGACCCGCTCGAAGGTACGACAATCTGTGCGGAGGCCGAACCCAATTCGCTGGCCGTTATCGCGATTGCTGAGCGGGGCGGTTTGCTCCATGCGCCCGATATGTACATGGATAAAATTGCGATCGGCCCGGGCTATCCCGACGGTCTGATCGATCTTGATGCGTCACCCGGCGACAATATCCGCAAGCTTGCCAAAGCCAAGGGCGTGTCGGTCGAGCACATCACAGTCTGCATGCTTGGGCGGCCGCGCCACGAGAAACTACTCAAGGCCGTTCGTGAAGCCGGTGCGTCCGTTCGCTTGATACGCGATGGCGACATTGCTGGTGTTATCTGGACAACCGACCCTCGCCAGACGGGTATCGACATGTACGTGGGATCGGGAGGTGCGCCGGAAGGTGTTCTCGCGGCGGCCGCGCTGCGCTGTATCGGCGGTCAGATGCAAGGGCGGCTCATGCCTGACGCGGGTGCGGAGGGTGAGGCTCAGATCGCGCGCGCCAAGAAAATGGGGATTCCCGATATTCGCCGGAAGTTCACGATGCAGGAGATGGCGTCGAGTGATTGCATTTTCTCAGCGACGGGCGTGACCGACGGCTCGCTGCTGTCGGGCGTTAATTTCCGCGATGGCAACGCGGAGACCGAAACGGTGGTGATGAGGGCGCGCACGGGAACTGTCCGCCGAATCAAAACGACTTTTCGTATGATCGAGACTCGCAGCCCCGTCTAACTCGTCACCCAAGGGCTGCGAACGCGTCTGCGTAAACCACTTCGCATGGTTCCGCTATCGGCGCTGCGAGTGCAACGGCCATGAAGTGAGCGCCGCTGTATCTGCAGGGAAATCGAGCTGCGAGGTCACGACTGAACCCAAACCGCTCGTAGAATGCGGGATCACCGAGGACGAAGACCAGCCCTTCATCACAGTCGTTGGCACGAGTGAGCGCATCGCAGACGAGCGCGCGGGCGACACCTCTAAGCCGGAATTGGGGCGCAGTGGCGAGTGGGGCCAGAGCCAGTGCACGGACCGGCGCCTTCAGACGCGATAGAAGGATATGCCCCGCAACATGACCATTGAGTTCGGCGACAAGTGAAATAACTGCGTCGCCAGAGTTCCGCAATTGTGTGACGAGACGCGCTTCCGCTCCGCCTTCAAACGCCTGAACATGCAGAGCACGAATGGCCTCGACCTGATCACTTCTCTCCGTTGCGATCTGCATGTGCGAGTTCCCCACGAGGTCTGATTCCGACCGACAGGGCGTGCCTTGGCTCGGGCAAAGTCCGCGTGAATTCGGCCTATTCGCTTGAGCCGTCGCCGGCGCTTAGAGCGCGCGACGGTCTGGCTGGGTGGTCCGTCTCGCCCAAGCCAATCTTGCCGCAGCCATGCCTGGTTCTTGGAATATAGCTCAGCGACGGATTCCTGAATTCGGCGCCGTTTGCATAGCGCTATTGAGGCCCAAGAGGCAATATGACCATTCAGGATGTCGCCACTGCACTCCGCCGGTTTGGCCTCGGCGCGCGACCGGGTGATGCAAAGTTCATAGCCAGTGATCCGCGGCAAGCTGTGCTCGCGCAATTGAGCAACCGGAATGCCGGCCAGATCGATCCTGCGGGCCTTGTGGCGGGGCATATGGCCTTTGCGGAGCTCCGTGCGGCTCGTTTGGAGCAGAAGAACGCGAATGCGTCCGCCGGATCAGCGAACAAGTCTGGTTCGTCGGAAGGTGGGGCAGCGAGTGCGCCGATGCCTGCCGATGGAAAGATGGCGCCCGCTGCGGGTCAATCAGTGAGGCAGGGGGACAAGACTGCCACCTCGCCAACCCCAGGTGAGATACGTCGTGAAGCTTTCCGAGAAGAGGCTGCGGCGCGGATCAAGCACGCTCTCGAAACTCCCGCTCCTTTTGTCGAGCGGTGGGCTATGTTCTGGTCGAACCATTTTTCTGTCACGGCGGCGAAGGGACCGGTACGTGTCCTGGCGGGTGCCTTCGAGCGGGAAGCCATACGGCCAAATGTTCTCGGGCGGTTCGAGGATTTGTTGAAAGCGGTCGAGCAGCATCCGGCGATGCTGATTTATCTCGACAACCAGCTATCGATTGGACCGCAGTCGAAGGCCGGTATCAACAACCGCAGGGGGCTCAACGAGAACCTCGCTCGCGAGATCCTTGAATTGCATACGCTCGGCGTCGGCGGGGGCTATTCGCAGGGCGACGTAACGAATCTGGCGCGGTTGATCACGGGGTGGACCGTGGGAGGATTGAACCAGGGAGATGATGCCGGGCGGTTCATGTTTGCTGCCAATAGACACGAGCCGGGCGCCATATCTGTACTCGGCACGACGTACACTGGTCCGGGCCTTGCTAGAGGCGAGGCTTGTCTGACGGCTCTTGCAAAGCATCCATCCACGGCCCGGCACTTGGCGGCGAAGTTGGCGCGCCATTTCGTATCGGATACGCCTCCGCCTTCGCTCATGCGGCGGCTCGAAGCCACGTTCCGCGAAAGTGAGGGTGACTTGGCTGCCGTCGCCAAAGCGTTGGTCAATTCGCCGGAGTCCTGGAGCGAGCCACCCAAGAAATCGACGCCGCCGTATGATTTTCTGGTCGCTATTCTGCGCGGGTTCAATTGGCAGGTGCCGGTGCCTGAGATCATCCGGCTTGCGGCCGCGCTTGGTCAACCTCTGTGGCAGCCGCCATCACCGGCAGGATGGCCCGATGGCGACGATGCGTGGATATCGCCTGCGTCTCTCAAGGAGCGTCTGCGAAGCGCTGAACGCGTGGCCCGCCTCATCGATCGTCAACGCGATCCGCGGGAGGCTGCGACGGATCTTTTCGGAGGCGCGGTGAGCGAGGAAACGCGGCGTGCCATTGCTGGTGCCGAAACGCGTGAGCAAGGCTTCGAGCTTGTCATCATGGCGCCCGAGTTTTTGAGGAGATAACCCCATGCCGCCTGATAATCTGAGATGCTGCGAGCGGCCTCTGAGCCGGCGAGGGGTGCTCACCGGTTCGGCAAGTCTCGCTCTGTGGGGGATGCTTCCGGCCATCGCCAGTGCGTCGGGTAGCCGTGATCCGCGTTTGCTGGTTGTCGTGCTGCGCGGTGCGCTCGATGGGCTTGCCCTGGCGGCGCCGGTTGGAGATCCTGATTACGAGCGCCTGCGTGGGGCAGCGTCGATGCCGAGGGCGGGCACGGGCCTTGAGCTCGATGGGTTTTTTGCGCTCAATGCAGCGATGCCTCATCTTCACGGGCTCTACAAATCGCGTGAAGCACTTGTCATTCACGCCGTTGCCACGCCCTATAGAGCCCGATCGCACTTCGACGGTCAGGACGTACTGGAGAGCGGGTATCCCGGCGTTGCGGCTGTTCGAGACGGCTGGCTCAATCGTGCGCTGCAGGGGTTGCCAGCGGCAGGCGGCAGCAGCGTTGCGGGCGGCATGCAGGGGCTGTCGATGGGCGCGGTGATGCCGCTTGTGATGCGTGGCAGCGCCCCAGTCGTGACGTGGATGCCGAAGGTCAACGCGCTGCCGATTGCTCAATCGACCTTGGCGCGCCTGACCGGCCTTTACCACCATCGGGATCCGGCACTAGCTGCAGCCCTTGAGAAGGCCAAAGCATCCGATGACATGACCGTGGCGCCTGCTTCACAGATTCAGGGGTCCATGCGCGTGTTCGTCGAGACCGCGGAGGCGGCTGCAAAGTTCATGACGACGCCCGGCGGCCCGCGCATAGGCACGCTGAGTTTCGAGGGATGGGATACGCATGCGAACGAGGGTGCCGTGTCGGGCACTCTCTACAACCGACTGGCGGGGCTGGACGCGGGGATCAACGCGTTTCGGCTCGGAATGGGCGACGTGTGGAAGGATACGGTTGTTGCCATCGTGACCGAATTCGGGCGCACGGCTGCGACCAACGGCACCGAGGGTACTGACCACGGTACTGGCACGGTGGCGCTTCTCCTCGGTGGTGCTGTGAAGGGTGGCCGTGTCATTGCAGATTGGCCCGGTTTGTCACAGTCAAAGCTTTATGAGGGGCGTGATCTCGCGCCGACGCTCGATCTACGGTCCGTATTCAAGGGCCTCATGAAAGAGCACCTCGGTCTTGCCGAGGCGCGGCTGTCGTCCGTCGTCTTCCCGGACAGCGGATCGGTGGCCTCGATGCCGGGATTGGTGGTTTGATCAATCCCGGCGGCGAAGTCCAAGCGAGATATCAGAAATACTTGGTCGTAAGCGGCCAGCGATCACGTTCAAAGCGGCGGTCGCCGTTGCGCACCAGCGAATGGACTTCGCTTCGGTGGATGCCGATATCCTTCAGCGTGCGGTCGCTCAACCCCAGCAGAAGCTTCTCGGTGGCGCGAAGGCGGCGGCGGCGCTGTAAGTGTTGCCATGCGCGTCCTAGGATACTCCAGGCATTGAGCGTCGGCTCAGCTAAGCCGTGACCGGCGCATTGGTCATGTCGAGTGGATGACAGCATGATCATCTCCAATTCTTTTGTTTTCTGTGAGAGCGGCACCGCCGAGCTTTACGGCGACGCAAAGCAGTATGCGCGGGGGCCCTGACAGGGTGGTGTCAGGAGGACGATTGCTGTCTGTGCAGGCTCCTGACATCGTGCTGTCAGGAGCCGTGCCGTATTCAAGAGTTCCGTGTTGTCAGGAGTGCATCATGCGCCGCGCCGATCGGCTATTCGAGATCATCCAGCACATGCGCCGCAAGACCACCATCCGGGCGCGAGAACTATCCGAGGCGTTAGAGGTCTCGGAGAGGACGATCTATCGCGATGTACAGGATCTGATGGCAAGCGGTGTACCGATCGAAGGCGAAGCCGGTGTCGGGTACGTTCTCAAGGCTGGGTTCGATCTGCCGCCGCTGATGTTCAAGGAGCAGGAGATCGAGGCGTTGGTGCTTGGTGCGCGGATGGTCGAATCCTGGAGTGACTCTGAGCTTGCGGTGGCGGCGACCGATGCCATCGCCAAGATCGAAGCGGTCATTCCCGAGCGATTGCGTAGTTACATGTCGAATACCGCTTTGCTGGCCCCGCCATCGTATGCGGTCGAGCCCATCAAATGCGACATGGCTGATCTCAGACGCGCCTTGCGGAGCCAATTCAAAGTCCGGTTCAAATATCGCGATGTGTTGCGTCAACAGAGCGAGCGCACAGTGCGGCCATTGTCACTGGCATTCTTCGGGCCTGTGTGGTTGCTTGCTGCGTGGTGCGAGTTGCGGAATGATTTCCGCACGTTCCGGCTCGACCGGATCGATACGTTTTCAGTGACCTCTGAACGGTTTAAGAATGAGCGGGGCAAGACACTGCATGATTTTCTGCGGCGACCGCAGACGTGGACGCGAAGCTCGCTAAGTCCTGGAGACGGCGACGTGCATTAAGTGCGCGCAAGAAGGGGCTTGCGCTCCCAAGGCGGCGACGGCGTAAATTTCTCTACGAGGTAGTCAATGGTTGCGCGGACCTTGGCGGGGGGAGAGCGATCGGCGGGATAGACTGCAAAAATGCCTTCAAGTGCGACCAATTCGTGGTCGAGACGTATCGGTATGAGAGCGCCGCTTCGAAGATCTTCGGCTACAAGAAAAATCGGCGTGTAGATAATCCCGAGACCGGCGCGTGCGGCTGCGACGAGGGCGTCGCCGTTGTTCGCTTTCAGCGTTCCCTTAATGGGGACCGCGATCTTGCCGCCAGGGCCGAACGACCAGCGGTCCGCGCCGACGCTACGTGACAGCGTGTATCCGAGGCAATCGTGGTTGGCGAGATCGGCAACTGCGTTTGGAGTGCCTCGCCGCTCGAGATATGAGGGTGCGGCACATAGGACGAGCGGGCAGGGGGCGAGCTTTCGGGCTATGAGGCTCGAGGATGTGAGATCGCCGATGCGGATCACAAGGTCCCAACCTTCCTCGATGAGATCTACGTAACGATCGTTGAGACCAAGTTCGATGGTCAAGGCGGGATGGCGGGCGGCGAGTTCTGCCAATAGCGGCGCTATTTCGCGGATGCCGAACGAGACGGGAGCATTGAGGCGCAAGGTTCCGCGGACTTCGACTTTATCTGCGGACACTGCGGCATCAGCTTCTTCGACATCCGTCAGTACGCGCTCGGCGGCCTCGAGGTAGCGTCGCCCGGCTTCGGTCAAGGTAAGGCGGCGCGTGGTTCTATGCAGCAGTTTGACGCCCAGCCGGCTCTCAAGGGCCGCCATGTGTTTCGTCGCCATGGTTTGAGACATTCCAATGGCGTGCGCGGCGGCGGTCAGGCTGCCGGTTGCTGCAACTTTGGCGAAGACTTGAAGGCTAGTAAGTCTATCGAGCATGACAATCTCACACTGAGGGTGTGAAATAATATCCAATTTGTCCAGATTATCAAATCTCGAGAGCGGTGCGACATCTCCGGCACGAATTCTTACGTCGGAGAAGAACAATGATCGATCACCGCACCGCGCCTTATGCCGCCACGCTACTACGGGTCACGCTCGGGGTTGCGCTCGTGGCTCACGGGTTGTTGCTCAAGGTATTTACGTTCGGGCTCGCCGGGACAGCAGGTTACTTCCAGAGCCTCGGCTTTCCGGCTGCGCTCGCGTACGTCGTCATTGCAGCGGAAACGCTCGGTGGGATTGCGCTCATTCTTGGGGTGTGGACACGTGCCGTCTCGCTGTTGCTCATCCCCATCATGATCGGTGCGACGTACCAGCACATCGGAAACGGATGGCTGTTCAGTGCCGCAAAGGGCGGCTGGGAGTTCCCAGCATTCTGGACGGCGACATTGGTAGTGCAGGCACTCCTCGGTAACGGCGCCTTCGCGCTGGGAGCAAGGGGCTTTGCATCGTCCGCCAACGAGACGCTCGTGGCGCAGAACGTCTGAGCACTCAAATCACGCACGCTGCGGCCAGCTGGACCGGCTTCGGCGTCGCATTTCCAAAATGTCTGGAGGCAAATCATGCAAGACGTACTTGCTGACATATCTGTGGCGGCGATTGAGCCACAACTCACACCACGTCCGATCCACCCCGGTACTCGTATCGGACACGTCCATCTAAAGGTTTCAGATTTGGATCGGGCTCTGGCGTTTTATTGCGGAGTGCTCGGCTTCGAGCTGATGCAACGCTATGGATCGCAGGCAGCCTTTCTTTCCGCTGGCGGCTATCATCATCACATTGGTCTCAATACGTGGGAGAGCCAGGGTGGAAAAGCGCCGCCGCGCGACACGACCGGCTTATATCACGTCGCGATCCTCTATCCGACGCGACGTGCGCTTGCGGACGCCTTGAGGCGTCTGGTGGATCATCGCGTTGCCGTTCAAGGCGCTAGCGACCACGGCGTCAGCGAGGCGATATACCTCGCCGATCCCGATGGCAACGGAATTGAACTTTATCGTGATCGCGAACCGTCGGAATGGCCGTTGACTGAGGATGGCAAGCTCGCGATGGACACGCGTCCACTTGATCTTCAGGCGCTTCTTGCAGACGCCTCGTAATCATCACTCAAAGGAGAAAAACGTCATGAGCCAGTACACGATTGCCGTCATCGTCGGCAGCCTCCGCAAGGATAGTTTCAATAAGAAGCTCGCTACGGCACTGACGAAACTCGGTCCCGCCGAGTTCGCGTTCAAATTTGTCGAGATCGGCGATCTGCCGCTCTACAATCAAGACGAGGATGGCAATCAGGCTTCTGCCGTTAAGCGGTTCAAGAGCGACATCGAGGGCGTACAAGGCTTGCTGTTCGTCACGCCCGAGTACAATCGATCGATCCCCGGCGTTTTAAAGAACGCGATCGATCATGGGTCGCGTCCTTGGGGCAAAAGTTCCTGGGGTGGAAAGCCCGCGGGTATCGTCGGCATCTCGGTCGGAACAGTCGGGACTGCACTCGCTCAGCAGCATCTGCGCAACATTCTTGCCTTCCTCGATGTGCCGACGCTTGGCCAGCCCGAAGCGTTCCTCCAGGCTAAGGAGGGTCTTTTCGAGGCTGATGGAAGCATCGGTGCTGGCAGCCGCGAGTTCCTGCAGGGCTGGATGCACAAGTACGCCGCTTGGGTCAAAGCCCACGCAAAATAAGACAACTGTTGACTGCAATTCGCCGTGGCGGCCTTGCGGTTGCCACGGCGTTCCTATGCCGCCGCCAGCTCTGCGGCGGCGAGGTCTAGCAGTGCCGTCACGTAAGGCACGAATGATCGCCCGACCTCGAGGTAGAACTGATCATCTGCACGCCGCCAAAGGACGATCTCGCATTTCTCGAAGACCGTGCGCGTGCAGGCGCCGACAGGAAAAGCAGTGATGTCGAGATCGAGAGGTACGTAAGCGTTCAGCGCACAGGCCGCGTTGACGCCGGCGACGGCTATGCCGACTTGGCGCTGGGAGATGTCGACGAGACTGTGGGCGACGCCGCGCAGTCCACTCTCCAAGTTGGCGCGTAGGTGTTCAGCTGATGGCGTGGACTGGTCGAGGATCAACCATTCGTCCGGTCCGAGCCAAAGCACCGCGATATTCTCCGCGTTCGCTGACGTGCATGCTGCCATGGGCAATGTGCATCCGAGGATGCGTGTTGCCATCTCGATAGCTGCCTCACCTTGGAGTAAGAGCCGCGCGGCGCCTGGCAGAACGGCGTAAGTCAAGTCATTAGCCATCGAGGCGGGCTCCCGTCTCGTCGTAGAACATGGGTTGAGTCACTTTTACAGGAATGGCGCCGGATGGCATCGGCACATGAAGTGTTTGGCCGCCTCGGTCGCGCCCACCTGATACGAGGGCCATTGCTATGGAGCGGCCAAGGGCCGCGCTTTCGTAGGACGAGGTGACGTGGCCGAGGGCCGGCGATGCCTTTGCGGGTGTGGCGGAGGCCGTGATTTGGGCGCCCTCTTCGAGGACGATTTGAGGGTCGAGCGTCAGGAGGCCGACAAGTTGCTTGCGATCGTTCTTGACGAGGTCTGAGCGGGTGAGACCACGCTTGCCAATGAAGTCGGGTTTGGTTTTGGAGATCATGCGTTCCAGACCGAGATCGACGGGTGTCACCGTGCCGTCGGTATCTTGTCCGACGATAATATAGCCCTTTTCGGCGCGCAGCACGTGCATCGCTTCTGTGCCGTACATGTCGGCGCCGTGTTTCTGGCCTTCTTCCCAGACAGCGGCAAGGACGTCAGCCGCGCGATCCGGCGGGATGTTGATCTCGAAGCCGAGTTCGCCCGTGAAACTGACGCGGAATAGCCGCACTCGGACGCCTGCGAGCGTGCCATCGCGGACGCTCATATGCGGCATGGCGGTGTGCGACACATCGATGCCCTCGACCAGCGGCGCTAAGATTTCGCGTGCCTTGGGACCTTGCACCGCGAGTACCGCCCATTGTTCCGTGGTTGAGGTCAGCCAGACCTTCATGTCCGGGAATTCGGTCTGCCGATAGTCTTCCATATGTGCCACAACGCGTGCCGCCCCGCCGGTGGTGGTGGTGACGTGGAAGCGATCGTGGGCGAGGCGGCCGACGACGCCGTCATCGAAGACGAAACCCGCCTCCGTCAGCATCAAGCCGTAGCGGCAACGACCGACGCGTAGCGATTGCCAACCGTTGGTGTACACTTTGTCGAGGAATGCGGCTGCATCGGGCCCGACCACTTCGATCTTGCCGAGCGTCGAGGCGTCGAATAGTCCAGCCGATTTCCGGACCGTTCGACATTCACGCAACACGGCGTCGTGCATCTTTTCTCCGGTCCGCGGGAAGTAGCGCACCCGCTTCCATTGTCCGACATCTTCGAAGACGCCGCGCCGGCTCACGGCGAAAGCGTGCATTGGGGTCTTGCGGATCGGATCGAAAAAGTCGCCGCGCGAGCGGCCTGCGAGCGCGCCGAATGTCACGGGAGTGTAGGGCGGGCGAAACGTTGTGAGGCCGATCTCGGGAATTGGCTTGTTGCGGACGGTTGATGCGATGGCGAGCGCGTTCATGTTCGACGTCTTGCCCTGGTCCGTCGCCATGCCTGTCGTCGTGTAGCGCTTTACATGTTCGATTGAGCGGAAGCCCTCCTGCACTGCCAATCCGATGTCGCGGGCCGTGACGTCATTCTGGAAATCGACGAAGGCCTTCACTCTGCGCGGGTCCTTTGGATGAGGTACCGCGCCGTGGTAGCCGCCGCTTGCGGCGATGGCGCCGGCGACAGCGAAAGTCTTTTGCGCCGGACGCCCGGCTGCTGCCGCGCCTGCAGCAAAGCCTTCTGCTAGAGCTTCCGCTAAACCAAACGTGCCGTTGCAGCTCCCGGCCGCGCGGACAGCCTGCACAGGATCACCCGGCACGAATATCTGCCTTGCTTCGTCAAACCGCAGTTTGCTGCGGGATTGGGACCAGAGGTTCAAGTTCGGCGTCCAGCCACC
>JAPXTA010000047.1:0-32296 GCA_033812735.1 Hyphomicrobiaceae bacterium | reverse complement strand
TTCAGAAACGCGAAGTACTGCTGCCACAGCGGCTGATCGAGCCCATAGGCCTTGATCGTCTGCTCGCGGATCTGCTGTGTCGCATCTGGCGAGATCAGCACGTCGATCGGATTGCCGATGGCATAGACGCCGGAAAACACCAGCGCCGATATGACCAGCATCACGATCAATGCCTGGCCAAGCCGCTGGATCACGAAGGCGAGCATTTAAATGCGGTTCCCCTGACGGTGCTTGAGGTGACCCTAGCAGGGTCGGATGGGCGGAGCGAGGGGGCGAGCCGTGCGTTCGCTAGTCAACATGCCCCTTCGATACGCACACCGGCAGCAATCAGGAATTCGCACGCAGGGCGCGCCGCTCGTCGATGAGGACTACCGCGCGGCGAAAGGCCTGCTCGGCGTCGAGCGCTGTCGTATCGAGAACGATGGCATCGGGCGCCGGCTTCATCGGTGCCGCATCCCGGCTCTGGTCGCGTTCGTCGCGCCGGCGGATGACTTCGAGCACGCCCGAGGGCGTCACCGGCTCGCCACGGGCCTTGAGCTCCTTATAGCGGCGGTCGGCGCGGACTTCGGTATCGGCTATGACAAAAATCTTGGCGTCCGCGTCAGGCAGCACGACGGTGCCGATGTCCCGGCCATCGAGTACGGCACCCGGTTCCTGCCGCGCAAAGTCACGCTGGAAATCGAGGAGGGCAGCACGCACGGCCGGAAACTTCGCGACGATGGACGCGGCATCGCCGACCCCAGGGTCTCGTAGTGAAGGATCGGCGAGCGTCGCGGCATCGAGGGCCCGCGCGGCCGCGGCGGCCGTCTGCTCGTTCTCGAGGTCACCGCCCGCGCGGCGCACGTCGCGCGCCACGGCACGGTACAGGGCACCGGTATCGAGATAGGCGAGATTATAGTGCGCTGCAATCTTGCGCGCGAGAGTCCCCTTGCCCGAGGCAGCCGGTCCGTCGATGGCGATGATCATGGCGCCCCTGTGCTCCCGCGCTTTTCCGCGTCGCACGCGGCTTTGCCACAAAGGGTCCAGGCATTCAATGCTTCGCCGTGCCCCTGGCCACGTGATCGTCGTAGGTCAGCCGCAGCACGGCGCGCTGTATGAGTGGGGCGATCAGTATAACCACCGGCAGCATCGTCAGCCAGGCGAGCAGCCACGGCTTCAGCCACGCTTCGAGAAGGCCGGTCGCGGGATGCGCAAAGCTGAGGGCGGCGATAAGCGTCGCAACGCCGGTCGTGATGGCGGCCTGGAGCACCCCATAGACATAGGGCGCCGCCCAGCGAGGCAGCAATGGCATGGTCGTCCTCGAATGCGATCCCCCGAGATGTCCACATATTTCAAAATCGACCGGCCAGGGCAAGACCACCTGCAGCAGTCCGGCCGATTGGCAGGGCACAAACGTCCCCGCCGACAATGCAACGGTTCCCCAGGTACGCGGCCCCTTATCGCCGCTGCGCCCGGCCGCGCAACCGACGCTGGCCGCGAATGCCGCGCGGCAGGTTGACCTTCGTTCGCGTCCCCTCACTCACCATCTCGAAGCGAAGCGCACCAGCAGTCGGCACGCACTCGACGAGCTTCACCTGCACCTTGTCGCCGAGATGATAGGCAAGGCCGCTCTGTTCGCCGACGAGCGTGTGAGCGGCTTCCTCGAAGCGGAAGTATTCCTGCCCGAGCGTCGAGATCGGAATGAAACCGTCGGCGCCCGTATCCTTCAAACGCACGAACAGACCCGAGCGTGTCACACCGGAAATGCGTCCATCGAACACCGCGCCGATGCGGTCGGCGAGATGGAAGGCGATCAGCCGGTCGATGGTTTCGCGTTCGGCGAGCATCGCGCGGCGTTCGGCTTGCGAGATCATCTCGGCAACGCGCGGCAGGTCTTCGATCTCCTCCGCCGTGATCCCGCCGGGTCCGAATTTCAACGCGGCAACGAGCGCCCGATGCACGATCAAGTCGGCATACCGCCGGATCGGCGACGTGAAATGCGCGTAGCGGCGCAGGAACAGGCCGAAGTGGCCGAGATTGTCGGGCGCATAGACCGCCTGCGACTGCGATCGCAACACGACCTCGTTGACGAGATCGGCGACGGGCAGCTCCTTCGCCTTCGCTAGGATCTCGTTGAAGTGGGCGGGCTTCAACTGCCCCGCATGCGGCAGCTTCATGCCGAGCGTCGCGAGAAAATCGTTCAGGCTCGCGAGTTTCTCGCGCGACGGCGGTTCGTGCACGCGATAGACGAGGCGGGATTTCTTCTCTTCGAGTGTCTCCGCCGCAGCGACGTTGGCCTGGATCATGAATTCCTCGATCAGCCGGTGCGCGTCGAGGCGTTCCGGCACGATCACGTCGGCGACACGGCCCTCCTTGTCGAGAACGATCTTGCGCTCGGGGAGATCGAGGTCGAGCGGCCCGCGCTTTTCCCGCGCTTGCGAGAGGCAGGCATAACAGGCCCAAAGTGGCCGCAATACGGGTTCGAGCAGCTGCGCCGCCTTCTCCGACGGTTTGCCGTCGATGGCCGCTTGAGCCTCCTGGTAGTTCAGCTTCGCGGCTGACCGCATTAGCACGCGATGGAACGTGTGCCGGCGCTTGTGACCTTGCGCATCGAAGATCATGCGGACGGCCAGAGCCGGGCGGTCTTCGAGTTCACGCAGCGAGCATAGATCGTTGGAGATCTTCTCCGGCAGCATCGGCACGACCCGGTCCGGGAAGTAGACCGAGTTGCCGCGCACTTTCGCCTCGCGGTCGAGCGCGCTGCCTGGGCGTACGTAGAACGCCACGTCGGCGATGGCGACCGTCGCGATCCAGCCGCCGGGATTGGCGGGATCGGCATCGGGTGCTGCGTGCACCGCGTCGTCGTGGTCGCGCGCATCGACCGGGTCGATGGTGACGAGCGGCAGATCGCGCCAGTCGGCATGATCCTTCTGCGACAGGCGCGGCAGGTCAGCGAGTTCGCCGAGTGTGCGCTCGCTGAAGTGTTCCGGTATGCCGTGCGTGTGCACGGCGATGAGGCTGATCTGGCGCTGGTCGGATGGATTGCCGAGCACTTCGGCGATGGTCGCGGTCATGAAGCCCGAGCGCGTGGCGCGTCCCGCATCGAAGCGGACGAGGTCGCCGTCCTTGGCGCCGCCCTCGCGTCCCTCCTCGACCCGGAACGAGCGCATCTCCCGCTTCTCGATCGGCTCGATGCGCCCGCCGCCGCGGCTATCCGTGCGATAGATGCCGAGCGCGCGCGAACGGTCCTTTTCAAGCCGCTTGATCGGCACGATCGACCAGTCGTACGCGCCGCCATCGTCGAGCGGCTTCGTGCGGGCGAGCACCGTGTCGCCGATGCCGAGTGCGCCGACGGCATCGCTCTGGTCCTTCGGGTGGCGGCGCTGCACAGGCGCGACGAGCGCGCGCGGCCGTGGCCCCGTTTCCTCCCAATCGCGCGGCTCCGCGACGAGATCGCCGTCGGCATCGCGGGCGACGACCACGAACACCCCCGTCGGCGGCAAGCGCCCGGCTTGCTTCAGCGCCTTCTTCGGCCCGGTCAGCACGCCCTCGTGCGCCATGTCGGCGAGCAGCCGCTTCAACGCCACACGCTCGTCGCCCGACAGCCCGAAGGCACGCGCGATCTCGCGCTTGCCGGCCCGCCCCGGAACTTTTTCCAAGTACTCTAATATCTGCTCGCGCGTCGGCATGGTCCCCCCGGCTCCCATGGCAGGGGCGGCATGCCGGGCTTTGCGGGATGACTTGGCGGGCGGTCTTCGGCTCATGGGGCAGTGCCTAGCAGATTTGGTGAGCCGCGGCGAGGATGGACACCTCACCGCGCGTGCAAAGCGCCGCCGCTTGTGGTTGGTTTCCGCTGAAGGCAACCCCTGGGACGGACCTGCTGCACCATGACCCTACTCGGAAAAGCCGCCGTCGCCATGTGGTGGACCGTCCGCCCCGAGCAGCGCACCGAATTCGGCGACTGGCACGCGCACGAGCACTTCCCCGAACGCATGAGCATTCCGGGGTTTCTGCGCGGCTCGCGCTGGACGAGCACGCGGGATGCCGACGGCTTCTTCGTCATGTACGAACTCGCCACCTATGAGACGCTGTCGTCGAAAGGCTATCTCGACCGCCTCAACGCACCGACGCCCTGGTCGCGAAAAATGATGCCGCATCATCTCGGCATGGTCCGCAGCCAATGCCGGATCGAGGCGAGCTTCGGTGGTGGTATCGCGACTTCGCTCGCGACTGTCCGCCTGTCGCCCACGACCGGCCAGGAGGCGACTCTGAAAGCAAGCCTCCTGCACGTGCTCCGTGAGACGGCGCCGAAGCCCGGTATGACCGGCGCGCACCTGCTCGTAACAGATGCGCCGAAGCTCCCCGACCAAACAGCAGAGCAAAAAATCCGTGGCGCTGACCAGCAAGCCGATTGGATCGTTCTCCTGTCGGGCTATGACGAAGAGGTCGTGGCAGCGACGGTTGCCAGTCACTTTGCGCAAGGATGGCTCATCGAAAGGGGCGCCGCCGGAACCGTGACGACA
This sequence comes from Hyphomicrobiaceae bacterium, assembly GCA_033812735.1. Lineage (GTDB taxonomy): Bacteria > Pseudomonadota > Alphaproteobacteria > Rhizobiales > Hyphomicrobiaceae > JABFRJ01. Next base: position 27,794 of record JAPXTA010000047.1, on the reverse strand, counting down.
GGGTCCTACCGGCTTGCCTTCGCTATGACGCCTCAGGACCTCTCTCAGGTGGGCTAGGCGGACCCGCGTTTCGAAACGCGATGCGTTATCAGGTCTTCTCCGCTATAGAGGCGTCGATCCATCGTCCCAGAGCCCGGCCCCGAGCCCGGCCTTGAGCCCAGCCCCTAGAGCATTGACCGCAGCGTGACAGATACCCGCATCCTTCTAGGACACATCGCCGGCGCCCATGGCATCAAGGGCGAGGTCCTCATCAAGAGCTACACCGGGGACCCGCTCGCCGTAGCCGATTACGGGCCGCTGACCGACGATCGCGGCCGCACGCATGTGATCGCGTCTGTAAGGCCCTCGAACAAGGGCGTCATCGCCCGCATTAAAGGCGTGTCAGACCGCAATGCCGCCGAAGCGCTGAAAGGCACAGCCCTTTATGTCGAGCGCGGCGCCATGCCGGAGCCGGAGGAGGGCGACTATTATCACGCCGACCTGATCGGCCTGAAGGCCGTGCGGCCGGGTGGCCACGAGCTCGGCAAGGTCGTGGCCGTCCAAAACTTCGGCGCCGGCGATCTCCTGGAATTGCAGTTGCCCGGCGCGCGCCAGACCGAGTTCGTGCCGTTCACCGACGCTTGCGTGCCCGAAGTCGACATCAAAGGCGGTACAGTCACGGTCATCATGCCCGAGATGATCGGCGATCAAGCGGAAGAAAGCGCGCTGGGGAACGGACCCGATGACGAAGAGTGACGCGATCAGCTATCGCGAGGCGGTCGCAGCCGACTTGCCCGCGATCGTCGGCCTGCTCAACGACGACCAGTTCGGCAAGGCGCGCAATCCGGAATTCGACAAGGAAGTCGCCCGCTACCGAACAGCGTTCGATGACATTTTGGCCGACCCGAACAACGGCTACATCGTCGCAGAGCAGGGCGGCCGCATCATTGGTTGCTACCAGCTGACCTTCATCCGTGGCCTCAGCTACACCGGAGGCGCGCGGGCACAGATCGAGAGCGTGCGGATCGCGTCGGATTTGCGCGGCAGCGGGCTCGGCAGCGCCATGATGCGCGATGCCATCGAACGGGCAAAGGCGCGCGGTTGCGTCCTGGTGCAGTTGACGACCGACGTCCGCCGCGAACACACCAAGCGCTTCTATGAGCGCCTCGGGTTTGCAGCGAGCCATCACGGCATGAAGCTTTGGCTGCAGCGTTAACCGCGTCCCGGTGATGGCCGCCGCCGAGGCAGGCACGCCTCTTGCTTAACCGCACGCTAACCATCGCGCGGAGTTGGATCGTGGCGCTTGTCCCTTATGTCTGGTTGATGCTGGCGTTCATCATGGGCGCCGTCGTCCCCGTTCTCGATGCCCGCGCGAGCCAGTCGGCCTTCGCCACACCGCCCGGCTATGTCTTCGAAAAACCCGCCGCGTGCCAAAGCGGGAAAACGCCGGCCCTCATCTACAACATTTGCGCCGACCAAATGGCACTTTTCTCCGAAACGCTGGCGCGCGCGGCGGCGTCGGGGAAGACAGTCGCGGTCGTGTTCGGTGCCACCTGGTGCCCGAGCTGCAAGTCGCTGAAGGCGGTTTTGCCGTCGGCGGAATTCTTTGCGATGTCCCCCGGCGGCAAGCCACTGCTCGAGCGCATAGCGGTCAGTGAAATCGCCATCTCCACGCTCGAGAGCGGCAAGGTCAAACCGGTCCAGAGCGGTGAGGCTGTCCTCGCTCTCGTCCTCAACAAGCGCCCCGACGTGAAGCAGCGCGCCGTGCCGTTCCTCGCCGTGGTCGATCCGAGGTCGGGCAAGACGTTCGTTCGCAATCTCGATGACATGGAGCCGGCCCCGGGTGCAGGCTGGAACACCGCGCGTCTCGCTGGTTTGATCGCGGCTGCCGACATCGACGTTCGCGGCGGCAGTGCCGCCCCCGGCGAGCCCGGCTGGTTCGCCCGCAAATGGCAGCGTCTCTGGCGGTGATGCCGGCATCGCAATTACTATTGAGGAGTAGCGCGCGGATCCGCAGCTACCTCGAACGAGCTAATCCCGGCTGCCGAAAATAGCGCTGCCGACGCGGACGTGGGTCGCTCCCAGATTGACCGCCGTTTCGAAGTCGGCACTCATACCCATGCTGAGCTTTTCAACGCCGCACTCCGTCGCGAGCTTGGCGAGAAACGCGAAATGCACCGCTGCCATGTCGTCGACCGGCGGGATGCACATCAGTCCCGCGATAGCGAGCTTCCACTCGTCCCGGCACTGCCGCACGAAGGCGACCGCTTCGGTCGGCGCGATCCCAGCCTTCTGGGCTTCCTCCCCTGTATTCACCTGAACGAACAGCTGCAGCCGTTTTCCGGTCCGCGCCATCTCCTCCGCGATCGCCTGCGCGATCTTTGGCCGGTCCACGGTGTGAATGGCATCGAACAAATCGACCGCTTCGCGCGTTTTGTTGGACTGGAGCGGTCCGATCAGATGCAGCTCCAGGTCCGGCGTCTTCGCGCGCAGCTGCGGCCACTTGCGAGCAGCCTCCTGCACCCGGTTTTCGCCGAACACGCGCTGCCCTGCCGCGATGACGGGGCGGATGTCGTCGACCTCGAATGTCTTGGAGACGGCGATGAGTGTGACGTCACCGGGTTTGCGCCCCGCCTCTTTCGCAGCGCGCGCGATGCGGCCGCCGATATCTGCCAGAGCTGAAACGGGATCGTGCATGGTCATGGGTCCGGGACCGATAGGGCTCGATCGCATGGCACCAGGATGGCGCAACCGTCAAGGCATAGCCGAGCCGCACGAACGCAACGCAGAACCAGTCTCGCGCTGCTTTTTCGCCATCATTCTCGCCGACCAATTCAAGCGTGTGGCGCTGGGGGAGAGGGAGGCACGCTTCGACCAACCGATAGTCGTTCCATGAAACTATATGTGAGCCCCAGACTGCGCGGCCTCGACGTCCTCCCCATGCCGGAGGACCCGGGGACACGCCGCGTGCGTCGCATTTGCGCTTTTAGTCCCGGCTATCGGCGGGGCATCAACGAATTGACGGCATGTTCGCCGGCACTCGAAGATCTGGCCGACGCGTTTCCGGCCCTGTTGTTCGCCCTCGCGACAGGCTACGCGGATGCGGCCTCGCGAATGCGCGCGGTCGAAATGATCCTGCAGGGGCAGCCGCTGCGCGATGTCTCCGACGTCCTTGCCTTGCCCTGGTGGCTTCGCAAATTGCCGGCCTCCGCTTTTCATGCCCCGCTCGTGATGCTGCCGCGCGATACCGACTACAGTCTGCGGATGGCGAGCCTCGTTCCATCCGACGAGAAGCCGGCGCCGCAATGGCTGCACCTCGTTTGCGAAGCGCACGCAGCCGGTGGCCGCGACTTCTCCTTATGGATGGCGCGGCATGGCATCGCGTTGAGCGGGGCGATGCCGGAGCATCGCTTGGCGATGCTGATGGCCTGGGCCTGGGCCGGCAAAGCGGTCGGAACGGTGGCGCACGACCTCGTCCGGGTGCCATGGTCGACCGAGATGGGCATCAAGCGTGTGCTCGAGGAATTCACGGTCTGGTCGCAACGTATCGCCTTGCTCGAGTGGCTCGGCAGTGGCCACCTAACCCCATGGATACCTGACGGGGCCCATGGCGGGTACACCTTCACGACGCTGCGGACGGTCGAGGACTTCATCTGCGCCGCGGAAGCCCTCGACAATTGCCTGGAGCAATACGCCGATCGATTGCGCACCGAGGCTTGTGCGGTTGCCAGCATCTCGAAAGGCGGGCGGCTCATAGCCTGTGTCGAGATCGCACCGCATGCCAACGACCCAGCCATGCCGGCGATCGTGCAACTCCGCGGCATGCGGAACCGTCGCGCGAGCATCGACATTTGGCAGGCGGCCTACGCCTGGCTCGCCGCCCATCCGCTAACAGGCGCAAGCGCTGGTCGGTTGATTCCGCCGTCCGATGACCGGATAGAGACGCGCCGTTCCCTATGGGAGCCCTACCTGCTCCATCTGATTGCCGCCGGCGGCAGCGTCGCCATGGAAGCCCGCGCCCGGCAAATGTTGCTCGCCCGCAACAAACCACCCGTCAGCTCGCAGGCAACGCATACTGCGGCGACGCCCGCGCCCGAAGTTATCAACAGGCCACGCACTGGCGCCCTTCTTGGCATCTCCGATGCCGTGATCCAACGCCTGATCGAGCTGTTTCCGGGTGCCGATGCCCGCCGTTAAGGGCGAAAAATGGGGCGCACCCGCAAGATATTGGTCCAATCCAATCATTCGACCGCTAGATCTAGCGTTTAATGTTCGTGCCGGTGGATGACTGGTGGATAACCCGGCAGGACGCCGGGCAGTCCCGTGTGTATCATCAACCCATGCTGCCGGCGCGAGGCGCCCGCGGACGGTTCGCGGCGAAAAAGGCACGGTTTCGGCTAGATGCATGATTCATAAGCCGAAACGTCTCGCCAATGGTTACGAATCTCCTTACACGAGCCGGAACAGCCAACGTAATACGTGAGGTATTGCGTCCGGGGTACAGCGTTAGGCCCGTGTGGACATCCTGTGGATCGAACTGTCGATCGTCAGGGTCCGGCGTAACGGGTCAGTCGGGAGATCGCTCTCTCGATCGCCAAGGGGTTCGCGGCATTTGCCACGGCCTGTGACGATCAAGACAGGGATCGGCGCACAAGCGCAAACCGGCGGCCGGCGGCTGTTGTGATCAGGCCACAGTTTTCAGTCCTCGTTCCGCGTTAGGGCCCAACCCGAGGGGAGAGCAATGAGACATGCTCTTGGTTTGCTGGGCGTACTAGCCGCAGGCGTACTGCTGGCTGTGTCTGCCGCCATGAACTGGCGGTTTGGATACAGCCTCGGGATGACCGAGGCCGACAAGCAGATTTATGGTGCGGCATCCGCCGCGGCAGACTGCTTCAAGGCGCTGGTGCCGTTCTTCTTTTTTGCGGCGATAAGAAACAAGATGTGGTCGCAAGCGGCCGCGTCGGCGGTCCTGTGGATCGTAGTGACGACCTACTCGCTGACATCCGCCCTCGGGCATGCGGCGCTCAACCGGCTCGATACATCGGGTCAGCGCGCCGTTGATGCAGCTCAGTATTCGTCGCTTCGCGCCGATTTGAAGCGGCTGACGGAACAGGCAAGCTGGATCCCGTCGCATCGTCCGATGGCAGCTGTTCAGGCTGAGATCGACTCCCACAAGCTCAACCGTCAATGGACCTGGACCAAGAGCTGCACCGAGACCACTGGCCCGCAGTCGCGAGACTACTGCCAGAAGTACCAAGGCTTCCTGTCGGAGCAAGCTTCTGCCGCGCGTGCGGAGAAGCTCAATGGCGAGATCACTGAGATCAACGCCAAACTAGCCAAGGCCAAGGGCGCGACAGCCATGACCGAGGCCGATCCTCAAGCGGCAGTCCTGACCAAACTCGCGCAGCTCGTCATTCCGGGCATGCGAGTGGAGGACATGCAGATGGCGCTGACGATCTTCGTCGCCATCTTGCTGGAGGTCGGTTCCGGCTTCGGTATGTACGTCGCCTTCGCGTCTTGGCGTCTTTACGACCGTGAGGCACCGGCAGTACCGGTGGCGGCCATCCAGCCGCAGGCGGTCGTTGCGCGGACTGAGCCCGTGGTTGCGCCGCAACCGGCCCGTCCCCGCCTTGGCGGTGCGAATGACAACAAGCTGGCGCCACGCCAGCTCGTCGCACCGGAAACGGATGTCGAGCGCTTCCATAAGGAACGTATCGACACCGCAGAGGGCAACAGCCTGACTGCAACTGAACTGTACGAAGACTATTGTGCTTGGTGTGAAGAACAGCAAAAGGAACCTCTGGCACTTCCAACGTTCGGACGTGAGTTTGGTGACCTCGGTGTTCAGAAAGCCAAGATCGCGGGTAGGGTCCGATATATCGGCATAGGCCTCAGAGCCGGCCCCGCGAACGAGGAGGATAAGAAACTGACGGCCGCAAATGCCGCCTGAGGCAGGCCGAGTGGACTGCCACGAAAGGGAGCGCGAGAGCGCTCCCTTTTCTTTTGGTGAGGGACGGTAACGGTCGCGCAATTAGGCGTTTGCGGCAATCGGCCTGCATCGATATGGTCGCCGCAAAAAATCAAATGAAGAACCAAGCCTAATTCCGGGGGAAACGTGAGCGGCAACAGGTCGATGGCTGAGCCAAACAGAGATATTGCAGCCGTTCCGCCGGGGCCGTTGCCGACAGACGTCGACCTCGATGACGCAACCAAAGCGCGTATCACCGAACTTATCGAAGAGGACGAAGGCGCGACCAACAAGCTCGGCGGCTTTCTCGGCAAGGCGCTCGTGTGGGCGGCGATCCTGTCCTCGTTGTTTCACCTCTATAGCGCCGCCTCGGGCTCCTGGCCGTTCTACTGGGCGCCGATCATCCCAACCTACATCCTCCGCCCGTCGCATGTCGCCATCGTCATGGCGCTCGTCTTCCTGCTGTTCCCGATGGCCAAGCGCTTCCGCCACCGGATCACGCTTCTCGACTGGATCGCCGCCGCCCTCAGCATCTTCGTGCTGTTCTATATCGTCTTCGTCGACAGCGTCATTCCGAGCGGCGACGACTTCGGCGAACGCGCCATCCTGCCGACCAAGCTCGACTTCGCCGTCGGCATCGTCTTCATCGTGTTGCTGCTCGAGGCGACGCGCCGCGCGACCGGCTGGATCATGCCGGTCGTCTCGATTGTCTTCATGGTCTACGCCCTCGTCGGCAAATCGTTGCCGGCGCCATGGACGCACAAGGGCTACGACATCGACCGCCTCGTCGGCCACCTCTATCAGACGCTCGAAGGTATCTACGGCTCGACCGTCGATGTCTCGTCGAGCCTGATCATCCTCTTCACGATCTACGGCGCGATCCTGCAATACTCCGGCGCCGGCAAGTTCTTCATCGACTTCTCGTTCGCGGCGATGGGCGGCAAGCACAACAGTGCCGGCCGCGCCGTCGTGCTGTCGTCGTTCCTCATGGGCGGGCCGTCGGGCTCGGGCGTCGCCACGACCGTGACCATCGGCACCGTCGCCTATCCGCTGTTGAAGCGCGCGGGCTACGAGCGCAACGCGGCAGGCGGGTTGCTCGCAGCCGGGGGGCTTGGCGCGATCATCTCGCCGCCTGTGCTCGGGGCCGCAGCGTTTCTCATCGCCGAGTACCTGAAGATCTCGTATCTCGACGTCATCTGGATGGCGCTGATCCCGACCATTCTCTACTATTTCGCCATTCTCGTGATGGTCGAGATCGACGCTCGCAAATACGGCGGCGCAGGCTCCAACGAGTTGCTCGTCGCCAAAGGCGAACTCTGGCGCGTCACCAAGACCTACTGGTATCACTTCTCGTCGCTGATCTCGATCATCGTCTTCATGCTGCTCGGCTTCTCGCCGGTATTGAGCGTGTTCTGGGCGACCATCCTCGGCATCGCCGTGAGCTACCTCAGAAGCGACACCGCGCTGACGCCGCCGAAGCTGAAGCAGGCACTCGCCGAAGGTACGACCGGCGTCCTCAACGTCGCCGTCACCTGCGCCTGCGCCGGCATCATCGTCGGCGTCGTCACGCTGACCGGCCTCGCGCAGCGCTTTGCCGACATCATCATCGGTTACGCCGCCGGCAATCTCGTGCTGACCGCCGTCTACACCGGTCTCATCGTTTGGATCGTCGGCCTCGCGGTGCCCGTCACGGCGAGCTACATCATGTGCGCCGTCATCGCCGCGCCCGCGCTCATCAAGCTCGGCGTGCCCGACTACGCCGCGCACATGTTCATCTTCTACTACGCGGTACTCTCGGAAGTGTCGCCACCGACCGCTCTGTCACCATTCGCGGCAGCAGCCATTACCGGCGGGTCGCCATACCGGACGACACTGCAATCGTGGAAATACACGATGCCCGCGTTTCTCGTGCCATTCGTGTTCGTGTGCGATCCCCAGGGCATCGGTCTGCTGCTGAAGGTGCCGAAAGGTGGCAACTGGTTCGATATTCTCGCGATAACGGTCGAGGCCGCGATCGGCGTCGCTTTCCTCGCCTACGCGTTCCAGGGTTACTACCGCCGCCGCAACAACGCGTTCGAGACGGTCCTGTTCATGCTGGCGGGCCTCCTGTTCGTCTTCCCGAGCGTACTCAATGCCGTGCTGCGGCCTCTCACTGGTATCGATCTTGAAACGCGTGTGCTCGAAAGCCTTCCGATCGGATTGCCGACCGTTGCAGGCATAGGGCTGCTCGCCGTGATGGCGCTGCGGATGAAGGAGGGACGCATCGGTCCCGTGGCGGCGGCCTTTGCGCTGATCGTGGCGTCTGTGCTCATTGCGCCGGGGCTGTGGCAATCGCTTGCCGGCGCTGTCGCTCAGGGCTTGTCGCTCGCCAGCGCCAAGGTCATCGCCGCCGCCAAGCCGGCGCACGCCCACATCTCGCTCAACATCATCATCGGCATTGTCATCGGGCTTGCAGCCATGGCGATGCAGGGCCTGTTCAAGCGCGAACCCGTAACCGCCTGACGGCTGCGGCTCGCGCCACGGCCTTCTACTCGTCGGTCTTCTTGCGCGGCTTGATCGTGCGGGGCGGCAGCAACTCCTCCCCGACGTCGATCTTGCGCGACAGGAAGATCGCCGCGTCGAGCTTGTGGAAGTTGCGCTTGCGATAGAACGCGAGCGCCACCTCGTTGTTCTCGGCGACTTCGAGCACGATGTGCGTGCAACCCCGCTGCCGGGCCGCATGCTCGATCTGCTCGAACATGAAGGAAGCGATGCCCATGCCGTGAAAATCGGGATGGACGGCGATCTCCTCGACGAACAGCGGCCGCATGCCGCGCTTGTCGAAATAGCGATGATTGAACCAGCTGTCGGAGTCGGACACGTCGTAGGTGTATTCGGCGTAGCCGACGAGGTCGTACTTGGTCCCGCGCTTGACTTCGAACACCAGTTGCTCGACGCCGTCTTCCTCGTAGATGTCGAGGAAATGGTTCTTGTGGCGGGGACGCTGATACTCGACGGTCTCGCGATTGACGTCGCGGAAAACGCGCTTCAGGAAATCCCAGACGCGGTTCATGTCGCGCCGGTGCATGCGGCGAACCCGCAATTCCAGCGGCCCATTCGGCGGACCGCTTTGGGCCCGCTTGGCGCTCGGCTTGGCACTTGGTTTGTGGTCGTCGGCGGCGGGCATCGTTTGCTTCCTGTCGGCCGAGCTTAGTAATCCTCCGGGCGCGAAGGGTAAAGAGCGGCTGGCGTAGGATCTGTGCTGCCCGGGCCCGCTTGGCGAGACGAAGCATCCGTGCTCAAGTCACCTGAGAAACAAGCACACGATCAATCAAATGAGGGGCAGGAAATGGCCGGTTGTCTCGAAGGTAAGGTCATCGTCGTTACGGGAGCAGGCCGGGGGATCGGTCGCGAAATTTCGGTCATGGCTGCGTCGCGCGGCGCCAAGGTCGTCGTCAATGACCTCGGCGGCTCCGCCGAAGGCGAGGGCGGCGACAAGTCGGTCGCCGAACAGGTCGTCGACGAGATCAAGGCAGCCGGTGGCCAAGCCATCGCCAACGGCGACAGTGTCGCAGACCCCGCCGCCGCCGAAAACATCATCAAAACTGCGGTCCAGACGTTCGGTCGCATCGATTGCGTCGTCAACAACGCCGGCATTCTTCGCGACCGCATCTTTCACCGCATGAGCGTGGTCGACTGGCAAGCCGTCATCAACGTCCACTTGAACGGCTCGTTCTACATGAGCAAGGCGGCAGCCCCCTTTTTCAAGGAGCAGAACTCCGGCTCCTTCATCCACTTCACCTCGACCTCCGGCCTGATCGGCAACTTCGGCCAAGCTAATTACTCGGCGGCCAAGATGGGCATCATCGGGTTGTCGAAGTCGATTGCGCTCGACATGGCAAAGTTCAATGTGCGCTCGAACTGCGTTTCGCCGTTCGCCTGGTCGCGCCTGATCGGCACCATTCCCGTCGACACACCGGAGCAGAAGGCCCGCGTCGAGCGCATTCAGAACACCATGACGGCCGCCAAGATCGCACCGATCTGCGTCTTCCTCGCGTCCGATCTTTCGAAGGATGTCACCGGCCAGATCTTCGCCGTCCGCAAGGACGAGATCTTCCTGATGAGCCAGTCGCGTCCCTTGCGGGTCGCCCACAAGGACGGCGGTTGGACGCCGGAGACGATTGCCGAGACGATGCTGCCGGCCTTCAAGTCGAGCTTCTACAACCTCGACCGCTCCGCCGACGTATTCAATTGGGAGCCGCTCTGATCCAGCTTGCAACCCGTCGGCGTTAGGAGAAGGGAAGTCTTGCTGCGCGCTCCAGTCGGTCCCCCTCCCCTCGATGGGGAGGGGTTAGGGGTGGGGTGCCTAATGGGTCTGTGCCTATCCGGTGGGGTGTCACTCTGAGGCGTCTGCAATTTGTCTTCGCTTCGCTGTCATGCCGGACTAGAAGAGGCGCCAACCTCGCATCATCGCAACGGAACCCGCCGTGTCGCACGCAGCCACCACGCCCAAGCCGCTCGCCGCTCATCGCTCTGGCCCACTAGCCGGCAAGGTCAGCGTCCCCGGCGACAAGTCGATCTCGCATCGCGCGCTGATGTTCGGCGCCCTCGCCACAGGCCGGACGCGGATCAAGGGCCTGCTCGAAGGCGAGGACGTCATCAACACCGCAAAAGCCGTGACCGCGCTCGGCGCTCCGGCAAAAAAGGTCGGCGAGACATGGGAAGTTCTCGGCCGTGGCGTCGGCGGCCTGACCCAACCGTCGGACGAACTCGACTTCGGCAACTCCGGCACCGGCGTCCGCCTCTTCATGGGCGTGATCGCGGGCCACGACATTACCGTTCGCGTGACAGGTGACGCCTCGCTCTCGAAGCGGCCGATGAAGCGGGTGCTGACGCCGCTGAAGCAGATGGGCCTGATGGTCGAGGAGGATCGCGAGACGCTGCCGCTGACATTGCGCGGTACCGCCAATCTCGTACCCATCGAATACGCCTCTCCAGTTGCGAGCGCGCAGGTGAAGTCGGCCGTGCTCATCGCCGGGCTCGCCGCCGCCGGTGAGACGACCGTCATCGAGAAAGAGCCGACCCGCGATCACACCGAGCGGATGCTGCGCTACTTCGGCGCCGATGTTCGCACCACGATGCGCGACGGCAAATCGGCCGTCACCGTCAAGGGCGATGCCGAACTCACCGGCAAAGACATCACCGTGCCGGGCGATCCATCTTCAGCGGCGTTCCTCGCCGCTGCCGCGGCGATCGTGCCGGGCTCCGACGTCACGATCCAAGGCGTCCTCGTCAACGAGACGCGGACAGGATTCTACACCACGCTCAAGGAAATGGGCGGCGATGTGACATTCCAGAATGAGCGCGAAGAAGGCGGCGAGCCGATCGCCGACATTCGTGTGCGCTATGCGCCGTTGATGGGCGTCGCGGTTCCAGCCGGCCGCGCGCCGAGCATGATCGACGAGTATCCCATCCTCTCCGTCGTCGCCTCGTTCGCTGATGGTAAGACGGTCATGAACGGTCTCGGCGAATTGAAGGTGAAAGAGAGCGACCGACTCGCCGCGACGGCTGCCGCCCTCGCCGTCAACGGCGTCGAGGCAACAGTCGACGGCGACACCCTGACGGTATCAGGCGCCATATCCGTGCGCGGTGGCGGCAAGGTCGCGACCCACATGGACCACCGCATGGCGATGGCGTTCCTGATCATGGGGTTGGCGACGGAACAGCCCGTCACCGTCGACGACGTCACCTTTGTCGCAACCAGCTTCCCGACGTTTACCAGCTTGATGAGCGGCCTCGGCGCGAAGTTCGCCTGAGCCATGTCGAGGTATCGCGTTTGCCGGGCCGTGGAAGGCGCTGGGAGACCGTTTACCAACCGCCGATAGGTGAGGGTGCGGTCAGCCCGTTTTCGCCGCCAGCGCTCAAATTCAACGCGCTTCTTTAGTCGCGACGCGCATTAACGCTGAATGGGCCAATTCCCGTTTCAAATCCAGCCGCTCAACTCGCGCCGCGCGATCGCCTCGATGACGCGAATGCCCTCCGCGCTTTCGTTGAGAGCCGGGATGTAGCTGAACGCCTCGCCGCCGTTGTGCATGAAAATCTCGCGGTTCTCGACATCGAGTTCCTCGATCGTCTCGAGGCAATCCGCTGAAAATCCCGGCGCCACCATGGCGAGTTTCTTGACGCCCTCCTTGGCAAGCCGTTCGACCGTCTGGTCGGTGTAGGGCTGCAGCCAAGGATCATTGCCGAACCGCGATTGGAACGTCGTCAGCCAAGTCTCCGCCGGCCAGCCGAGCCGCGTGCGAATAAGCCGCGACGTTTTCATGCATTGGCAGTGGTACGGATCGCCCTGCTGCAGATATTTTTCCGGCATGCCGTGAAACGTGGCGATCAGCCGGTCCGGCTTCCACGCCAGTGTCGCGAGATGCGTCTCGATCGATCGCGCGACCGCATCGATGTAGACGGGATCGTCGGCATACTGCGGCGCGACGCGAATGGCCGGCTGCCAGCGCATGTTCATCAACGCGCGGAATGCTTGGTCGCAAGCCGTCGCCGTCGTCGCCGCGGCATACTGCGGATAAAGCGGTACCAGCAGGATCTTCTCGCAGCCTTGCTCCTGAAGGGCCCGGATACGGCTTTCCGTCGTCGGGTTCGCATAGCGCATCGCGAAGTCGACGATCACATTCGGATAGCTCGACAGCGCTTTTGCCAATCCCTCAGCCTGATTGCGGGTGATGGTCTTCAGCGGCCCTTCGTTCTTCTCGTTGTTCCAGATCGATGCGTAGTCCTTGCCCTTCTTGCCCGGGCGCACCGTCAGAATGATCAGGTTGAGGATCGGCCACCACTTCCAGGTTGGTTCCTCGATGACCCGCTTGTCCGACAGGAACTCCTTGAGATAGCGCCGCATCGACCAATAGTCGGTCGCATCCGGCGTTCCAAGGTTGAGCAGCAGCACGCCGACCTTGCCGAACGCGACCTTAGGATGGCCCGCGGGAAGGGGACTGGTCATTGCTGTTGGCCGCGTGATCTGGCCGGCGTCGGTCATGAGACGCGATTCCTTGGACTGAAGGGATTGCATGGCCGTCAACGAACGATCGGCTGCGGCGGATCATGCGGCAGCTCGGCGCGGTTGGCGTTGTTGCCGCCGGGCCTGAGGTTCGCCTGCGACATCAGCCGCCCGAGTTCACCCCAGAAAAAATCCGCGCCGGCATACCCGATGATGCGTCCGATCTCGCTGCCGCGATCGAACAGAATGAACGTCGGCGAATAGGCGACGCCGCGAATCCCGGCGAGGTCGGCATGGCCTTTCATGCGCTTGACGAGCGGCGCCATCTTGCCTTCGTCGCTGGCGCGGTAGCCCGGGCCAACCTCGCGCTCCCACTTCTTGCAGTACGGGCAATCCGGGGTCTCGATCATGACAAGCATCGTGCCTTGCCCGAGCGCGGCCGGTACCGCCTCTCCGGCGCGCACCGGTCCCACCCATGCCGCAACCAGCATGCCGAAAAGCGCGATCACTAATCTAAGACGGCCCATGGCACTCGTAGCCCAAAGTTTGGAGCCATTCTAAAGGTCCAGCCGTCCGGCTTCAACGTCCGATCCGGGAATATGCGATCAATTGAACGCGCGTCGTGGTCGTTTACAGTCGAAAAGACGCTCCCATCGCATCGAGGACACCCGCCATGACCGATCAGGCCGATCTTGCCCGCTATAGCCACTATACCGCCCTCAAGTTCGCCCGGCCCCGGCCCCGCGTCCTCGAGGTGATCCTGTCGAAGCCCGGCAAGCTCAATGCCCTCGACGCGACAGGCCATCGGGAGTTGTCGGAAATCTTCCGCGATGTCGACCGCGACCCCGCGACATCGGTTGTCGTCCTGCGCGGCGAAGGCAACGTTTTCTCGGCCGGTGGCGATCTCGACATGGTGGGCCGCATGATCGACGACTGGCACGAGCGAACCAGGATTTGGAAAGAGGCGAGCGATCTCGTCTACAACGTCATCAACTGCGGCAAGCCTGTCGTCAGCGCCATCCAGGGCGTCTGCGTTGGCGCCGGTCTCGCCGCCGCGATGGTCTCCGACATCACCATAGCGGGCAAGCGAACCCGCATCATCGACGGCCACACCCGCCTCGGAGTCGCAGCCGGCGATCATGCCGCGATCGTCTGGCCGCTGCTCTGCGGCATGGCCAAGGCGAAGTACTACCTGATGACCTGTGATGTGCTGACCGGCGCCGAGGCCGAGCGCATCGGTCTCGTCTCTCTCGCCGTCGACGACGACAAGGTGATCGAGGCCACCTATGCCACGGCCGACAAGCTGGTCGCCATGCCGCCGGCCGCGCTGCGCTGGACGAAAACTTCACTCAACAACTGGCTGCGCCTTGCCGGACCGACGTTCGACGCGTCGCTTGCGATGGAGTTCATGGGCTTCTCCGGTCCAGAAGCAAAGGAGGGGCACGCGGCACTGAAAGAGAAGCGGGCGCCGAAGTTCGATCCCTCCGATCCATTCTGATGGCTCAGATCGCGTCGCATGGTAACGCTCCGCTTACCACTATCCCGATGACGGCTGATGTGCAGTGTCCGCACAATATTGTCTTAAGCATTGGTGCATAGGCTCGGCCAAATTGCAGTCTAGCGGATGCACAGTGATGTTGAGTTTTGTTCGACTGGCCGGCGACAAACGCGGCAGTACGGCCGTCGTGTTCGCCTTGTCGATCATGCCGCTGATGGCAGCTATAGGCTGCGCCATCGATGGTGTGCGTTGGTTCGATGCTAAGCGGAAGACGGAGCTCGCCGTCGACTCTGCCCTTCTGGCTGGCGCGCGCGCCATGCAGCTCGACGGCTCCAATGAAGCTGCCGCTCTCGATACGGCAAAGCGCGTCTACGGGGCAAACGTCACGGCGCGGACGCCGGTTGACAGTGACGACGTCGACTTCGAACTCGTCGATGCCAAGAAGGCGATCGGCGTCAAAGGCGATGCCATCATCAAGACGTCGTTTCTGAACGTGGTTGGCGTGAAGACATTGTCGCTGATCCCGAAGGCAAAGGCAGCCAAGGCGACCTTCATCGCCTCGGGCAACAACAAGGGCAGCGATATCGAAATCTCGCTCATGCTCGATGTCACCGGCTCGATGTGCAACGACGGCAGCGGCCCCTGCACCAGCGGCGTGAAGATCGACGGCCTGAAAGCGGCAGCCAAGGACCTGATCAACATCGTCATCGAAGACACGCCCAATCCGGTCTACAAATCACGCGTAGCCCTCGTGCCCTTCGCCACCCGCATTCGCGTCGAGCCGGACTCGGGCAATGGCTCATTGATGAAGAAGCTGACCAACCTCGATCCGACCTGGACGGGTTACATCCGCCTATGCACGGCAGGCTCCGTGACCGGAGGCGGAAGCAGCGAAAACGGCGGAACTTGGGTCTGCACGGCAGAAGAAACGCAGCAGGTCAGCTGGAACATTTTCCCTTGTGTGACCGAGCGTGTGTTGACCGGAAACTGGGACGGCACCGGCGTCGACTACACCGACACAAAGCCCGGCTCCAACATGTGGCTGAACGCGCACGGCGGCAACCGTGACCCGGTGTCGTGGGACAGCACCGACACCAACCCGCCGACCGGTTACGACGGCAAGACCTTCGCGACGCCGAGCTACAACTGGAACTACGGATCGTCGGCGTGGTGCGAGGACATGCCTGACTCCAACACGGTCATGCCGTTGTCGTCCGACAAGGCAGCGCTCACGAGCCAGATCGACAATCTCGAAGCAAGCGGTGCCACGGCCGGTGCGCTCGGCGTCGCATGGACCTGGTACATGCTCTCGCCCAACTGGGACACGATTTGGACGGGTCAAGCCAAGCCTGGCTCGTATTCTGATCTGACCGCCAAGCAGCCGAGCGGCGCGCCAAAACTGCGCAAGGTCGCTGTGCTGATGTCGGACGGCGTGTTCAACGCGCTGCGTGGCGCGAAGGACCAGTCGCCCGCCATGGTGTCGAACCATGCCAAGCAGGTCTGCACCAACATGAAGGCGACCGGCATCGAGGTCTACTCGGTCGCATTCGACCTCGACTCGCTATCGGCAGCCGATCGCGCGATCGCCGAGGAGGTGATGAAGAACTGTGCGACCGACCTCAGTCACTTCTACTCCACCCTGACGGTCAACGACCTGCAAGCTGCTTTCCGCGACATCGCACTCAAGGTATCGCCGGTCCGCCTCACGCAGTGAGCGGTCACGCTCACTTCACCTTGAATGCCTCGTCCACGGGAATGCGCATCGCGTTCATCAGCGCGTTGTTCTCGGTCGCAAGGCCGATCACCGCCAGCAGTTCACCGTACTGCTCCGGTGTCATGCCCTTCTGCCGCGCGAAGTGGCTGTGCGAGTGGACGCAATACTCGCAGTTGTTCATGATCGAAACGGTCAGATAGATCATCTCCTTCGTCAGCGCATCGAGCGCGCCGGGCGCCATCGTCGCCTTCGCCTTCTCCCAGTTCCGTTTGAGGATGTCCGGGTGATTGGCCTGCGCGCGCCAAGCATTGTTGACGAAGTCGGTCTTCCGCGTTTTGCGAATGTCGTCGAAGACCTCGCGGGCTGCGGGCGCCGCTTCGGCGTCGGTCAACAGTTTTACTGTGGCCATCGATATGTCCTCCCTGATTTGGCGGGCCATGATGGGCCGCAATGGCATCGAGTGCAAATCGATCCGCCTTGCCATCACCCGTCCATGTGCCGCAAACTAGGGTCGTCCGAACAGAGACGAGAAGGTAATTCTGCATGGCCCGTTCAATCAGCCGCCGCCGTATCCTCAAAGGCGGCGCGTTAGTCGCCGCCTCAAGCGTGACCACGTTCAGCATTGCGCGCGCCCAGGCGTGGCCGTCCAAACCGATCCGCATCATCTGCGCCTTCCCGGCCGGTGGCCTGACCGACGCATTTTCCCGCGCCTATGGCGACTACATCCAGGAAAAGACCGGCCAGACCGTGATCGTCGAAAACAAGACCGGCGCCGGTGGTGGCGTTGCCGCGCAAGCCCTCAAGGCGACGCCGCCCGATGGTCACACGTTGATGTGCACGGTGTCGTCGACCCTCCTCGGCAATCGCGTGCTCTACAAGAATCTGCCCTACGATCCCGATAAGGACTTCTCGTTCATCTCGCTGCACCCCTCTGGCCAGTTGCCCCTCGTCGTGCACAAGGACACCGGCGCCAAGTCGATTGCCGATTTCGCGGCCTATGCCAAGGCCAACAAGGTCAGCGGCGGCAGCTACTCGCCGGGCTCGTTCGCGCATATCGCGCTCGATCAGCTCAACAAGCATTTCGGCACGACATTCCCGGTCGTGAACTATCGCGGCGAAGCGCCGATGTGGCAGGACATGGCAGCCGGCGTTCTTCAGATCGCGAACGGCAGCTACCAGGCGGCACAGAGCGTTCTGCAGTCGGGAGTGGGCGTGCCGATCGCGGTCCCGACTAAGAAGCGCATGAAGGCCCTGCCTAACGTGCCCACTTTCTTCGAGCAGGGCATCACCGCGCCGGTGTTCCAGCTGCTCAGCTGGATCTGCATGTTGGGTCCGGCCGGAATGCCGGAAGAACTCGTCGCGAAAATCTCGAACATGATCGTCGAAGGCGGCAAGAGCGAAAAGGTGCGCCGTCTCCTCGATACCTTCGCCATAGACGAAGCGGCGATGGATTACAAAGCGCTCCGCAAGTACTACGCCGAAGAAGGTCCGGTCTGGATCGAGCACGCCAAGATGCTCAATCTCAAGGCCGAGTGATCTCGCCCTTTTCGACGAGCCACGCCGCACCACGCCGCCGCTCTTCATCAAGGGCGGCGGCATTTTTCATGTGTGCTTGGCTCAGAGTGAGCACCCGCACGTTCTCGTTACCCTGCGGCGCCGGCATTGCTCGCGGCCAAGCACCATCGATAAGCTGTCCCGCACGATACTGAAGCGATTTCACTGCTCTGCATTGCTGTACGCGGCCGGCGGCCCATTACGCCGCAACTGCTACCGGCCATTTTAATCAACGAGAAAGGTTTCCCATGACCATGTCATCACCCTCTCCAGACTATGCCACCATCAAGACGCGCCAGCAGGCCACATGGGCATCCGGCAACTATGCCGTCGTCGGCTCGACATTGCAGATTGTCGGCGAAAGCTTGTGTGAAGCCGTCGATCTGAAAGCCGGCGAGCGTGTCGTCGATGTCGCGGCCGGTAACGGCAACGCCACGCTCGCCGCAGCTCGCCGCTTCGCCGACGTAACCTCGACCGACTACGTCAAGAGCTTGCTCGATCACGGCGCCGCAAGGGCAAACGCCAATGGCATGGGCGTTACGTTCCGCGAGGCGGACGCAGAGGCGTTGCCGTTCGAAGATCGCGCCTTCGATGTCGCACTATCGACGTTCGGCGTCATGTTCACGCCGAACCAGGACAAAGCAGCGAGCGAGATGACGCGTGTCGTGCGCCCGGGTGGCCGCATCGGCCTGGCCAATTGGACACCCGACAGTTACATCGGCCAGCTGTTCAAGGTCATCGGCAAGCATGTCCCGCCGCCGCCCGGAGTGAAGTCACCGGCGTCATGGGGCGACGAAGCCCGGCTGAAGGAACTGTTCGCAGGTCACGATATCGTGGCGGAGCGGAAGAATTTCGTCTTCCGCTACAAGTCGCCCGAACACTGGCTGGATGTTTTCAAGACTTACTATGGCCCGACC
The DNA here is from genome assembly GCA_033812735.1 of Hyphomicrobiaceae bacterium. Taxonomy (GTDB): domain Bacteria; phylum Pseudomonadota; class Alphaproteobacteria; order Rhizobiales; family Hyphomicrobiaceae; genus JABFRJ01. The sequence goes on along the minus strand of JAPXTA010000047.1, from coordinate 9,179 downwards.
CACAAAGCCTTCGCGTCGCTCGATGCCAACGGTCAGGCGGCTCTTCAAGCTGAGATACGCGACCTCATGCAGGCGAACCGCCGGCAAGGTGAAACGACCCTTGTGATCCCCTCGCCCTATCTCGAAGTGGTCGTGACGAAGCGGTAAGCACGGCAGCAAACAAAGCGGGCGCAGCACCCGTCTTGCGATCCGCCGCGCAGCAGGTCGCAAATCAACAAGTCGTGCCGCGCCCGATTCAGTTACGCTCTGGCAGCGATCAAAGTGGACCCGGATAGCCACCGCCGTCGGGCAGGATGTTCTGACCGGTGATGAAGCCCGCATGCTGCGAGCACAGGAACGCGACGATCGCACCGAACTCCTCGGTCGTCCCATATCGGCCCGCAGGCACGCCGGCCTTCCGCAGCCGGTCGACCTCCTCGATCGCCTTGCCTGTTTTCTCGGCCATCGACTTTGTCGTATTGCGCAGACGGTCCGTGTCGAACGGGCCGGGCAGGACGCCGTTGATCGTGACATTGCGCGCCGCAGCCTTGCGGGCCAGAACCGCGACCGCTCCCGTAAGGCCGAGGCGCGCGCCGTTCGAGAGTTCCAAATTGGCGATCGGGTTCTTGATCGAGGCCGAGGTGATATTGACGATACGCCCGAAGCCGCGATCCATCATGCCGTAGACCGTCGCATGGATGAGGGCGATCGGCGTGAGCATGTTGCCTTCGACCGCCGCGCGCCAATGGTCGAGCGAGAAGTCCTTGAAGTCGCCGGGCGGTGGGCCGCCGGCATTGTTGACGAGAATGTCGGGGTTCGGACATGCCGCGAGCACTGCCTGTCGCCCGGCCTCGGTCGTGATGTCGCCGGCAACCGCCGTTACCTTCACGCCTGATGCCGCCTTGCGGATCTCTTCCGCCGTCGCCTCCAGCGCGTCCTTGCCGCGTGCGGTGATGACGACGTTGACGCCTTCCCGCGCGAGCGCCAATGCAGTGCCTTTGCCTAGTCCCTTGGACGCCGCACAGATAATCGCGGTCTTGCCCTTGATGCCGAGTTCCATGAATTGACTCCGTCGTTGTCGGCCGTGATCCATGCATCTCGGCGGCAATGGGTCAAGGGTTCGGGGATGCCAATGCGGCGGCCAATGCGGATGATATGCGGCTCGATCGCCGTCAGCTGATCGGTGGACGCCATGACGGCGCGACGTCTTGCGGCCCTGTCTCGCCTCTACGCGCGCATGCGTCCCTTCGTTGGCGAGGCGGCTTACGTCAATGACGCGGATGCTGATCTAGACGACTACGCTGCGCGCTACTGGGGCAGCAACCTGCCGCGGCTGCGCCGGATCAAGGCCGCTGTCGATCCAGGCAACATCTTCAGGCACGCGTTGAGCGTCACGCCCGCAACGTGATTGGCGGCCTCGATAGCCGCAACACAGCGCCTTCGGCGGCGTGCGTATTACACAAAGAAAGAACGCCCGGTTGAGAGCCGGGCGTCCCGATAAAAGCTTTAGCGGCTCACTTCGTCTTGCCGGCACCGCTTCCCGGTCCGGTCGTCTCGAGCGCGGTCTTGCATGCGGCTGATACGTCGGCCTTCTTTGCTGTCAGGCAGGCGCGCACGTCGCCGCCGCCATGGCTCTTGTCGGCGCAGAACTTGGCGATGTCGTCGTTGCACTGAGCGGCGACAGGACCAGACCCGGGCGTACCTTTTCCAGCGCCCTGCCCCATACCCTTGCCGTGACCCATGCCCTTACCAGCGCCCATTCCTTGACCGGGCCCCATGCCCGCACCCTTGCCGTGGCCCATTCCCTGACCCATTCCCTGGCCCATACCCTGGCCTTTGCCCTGCTTGCCGCCCGTTGTCTCGAGCGCGCTCTTGCACGCGGCCGACACGTCGGCAGTCTTTGCCGCGAGGCACGCGCGGACATCGCCGCCATGTTCCTTGTCGGCGCAGAATTTGGCGATATCCTCTTTGCATTGCGACATCACCGGTCCCTGGCCTGGGCCGCGGCCGGGCTGCTGCGCGAAGGCCGCAGTCGCGGCCAAAGCCGCTGCGCCCGCCAATGCCGCCAAATGAGATGCTCTCATAGCTCGTCTCCTGATTGTGCCAAGTGCCGCAACGATCGACAGTCTCGTCGGCGTTTAGTTGCGTACACTTGATACAACGCACGTGTGTGCTTTATCCGGCGGCATCCGCCTGCGGCAAAATGGACGGACGGATCAACCGGCCGCGCGGAGTCTGAGCATGGCGATGACGCCGAGCGCCGGCCCGATCGCCAAAAGCGCAAGCACCGCCGGCCAGCCGAACGCGGCGGCGGCGGACGGCACCGCCTGGACCGTGAAGAACGTGAGCGCAAACCCAAGTGCGGTTTGAAACGTCATGAGGCTGCCGGCAACGTCCGGCGGCGCGGCATCAGCCACAAGAGCGGAAAACTGCGCACTGTCGGGGACGATGGTCGCGCCCCAAACCAGCACGATAACGAAAGTCAGCCAGGGCGCACCACCGAAAGTCGCGGCGGTCAGCAGCGCCGAGGTACCGCTCGCGATCATCGCCGCCGCAGCAATCTCGGCCTTTCCGATGCGATCGGCAACGCGGCCCGCGGCGATACAACCGATGCCGCCCGCGGCAATCGAGAGGAACGCCGTAATTTTCGCAAGCACGACAGCGCTCTCGGTACTCATATGGGTACTGTAGGAGGCGGCGGTAGCTGTCGCGATCCACGCCCACATCGCATAGAGCTCCCACATGTGACCGAGATATCCGGCATAGGCGAGCCGGATGCGCCGGTTGGTCCAGGCCGTGCCGATTGCGCGGAAGTCAAAACCGGCCGCACGGGCATGATGCGGGCCAAGCCGAACGGCGAGCCCCAAAAGCCCGCCAGCCGCCGCAGCTAGCGACGCAATGGCAACAGAGGCCCGCCAATTCGTGCCACCCATGAGAGAAACCAAGTGCGGCAGTGCCGAGCCGAGTGTCAGGGCACCGACCAGCGCGCCGACCAGAAAGCCCCGGTCCCGCAAGCCCCACCCGACCGCGATCTTCATGCCGACAGGATAGACGCCTGCGAGTAGAGCGCCGGTGGCGATCCGGGCCGCGATCGAAAGCCAGCCGCCTGGTGTGACGGCAAGCAACGAAGCGTTCGCGGCGGCTGCGGCGACCGCCGACAGCATCAATACGCGCCGCGGATCGAACCGATCGGCGATCCCGAGCACAGCGGAAACAAGGGCTCCGAAGACAAATCCGATCTGCACGCCGCTCGACAACGCCGCCTGCCGCCACGGATCGATGGCGATCTCACGCGTCATGTCGGTGAGAATGGCAGCCGACACGAACCAAAGGCTCATCGCGGCGAATTCGGCAACGAGCAAAAGCAGGATCGAGCGTGTCTTCTCCGCCTGATCCATGTCATCTCCTGGCGCGGCGCTGGTGTCGTCCGTCACCCCGCCGCGACGCCGGCACCGATGCGTGAGCCGAAGCCCTGGCCCGGCGCCGCCGCGAAGAGTGCCTTGGTGTAGGGATGCTGAGGATTGGCGAACACTTCAGCTGTCGTGCCGGTCTCGACGACGACGCCTTTCGACATGACCGCGATCCGATCGCAGATCTGCGCCGCGACCCGCAGGTCGTGCGTGATGAACAGCACCGCGAGATCGAAGCGTTTGCGCACGTCGTCGAACAAGCGCAGCACCTGCGCCTGCACCGAAACGTCGAGCGCCGAAACTGGCTCGTCGCCGATCAGCAACACGGGCTCCATGGCCAGAGCACGCGCGATGGCAATGCGCTGACGCTGGCCACCCGAAAATTGGTGCGGATAGCGATCAAGCGCATCCGGTGAGAGCCCGACGAGCGCCATCAAGTCCCGTGCGCGCTTCGTGCCTTCGGCCTCGGAAAGCCCGAAATTCATCGGTCCCTCCATAATCGATTGGCCAACCGTGCGGCGGGGATTGAGCGAGCGATACGGATCCTGGAAAACGACTTGCACGCGCCGCCGGTACGGCCGGAACTCACCCTCGGCCATCGCCGCAATATCAACGTCGTCGATTTTCACATTGCCCGAGGTCGGATCGATCAGGCGCGCAATGCAGCGCGCAACGGTCGATTTGCCGGAACCGGATTCGCCGACGATGCCGAGCGTTTCGCCCCGGCGAACATGGATCGACACCTCCTGCACCGCTTTGACGACGCGGCCCTTTCCGAACCAACCGGCAGTACCATACGTCTTGACGAGCTTGTCGGTCGAAAGCGTGATCGGTCCCGTCACCGCATCGCGTTTCGGCGGCGTCAGGCTTGGCACCGCCGCGATCAGCATTTTCGTGTAGTCTTCACGCGGGTTGTTGAGGATCTGTTCCTTCGGCCCTTGCTCGACGACGCGGCCGTTCTGCATCACAACGACGCGATCGGCAATTTCCGAGACGACTCCGAAGTCATGCGTGATGAACAGCACCCCGGTGTTGCGGCGTACTTGCAGCTCCTTGATGAGCTTCAGAATCTGCGCCTGCGTGGTCACGTCGAGCGCGGTCGTCGGCTCGTCGGCGATCAGCAGTGACGGATCGAGCACCAGCGCCGCCGCGATCATCACGCGCTGGCGCTGGCCACCTGACAGCTGATGCGGATAGGCGTCGATCATCTGCTCGGGATCGGGCAGATGCACGGCGCGCATGACGTCGAGAACCTTCTGGCGGCGCTGGCTGGCGTCGAGATCGGTATGGATCTCGAGCACCTCGCCGATCTGCTCGCCGATCCGCTCGACGGGGTTGAGCGCAGTCATCGGCTCTTGAAACACCATCGAAGCGCGCATGCCGCGCACCTCGCGCATCTGCGCCGGCGTCATCGTCGTGAGCTCGTCGCCCTCGAGCTTGATCGATCCGCCGGCGATCTTGAGCTGGCCTTTGGCAAGCAGCTGCATGACGGCTTGCGACGTCACCGACTTGCCGGAACCCGACTCGCCGACGACGCACACGATTTCGTTCTTGCCGACGGAGAACGTGACATTCTCGATCGCATTCGGACGGTCACCCCCGCCCGATATGGCGACGGTCAGGTCTTTGATTTCGAGGACTGGCTGCGCCATCGATCAAACCCGCTTCGCCATTTTGGGATCGAGCGTGTCGCGCAATCCGTCGCCGAGCATATTCACAGCGAGCACCGTCAGAGCGAGGAACACGCCGGGATAGAGGATGTTGTGGGGGAAGACGCGGAACACCGACCGTCCCTCCGACATGATGTTGCCCCAGGTCGGCACCTCGGGAGGAATACCGATTCCGAGGAACGAGAGGATCGCCTCCACAAGAATCGCCGAGGCGCAAATGAAGGTGCCTTGGACGATCAGAGGCGCGATGGTGTTCGGCAGAACATGGCGCCAAAGCAGCTTGACCGTCGGCGTGCCGACCGTGATCGCCGCTTCGACGTAGGGTTCTTCGCGCACCGACAGCACGACCGAGCGAACGAGGCGTACGACGCGCGGAATTTCCGGCACGGTGATCGCGATGATGACGGCCATCAGCCCGGCCCGGAACAGCGATACGAGCGCGATCGCGAGCAGAATGCCCGGTATCGCCATCATGCCGTCCATGACCCGCATGATGATCGGATCGAGCCAGCGGAAGTAGCCGGAGATCAGGCCGATCAGCAGGCCTATGACGACCGAAATGATCGCAACGGTGATGCCGACGAAGATCGAGACGCGCGCGCCGTAGATGACGCGGCTGTAGGTATCGCGCCCGAGACTGTCGGTGCCGAAACGGTGGACGACTTTGACTTGCTTGCCCTCGTTGTCGCGGATGGTCCGCTCGGCGCCGGGCAGGCGGTTGCGCGCCGCGGGACTGATATCGGTCGGGCTCATCGTGTCGAGATAGGGCGCAGCAAGGCCGATCGCGATCATCAGCAGCACGACGAAGCCGCCGATCCGCACTGATAGATTGCGGAAGGCACGCTTGAGCGCGCTGGGCGGCGCCTTGCGAACGGCGGGAGCGGCCAGTGCCGGGTCGGAGCCTCCAGGCATCGGCGCAACGGTGGAGCTATCGGTAGTCAATAGCGGATCCTCGGATCGAGAATGGTATAGAGAATGTCGACGGCCAGGTTGACCATGACATAGACGAGCGAGAACAGCAGGATGACGGCCTGGATGACCGGGTAGTCCCGCGCCAGCACAGCGTCGACCGTCAGGCGTCCGAGACCCGGGATCGTATAGACGCTCTCCGTGACGACGACGCCGCCGATCAACAGCGCGATACCGAGGCCGATGACGGTGACGATCGGCACGGCGGCGTTACGCAGGGCATGACGGAAGAGGACCTTGCGCTCGATCTGCCCCTTGGCGCGCGCCGTACGCACGTAATCTTCCGAGAGTACTTCGAGCATACTGGTGCGGGTCATGCGGGCAATCAGAGCGACGTAAACCACCGACAGCGTTACCGCAGGTAGAATGAGCCGCTTGCCCCACTCCCAAACGCCGAGTTCGATGCGCGTATAGCCTTGCACCGGCAGCCAGTTGAGCTGGATCGCGAAGACATAGATGAGAAGATAACCGATCACGAAGACCGGCACCGAGAAGCCCATGACGGAAAAGCCCATCACGATTCGGTCGATCCACGAGCCTTGCTTGGCCGCGGCCAGAACGCCGATCGGCACCGCGATCATGACGGCGAGAACGATCGTGAAGAACGCTAGTGACAGCGTCGCCTGCACACGGTCGGCGATGAGCGATGCGACCGTCTTCTTGAAGAAGAAGCTCTCTCCGAAGTCGCCTTGCAGCAATTTGCCGGTCCAGATGAAGAACTGGGTGTAGATCGGTTGGTCGAGACCAAGCTGCTTGCGGATGGCCGCGACTTGCTCGGCGTTGGCATTGTCGCCCGCGATGATCGCCGCCGGATCGGCCGGCGTCAGGCGCAGCATCAGGAAGACGAAGATCGCCACGACCAGCACGACCGGTATGGTCGCAAGGATGCGGCGTAAGATGAACCCAAGCATCGAGGCAGTCCACTTTCCAAGACCCGCGAGCCTCCCCCGAGGCCCAGTCTGTCGCCAGCAGACACTGACCTGAGCCGGAACGCAAGAGCGTGCCGCGCATGACGCCCTGTTTTGGTTGCCGGTCGGGTGTTGGCCTGCGCCGGTGCCAGATTCGAAGGCGCAACGACTACGCGAAGTGCCCGTCCTGCATGCTTTCTGTTCGGCTACTGTGAAGGCGCCGGCGGCGATGTTACCATTACCATTGGCGTCATTTGCTTGGCCGCCGCAATGCGGCTACGTTCTCCTGCGAGTTGAATCACTGCGGCGGAGACAAGAATCCCGCCTGCAACGCTCGACGTATCGCAATTCGAGACACCAGAGGCCTGATGATGGCGACTGCCAGCCATAACCCCTTGCTCGAGGCATGGAACACGAAGTTCGGCCTCCCGCCATTTTCCGAATTCAAGATCGAGCACTTCAAGCCGGCATTCGACATGGCCTTGGCAGAGGCCGACCGCGAGATCGAAGCGATCGCAAACGAGGCCGGACCGGCAACATTCGAAAATGCCATCACCGCACTGGAGCGCAGCGCGGAGGCGCTACATCGGGTCAATCATGTGTTCTGGCATCTGGCCGGCACTGATACGACGCCCGAGATCCAGGCTCTCGAACGGGAATTGGCGCCGCTGCTCACGGCGCACCGCATGCAGATTTATCAGAATGCCGCTCTCTTCGCGCGTGTCGATGCGATCGATCGCGCGAAAGACACCCTTGGGCTGACAGGCGAACAGCACCAGGTTCTGAAGCGCTATGTCCGCTCGTTCGTCAACTCGGGCGCCCGCCTCGATGCGGCCGGCAAGGCCGAGCTGAAAGCGATCGCCGAGCGGCTGTCTCAGCTCTCGACCGCCTTCAGCCAGAATGTACTCAAGGACGAGCAGTCGTGGTTTCTCATCCTTGACGGCGAGAAAGATCTCGCGGGTTTGAGCGACGAGTTCAAGGCGGCGGCCGCACAGGCGGCTGTCGAGCGCGGCCACGCCGGCAAGCATGCCATTACGCTCTCGCGATCCTCGATCGTGCCATTCCTCGAAACCTCGACGCGGCGCGATCTCCGCGAGACCGCATACAAAGCCTGGATTGCCCGCGGTGCCAATGGCGGAGACAGCGACAACCGCGGCATTCTCGCCGAGATCACAACTCTGCGGGCGCGGTATGCCAAGCTCCTCGGCCACGCCACGTTCGCCGACATGAGCCTCGCCCACACGATGGCGAAGACGCCGGCTGGCGTGCGCACCCTGCTCGACAACGTCTGGCCTCACGCCCGCGACGCAGCGCTACGCGAACGCGCCATGCTCGAAGATGCCGCCCGCGAGATGGGCGACAACGAGCCGATCGCCGCGTGGGACTGGCGCTTTTACGCCGAGCACGTGCGCAAGGCGCGCTTCAATCTCGACGAGAACGAGGTGAAGCCCTACCTCGAACTCAACAAGATCCGTGACGCGGCATTCGACTGCGCCTCGAAACTGTTTGGCCTCGCGTTCCGCCCAATCGACGGCGTGACGCTCTCCAACCCCGAGGCGCGCGCCTGGGAGGTGACCGACCGTACCGGCCGCCACCTCGGTGTATTTGTCGCCGACTACTTCGCGCGCTCGGGCAAGCGCTCCGGCGCCTGGATGTCGTCGCTGCGTGTGCAGCACAAGCTTCGCGGCACAGGCGACAAGGAACAGCGCCCGATCATCACCAACACCTGCAATTTCGCCAAGCCCCAGCCCGGCGAGCCCGCATTGCTCAGCCTCGACGATGCGCGCACGCTCTTCCATGAGTTCGGGCACGCGCTGCACGGCCTTCTCTCCGACGTCACCTATCCGAGCGTGGCGGGGACAGCGGTCGCGCGCGACTTCGTCGAACTTCCCTCGCAGCTCTACGAACATTGGCTGATGGTGCCGTCGGTACTGAAGCAGAACGCGTTGCACTATAAATCCGGCGCTCAAATACCTGATGAGCTCATCAAGCGGATCAAAGCCTCGCAGACGTTCAACCAGGGCTTTGCCAAGTCCGAATTCCTCGGCTCGGCCTTTGTCGATATGGATCTGCACACCCGTTCGGCCGACGACCCCGCGCCCGACATCGATGCGGTCGAAAGGGCCTGCCTCGCCCGCATCGGTATGCCGGTCGAGATCGCGATGCGCCATCGCCCGGCGCACTTCCAGCACATCACCGGCGGCTACGCGGCTGGCTACTACAGCTACCTGTGGTCCGAAGTC
>JAPXTA010000046.1:0-32404 GCA_033812735.1 Hyphomicrobiaceae bacterium | reverse complement strand
TTCGCCGCCGCGAGAACCGACGCAGTCGATGCTTGGCACAAGGCCGGCCTCGCCAGCGGCGGCGCCGCCATCGAAGACCCGCCAGGCATCCGCGAGAACGGCGCGATGAAGCTCTACATCGCTTACCTCCGCGATCCGGCCGGCAACAAGGTGTGCGCGATGTACCGCATTCCCGCAGCCGCATAACGTTAAGAGATCGATGCTCCAGTGATCCCCGTAACGCCCACGATCGAAACCGAGCGCCTCGTCCTTCGCGGCTGGCGCAACAGCGATCTTGCGCCTCTCGCGGATTTCTACGCCAACGACCCGGGCTCTGTCTGGGTCGGAGGGCCGATGGACGACACCGATGCATGGCGTCGCCTAATCGGCTTTGCGGGTCACTGGAGCCTCAACGGTCATGGCCTGTTCGCGCTCGAGAACAAGACGAGCGGCGCCTGGGTCGGGTGGTGCGGTCTGTGGAAGCCCGTGGACTTTCCCGAAACCGAACTCGGCTGGTCGTTGATCGAATCCGCGCGCGGCAAGGGGTTGATGACCGAAGCCGCTCAAGCCGCACGTACCTTCGCCTTTGGACTGGCGGGCTTCACGACGCTGGTCAGCTACATCAAGCCAGACAACACGCCTTCGCAGAACGTCGCCAAACGGCTCGGCTGCACTCACGAAGGCGACATCGAGATCCGCGGCTTCAGTGCCGGTGTGTGGCGTCACCCCGCCCCGCCGGCCGCATGAAGCGGCGAGATGAATTCAACATTGAAACAGAAACACAGCAAAGGAACCTGAAATGTCCGTCAAACTTCGCCTCTCGCGCGGTGGCACCAAGAAGCGCCCGTATTACTACATCGTCGCCACCAACAGCACTTCGCCGCGCGACGGCCGCTACATCGAGCAAGTCGGCACGTTCAACCCGCTCCTCAAGAAGGATGATCCGGAACGCGTGAAGCTCGACGTCGAGCGAGCCCGCCATTGGCTCATGGTTGGCGCCCAGCCGACGGACCGCGTGATGCGCTTCCTCGACGCCGCCGGCATCGCCAAGCGCACAGCGCCGAAGAATCCCGAGAAGGCCAAACCGAAGAAGAAGGCGCAGGAACGCGCGGCCGCAAAGGCGGGCGCAAAGCCGGCCTGATCGGCGACGTCTCGACAGTTCGAAGCAAAAGCGGCCGCGTGCGGGATGCACGCGGCCGCTTTGCTTAGTGGCCCATCCGTCAAGACAACGAAGGGGCAAGGAACACGCCTCAAAGCCCGGATTGGACCTAGAACGTCGCGGACGCCTGGGCGATGCAGAGGATCGAGCGGCACATAAATAACTAGATACTTTGCGTCAGGAAATCGGAAGCAACCGATCGCGATCGAGAACCTGTTTGTCCAAATCCAGCAGGCATCTGAGACGCACCTCTCGTTGACTGTTGAATGGTTGCTTGATCGTTTGCCGAACGGGTGCTTCCGGCCCGTTGTAGAGCACCTTCGCTGTAAGTCGGTCGTAGTCGAAGGCAAAGAATAGTAGATAATCAGCCGCCTGTTCTAGTGGCCGGAACCTCGGGCCGCCGCCCGTACCGCTCGATTTGACCTGTACTGTTTTGCCGTCCCGTGTGTGGCCATCAATGCCTCGCGCCGCGCTCTGGGGCTCAAGAATGATTGCGTAACGCTCAACAGCAATCGCTTCCGCCAAGTCGCCCACGAAGTTCCCATCAAGCGTGAACTTCAACCTCGATTGACCGAAATGCTGTCGCAACCGGTTGCGCGCCGCCACGAGTTCAGCAATCGCATCTGGCAATCGAAATTCTACGACCATATGCACCCCCTATGACGTCATTTCTTCTCGCACTTCCCAGGTTCGAGAAACTCGATCTTCGACAACTCGCCTTTGATCGAGAAGTCGCCGTAGTCGATAACGAGTTTGCGCGACACGCCATTGTCGTGAAACACGAAACTGAGTTCATAGACCGGTGTCGCGTCTTGCGCGGTGTTCCCACGCTCGTAGTAGCTGATCGTAACGGGCCATGACGGCACGTTGTCGAGTTTCTCGGCCCCCTTGAGAGACGTCAATTCCGCATTGGCCTTCGCGGACGTGGTCTTTCCGATGCGCGCCGACGTGTCATACAACTTCTCGCCCTTCTCTGAGCCGTCGTAGATGTCGGCCTGAAACTTAGCCTTTCCGGCCTTCGCCGCCTCGATTAAAGCAATCGAGTGCTGGACGGGAAAATACGTCCCCGGTGCAAGCGTCTTCGTCGCCTTCGCAGGCTTGGTAATGTCGACCTTGACCTCGCCTTGCGGGCCCGCTCGGTTGGCGTCACCAACCGTGGTCTCTGCTGGCTTCTGGTTGCGAAGCTGTGTCGTGTTGAAACGGAACATCCGTCCCTCGCCGTCCTCCCATGTGGAGGAGCGCTGATCGGAGAGCACAGGCTCTCCCTCGCTCGACCGCATCTCGGTGACGAAGCGCATGTTCTGCGTGTACCCTTCACACACAGACCCGGTGATTTCGAATACCATCCGTCCGTTTACAGCAGTGACCGCGCCAGACCTCGACGCACCAAGTGTCATCTCATAGACCGCCCGATGTGGAGCAAGCACAACCCCTTTGGCTGCCGCCACACCGCTACCACCGGCGGTCCATGCCAGGAAAACCGCAACGGCACCCGGCTTCACAATAGACCTCAATGACATGTCAGACCTCGGACGTTTAGGGGCGCGCAGCACGCCCCTTTTAATTTAATGGCGCGGAGCGACATTGCAAACCTGGCCAAAGCCGTGATTATCGAACGAACCCTGCTTCGGAGCAAAACAAGTGACCATGGATTTTGCCGCTTTTGTGAAGCCAATCGCACACCGCGGGCTTCACGATGCCAAAAAGGGCATTGTCGAAAATGCCGCGAAGGCGTTCGAGCTAGGGCTCTCCAAAGGCTATGGCATCGAATGTGACCTCCAGCCCGCCGCGGATGGCACGCCCATGGTGTTTCACGACGACACCGTCGATCGCCTGATGAACGGGACCGGACGTCTTGATCGGCTGAGCGTGCCAAGCCTCCAGAAGTTCGCCTACAAGGCATCCGGCGAGCGCATGCTGACCTTTTCTGAGTTCCTCGACCTGTGCAACGGTCGCGGTCCCCTGCTAGTTGAGATCAAGAGCAGCTGGCGAAAGCCGAAGACCGGTTTTCTCGAAAACATCGCGAGCATCGCCAAGCGCTACAAAGGCCCGCTTGCGCTGATGTCGTTCGATCCACGCGTCATGTCGGCTCTTGCCGAATTAGCCCCAGCCATTCCGCGCGGCATCGTAGCAGGACGCTACGAGGGCAAAGGCTGGTGGCTCGACGACATTGGTGAAGAGCGTGCGCTCCGATTGTCTCATTTGCTGGAGTCGGGCCCGGCCCGGCCATCGTTCTATGCCTATCACGTCAAGTCCTTGCCGACCCCGGTGACCCGTTACGTCCGCGAAGTCGCCGGCATTCCATTGTTCACGTGGACGGTCCGCACACCTGCAGATCGCAAAATTGCAGCACACTGGGCTGATGCGCCGATCTTCGAGGGCTACGAAGCCTGATCGAACGGGGCTGCCCCGATCGTGGTCAAAAGCCCGTCCGCCCGCCCATTCCAACGGCGACCGGCTCGGGCGGACTGACTGAACCGCCCGAACTTTCAAACCGCCGTCTTGAGCTGCAGCCACGTCTCAAGACGCTTTAGACGCGACGTGCGTCTGACCCCGGGTTTTCAGGATCGAGAAGACCACACCACCGGCGAGGATCGTGAAGGTCACACCGAGCGAGATCGCAGGAGGAATCTTCTCGAGACCGAGCAGCGGCGCGGCAAAGATCTTCGTGCCAATGAAGATCAGCACCAGCCCAAGCGCGTACTTCAGATACTGGAAGCGGTGCACCATGGCAGCCAGCGCAAAATAGAGAGCACGTAGACCAAGGATCGCGAATATGTTGGACGTGTAGACGATGAACGGGTCGGTCGTGATCGCAAAGATAGCCGGCACGCTATCCACCGCAAAGATGACGTCGGCGATCTCGATCAATACCAATGCGAGAAACAGCGGCGTCATGAACCACGCTTGCTTGCCGTCGGCACCGGCCCGCTTCACAAAAAACCGCTCGCCATGATGCTCGTCCGTCACATTGAAACGGCGGCGCATGAAAGCGAGCACCGGGTTTGAAGCGACGTCGTAGTTGTGATCGGAGAAGGCGAGCATCTTGACGCCGGTCGCGATCAGAAACACCGCGAAGACGTAGAGCACCCACGAGAACTGGCTGACGATCGTCGCACCAACCCCGATCATGATGGCGCGAAGGACGATCACGCCGAGAATGCCCCAGAATAGAACGCGATGCTGATACTTGGGCGGCACGGCGAAGAAGCCGAATATCATCGCGATGACGAACACATTGTCCATCGCAAGCGCCTTCTCGACCGCAAATCCGGTCAAGTAGTCCATGCCGCTGTCCGCACCGAGCGCCCACCACACCCAGCCTCCGAACGCGAGGCCGAGGCCGATGTAGACGGCAGACAATACGAGGCTCTCTCCAACCGGGATCTCACGGTGTTCCCGATGGAAAAGCCCGAGGTCGAGCACCAGCAAGACGGCCACGATGGCAATGAAGGCGAACCACATCCAGGCGGGCTTACCCAGAAATTGGCTATGCAAAAGCGGATCCAGGAATTCCAAGACGACCTCTCAAAGTTGTCGACGCACTGCTTCGCCGACATCACGATCCGCAGCGGATCGCCAGAGGGGCCCGGCCTGTTCAGCGGAAATGGGAACCGGCCGCTCCGCGTCAAGATCGATCGATGCAATCTATCAAAATCACACCCTCGTGTTGAAACCCCGATGGGTCCTTGAACCTTGGCGGCCCGCACGTACATACAGGGTGCTGCGGACCCGGGCCCCTCTGACAAGCTCCTTATGAGCCGTCATGTCGGCCGCGAGCCAGGTCTGCATATGGGATCCATATTTCCCTCGTCAGACCTGAAGACGTCAACAGACGGAGGTCCCATGACTCAGCCACTAACACATGCGCTTCACCGCGCTGGTCGCATCAAACAGATCATTGAACGGGAATTGAGGGGCCGGCAGTCCAGCCCCGTCCGCTTGATGCGGTTGAACACTCTGCTCTTAAAGGTCCAGCTCCGTCTCGTCGCGCTGCTTGAGACGGGACAGCCAAGGCTTCAACCGGCAGCCGTCCTAGGCAATCGCCACGCAAAGCGCTGAGGAGTGGGGATCATGAGCATTCTCAATTGCCCGGTTTGCCAAGGCGCCATGCACGAGGTGAACAAGCAAGGCGTCCTGATCGACACCTGCACGCAATGCCGAGGCGTGTGGCTTGATCGGGGCGAACTCGAAAAGCTCGCGTCCATGGTCGGCGACTTCAATCAACCCCACCCTCGGTTTGGGTTCTTGGGGACCGGCCTAATGCCGATGACAGCGGCTCCACCGCCGCGCGCCTATCGTCATGACGATGATGATGATGATGACGATGACCGTCGATACCGCCGTGAGAGCGAGCATTACGGCAAGCATAAGAAGTCGAAGATGGCCCGATTGATGGACTTTTTCGACTGATCGACTTCGCTCGTTGGGCCGTACCGGGTCCTCCCATGCCCCGGCCTTGAGCGACGAACGGCGGCGGGAAAGCTCGAACTCTCCCCCGCCGCCGTTCAATCTGCTTCACGTAAGTCGTTTACTTGGCTGCCGCCAAGGACTCCTCGACGTATTCCCAATTGACCAAGTTATCGACAAACGCCTCAAGGTATTTCGGCCGCAGATTGCGATAGTCGATGTAGTAGGAATGCTCCCAGACGTCGCAGCCGAGGATTGGGCTGGCGCCGTGCATCAAGGGGTTCTCGCCGTTAGGCGTCTTCATGACAGTGAGCTTGCCGTCCTTGACCGCGAGCCACGCCCAGCCCGAACCAAATTGCGTCACGCCGGCCTGGATGAAATCAGTGCGCATTTTGTCGTAGCCGCCATAGGCGGTGACAAGGGCATCGACCTTGCCGGGCAGCTTCTTTCCGCCACCGCCCTTCTTCATCCAGTTCCAGAAGTGCAGATGGTTGTAGTGCTGACCGATCTGATTGATGACCGGCTGGTCCTTGCCGTCGAAGGCCATCTTGCAGATCTCTTCGAGGCTCTTGCCGGCGTACTTCGTGCCGTCAGCAACCATCGGTGTACCCGCGGTCACATAGGCATTGTGATGCTTGTCGTG
Source organism: Hyphomicrobiaceae bacterium (assembly GCA_033812735.1). Taxonomy (GTDB): domain Bacteria; phylum Pseudomonadota; class Alphaproteobacteria; order Rhizobiales; family Hyphomicrobiaceae; genus JABFRJ01. The sequence goes on along the minus strand of JAPXTA010000046.1, from coordinate 26,213 downwards.
ATGAAACTCGAGGGTTTCCTTGGACATGTAGGGCGCGAGCGAATCGTACGCATACGGCAGTGGGGGAAGTTCGATCTTGGCCACAGGAGGCTCCTTTGACGTCTTTGTTGGCTCGGATGGACTGCACGCCGGTCGCAGGGAAAAGCGAGCAGGCTATCAACCCGGGAAACGTACCTCGCGATGGGAGGTTTCCCGGCTGAATGGAGGTTGGACGGTAGCGGAGGCAGGCGGCGAATGCAAATGGGGGAGATCGGTTCGTCCGATCTCCCCCAGATCGACCTACGACAGGCCAGCCCCACTCAGTACTTGATGCTCGCACCGGCAGAGTTGCTATCGTATTGGCGCTGGATTTTGCGGACCTTGTCCCACTCCGCCTGATTGCGCGCGGCAGGAGCGGCCGCTGCCTCGTTCGCCTTCAATTCACTTTGCAGCGGCTCATACGAAGCCGACGAAGGCATCGACGACTGCAGCTTCTTGACGTACTCCGCATTGGACTTGAACTTCTTTTCAGCCTCTTCGTGCTTGCCGGCATCGCGGAGCTTGATCGCTTCCTGCCGCACGGCACGAGAGGTGAGCGTTCCGACGTCGCGCATGACTGTCTCGTCGAGCGATTTCTCCGAAGCGGCGGCATCGCCGAAATTGGCGCGCACGATCTGCTCCAAGCTGCTCTTTTCTTTGCCGTCCGCATCGCGGTAACGCACATCGACGCGCGCGACTTCGAGCGCCCCAACCGCATTTGCAGCCGGCAGATCGATCTCCGCCAGCACGACGCTATCGGTGCCGCCGATGACCTGCTTTACAGAATACACAATCGTGTCGCCATCGATACGCGCCTCGCGGCCAAGCGATCGCATCGGTTTCAAGCCCGGGGAGACGCGGATGCGGATTTCGATATCCTGTGCGACGATGCCGGCAACGTCATCAAACTCCCGATTGAGAAAGCCGACGAGATCAGCCGGTTCCTGCACGAAAGTGTGGCTGCCGTCGGCATTCTGCGCGAGCCCGGCCATCAAGTCTTCGTTGTAGCCGAGACCAAGACCGATCGTCGAAACGGTCATCCCTTCACCAGCGAGTTCCCGTCCCAGCCGAGCGAAGTCTTCAGGCTTCGAGGGCCCCTGGTTGGCAAGCCCGTCCGACAGCAGAATGATGCGGTTGACGTATTCGCGGGATTTGAATTTGCGCACTTCGTTTGCGCCCGCCTGCATGCCGGCCCAGATCGCCGTCGAGCCCCTTGGCGTCAACTGAGCGATCTTGTTCTTGATGCTCGACAAGTTCGTCGCTCTGGTGGCGGGAACTTCCACTTCGACCCGATCGTCGTAGCTGACGACGGAGACGATATCGCGCGGCGACAAACGCTCGACGGCGGCCATCGCGGCCTTCCGGGCAGCCTCGATCCGCGGGCCTTGCATAGATCCGGAGCGGTCTATGACCAAGGCCACGTTCATGGGCGGCCGATCACTGGCCTTGGGTGGGCGGTGGCCGGTAACACCGATGCGCAGGTAAATGCGCTGCGTCTCTCCGGCCTTGAACAATCCTCGATCTAACCGCGCATCGACGCTGATCGGCGCATCCCCCGGCTTCTGCGAAGCCACTGCAGACGGCGCGCCGAGCGCCATCACCGCAGCCAGGGTGAGCAATTTCTTCAACATGTCTCAACCTCATGTCCGTTGTCGCGGTCCGCCAGAGGCAAGCACCGCGCGAGCGGACGGCGACATGAAAGTCATGTCCGGTGATCCGTGCTCGCAGCGACAAGTGTTCTGCCGTGCCACGGCGGAACCGTGATCGAGGCAAGGCTGGCCAGCGTCGGAATTGCGGCAGACTGAGGATGGCTCACCCGTGTTGCTCAAAAGCGCCAGCCTGAAATGAGAAAGGGCGGCACAGTGGCCGCCCTTTCACAAAGATTGTCGAGATTTGTCAGCGCTCAGTGCGCGTCAGACCAGACCCGCTTCTTGGCGAAATAGAGCAGGATGGCAGTGAGCAGAAGGTAGATCATCACGATCAGGCCCATCCGCTTGCGCTCTTCGAGCTTCGGATCTGCGGCCCAAGCCATGAAGGCAACCACGTCCTTCGAGTACTGAGCGACCGTTGTCGGCGTTCCGTCGGTGTATTTGACGAGACCGTCCTGCAGCGGCGGCGCCATCGCGATCTGATTTCCCGCGAACACGGTGTTGTAGTTCATGCCGTCTGCGAGCTTGTAGCCCTGCGGCGGCTGCGTGTAACCGGTCAGCAGCGCGTAGATGTAATCCGGCCCGGCTTCCTGGTAGCCGGTAAAGATGTCAGTGATCATCGCCCAGGGAACCGCCCAGAATGACCGATCGACTTCGATCGAGCGGGCCTTGGCAAGAACCGAGAAGTCCGGCGGCAGAGCACCGTTATTGGCAGAGCGCGCTTCCTGCTCGTTCGAGAACGGCTGCGGGATGCGATCTGACAGACGTCCAGGACGCTTGAACATCTTGCCCTGATCGTTTGGACCATCGACGATTTGGAATGTCGCCGCTAGTGACTTGACGCTGTCCTCAGGGAAACCCGGGCCACCGGGCTCAGCCAAGTTGCGGAACGACAGCTGCTTCAGACCGTGGCAAGACGAGCAAACTTCCTTGTAGACAAGGTAGCCACGCTGAAGTTGCGCGTTGTCGAAATAGCCGCGCATGCCGCCGAAGGTCCAGGACTGGCGATCGATGTGCGGAGCCTCGCCGCCTGCGGCGAGTGCCGATTGGTCCATCACCGGGGCCAACAATGCGGCGCCGGCAAGGAACAGTGCGCTGATGACGTTTTTCATAGGATCGAGCCTCTTTGTCCTCAGCATTGCATCAGCGCTTCTCGGGAGCGGCAGTAGCCGCGGTTCCCGTCGGCATCGGCGCGCCACCCGTGCCGAGCACGGCATCGGTGATCGACTTCGGCAGCTTCTTCGGCGTCTCGATGATGCCGACGATCGGCATGATCAGCAGGAAGAAGGCGAAGTAATAGATCGTGAAGATCCGCGCCCAGAGCACATAGATGCCCTCCGCCGGCTTCGCACCCAGATAGCCAAGTGCGAGGAACGAGACGAAGAACAAAAGCATGAACCACTTGAACACCGGACGGTACTTCGCAGAGCGAACCCGGCTGGTGTCGAGCCACGGAATGAAGCACAGGATCACGATCGCACCGAACATAGCGATGACGCCACCAAGCTTCGACGGAACCGCGCGCAGGATCGCGTAGAACGGCAGATAATACCATTCAGGCACAATGTGCGGCGGGGTCACCAACGGGTTCGCCTCGATGTAGTTGTCGGCGTGTCCGAGGTAGTCCGGCGCGTAGAACACGAACCAAGCGTAGAGCAGCACGAAAACCGCCAGTCCGAACGCATCCTTCATGACGGCATAAGGCGCCATCGGCACGCTGTCCGACTTCGTCTTGATCTCGACACCAGTCGGATTGTTCTGGCCGACCACGTGCAGCGCCCAGATGTGAAGTCCCACAACGCCCGCAATGACGAACGGCAGGAGGAAGTGCAGCGAATAGAATCGATTGAGGGTCACGCCGGAGACGCCATAACCGCCCCACAACCAAACTGTGATCGCATCACCGACCAGCGGGATCGCCGTGAAGAAGTTGGTGATCACGGTCGCGCCCCAGAAGCTCATCTGGCCCCAAGGCAGGGTGTATCCGAGGAAGCCGGTTGCCATCATCAGCAGGTAGATGATCACGCCGAGGATCCACAACACCTCGCGCGGCGCCTTGTAGGATCCGTAGTAGAGGCCGCGCCCCATGTGAATGTAGACGGCGAGGAAGAACATCGACGCGCCGACGGCGTGGATGCTGCGCAGCAACCAGCCGTAATTCACATCACGCCTGATCGCCTCGACGGCGTTGAAGGCGTCCCGTTCACTCGGCTGGTAGTGCATCGAGAGCACCAAACCAGACAGGATCATGACGACGAGCATGAACGTCAGGATGCCGCCGAAGGTCCACCAGTAGTTGAGATTACGCGGCGTCGGAAAGTCGACGAATTGGCCGTGCGCCATCCGCATGATGGGCAGGCGCTCGTCGAACCACTTTGCGAGGCGCGACTGCGGATTATAGGAAGAGTCGTGATTGGACATATCGTTCAGCCTCAGCCGATCCGGATCTTGGTGTCGGACGTGAACTCGTACGGCGGCACGTCGAGATTCTTCGGTGCCGGGCCCTTACGGATACGACCCGACGTGTCGTAGTGCGAACCGTGGCATGGACAGAACCAGCCACCGTAGTCACCCTTCACGTCGGCCATCGATTGGCCCTTGGGAATGCAGCCGAGATGGGTGCAGACGCCGACGAGAACGAGCCAGTTCTCCTTGCCCTTCTTCGTACGAGCACTGTCGGCCTTCGGATCGGGGAGGCTCGATGCCGGAACATCCTGCGCCGTCTTGATCTCTTCGGGGGTGCGGTTGCGGATAAAGACCGGCTTCCCGCGCCACATGACGGTGATGGCTTGACCTTGCTTGATCGGGGCGAGATCGACTTCCGTCGAAGCGAGCGCCTGCGTCGAAGCGTCAGGGTTCATCTGCTGGATGAACGGCCACAGGGAAACCGCCGCACCGGTGCCGGCGAAGGCAAGGCTGGCGATAGTGATGAAATCCCGGCGTGAGGGATCATGATCGGCTTTCGACGCCAAGGCGGCCTCCATTCTCGTCCAAGTCTTCTCGTCCACGTTGCCCGCCGTGCCCCTGCCGCTGCAAGGAAAACGGCCTGCTTGCGTCCGCCATACCAATGCTTGCGTAGGACACCACGCGGCAAAGGCGCGATTGATCTCGCGCAATGCCGCGTGCCCTCTAGCACAGGGCACTCGAACGCCAAAGATAAACCATAGGCCTGCCCGAACTCCCCCGATGCACGGCCAACCGCGTCGTTTTGGCACTGTTCCTAAAATCGGACAAGGTGCCGCAATCGAGACCGAACAAGGTAGGCCGGGGCAATTTGGCGCAGGTCCGGCCCACCAACGGGAAGCACTGAGCCAGCCCTTCGAACCCGCCGTACGGCGTTGCCCTCAAGGTCGGCCGATCCATTAGCCGACCTGTGCTGGCCAGCACAGCGCCGGGGCCGAAGCTCCGGCATCTTCTCCTCACACAGGGCGACGCCAAACGGCCCTGGGGCGAAACGGAAAACAGAGCCGATTTCAAGGAGTAAGACAATGACCACCTTCCCAACCATCAATCTCAACTTGCAGCCGATCTCCAGCGAGTGGCTCTATGAGGTCTATCAAAACAACGACCGCAGCGGCTTCCAGAACCTCGGTAGCGGCGACAACGTGCGCTCTATCACCTCGGCTTCCAACCAGTTCATCAATGCACAGGGCGGCAGCGACACGATCAACCTCTTCGGAACGGGCAGCGACGTCGTCCATGCCGGTTCTGGCGACGACTTCGTATTCGCCGGCGCTGGCGACGACGAAGTCTGGGGCGGTTCGGGTCATGACACCCTGATCGGCTACGACGGTAACGACGAGATTTGGGGCGGTTCGGGCAACGATACCGTCGAAGGCGGCACCGGCGTCGACTTCCTTTATGGTGGCAGCGGCACCGACGAGCTCTGGGGTGGCGCCAACGCCGACTATCTGGAAGGCGGGTCCGGCAATGACAAACTCTTCGGTGACAATGATGGCCTCACCGTCGGCAACGACACACTATCAGGCGGCGATGGCAACGATACCATCGAAGGCAGCGGCGGCGCAGACCGCGCATATGGCGGCACGGGCGCAGACACCTTCGTATTCCGCCACCAGAACGACTTCGGCGGCCATCCCGACTTCATCGGCGACTTCAACCGCGCCGAAGGCGACAAGATCGACTTCTCGCTGATCGACGCCAACACCGCCGTTTCCGGTAACAACGCTTTCACCTTCGTCAATGGACCGAGCACCGCAGCCGGCACGATTTGGCTCGGCAGCGTCAGCGACAATGGTGACCAGACCGTCTTCATCAACCGTGACGGCGGCGCTTACGACCATCAGATCTTTGTCCACATCGCCGACCCGGCTCAGGCGAGCCTCGGCGCCTTCGACTTCATTCTCTGACTTCAAAAAAGCCAACCTGCGGCGGGCCCACGCTCGCCGCTGACTTACTCGAGCGGCTTTGAGTTCTCGCGTTCGATCGGCGTACTGTCCGATGGAACCGACAGCATGAAAGCCGTGCCCGCCACTGCTGCCAGCGCCACCGCAACGAACAGCAATGACGACAGAGTGTCCACGGCCATCGCTGTCAATGCCACGGATCCCCAGGCAAACGACATCGCAGTGACCTTCACCGAAGGCCTGACGGCCCGGCGCTGCTCGAAGCGATGCGCCTCCTGCAATGCGGCCTGAAAGATCGGAATGCGCTCAAGCCATGCTGTCATCCGCTCGCTCGATCGCGCAAAAGCCCACAGCGCGACGATCAGGAACGGCGTCGTCGGCAACCCCGGCAGCACCGCGCCAGCTGCAGCAAGCGCGGTGAACAGCAGACCGACGGCGATCAGAAGCATCTTTCGCATGACCGTCCCTAGCAGGTTCAGCGGCTGAGTGACACCAGCCTCGATGTTCGCCCGCCACCCCGGGGAATGGTCCTCTTGAGGTCGCGATGCTACGAGAGAGCTGCAAAATCAGACGGAGTTCCTGCCGTGGACTTGACCAATAGCGATGTCGTCGAGCTGACTGCGTTGCGCCGAAAGCTGCATGCCATGCCGGAAATCTCAGGCGCTGAAGTCGAGACGGCACGCGTGGTCGTCGAGGCACTCGTCCCCCTCCGGCCGGACGAGATTGTCACAGGGCTTGGCGGGCATGGCGTGGCTGCGGTGTTCGATAGCGGATTGCCAGGACCGACCATATTGTTTCGCTCCGAACTCGATGCCTTGCCGGCCATCGAGTTGACCGAAAGCCCCCATCGCTCGCAGAACGAGGGGCGCGCGCATCTTTGCGGCCACGATGGCCACGCCGCGACATTGGTCGGATTGGCCCGCGTTTTGTCGCGACGGCGGCCGGCGCGGGGCCGGGTCATAGTCCTATTCCAGCCGGCGGAAGAAACCGGCGCGGGCGCAGCAGCCGTCATAGCCGATCCGCGCTTTGCCCGCATCGCACCCGACTATGCGTTTTCCCTCCACAACATGCCTGGGATCGCATTTGGCCACGTCTGGATCGACGAAGGGCCCGCCAATTGTGCGTCACGCGGCATCCGCATTGCGCTGACCGGGCACACATCGCACGCGTCGCTTCCCGAAGACGGCATCTCTCCCATCGCCGCAGCAGCACGGTTGATGTCCGCGCTACCAGCGCTCTCAAGCGGCAACCAGCGCGAAGGGACCTTCCGCCTCGTCACAGTGACCCACACCTCTGTTGGCGAGAAAGCCTTCGGAATGTCGCCCGGCTATGGCGAAGTCTGGGCAACGCTGCGCACGCAGACCGATGCCACCATGGCGGCGCTCTGTGCAGACGCGGAAGCGCTGGCGAGCGATGCCGCCCGAGCCGGACGACTGGCAGTCGAAATCAGCTACCACGACATTTTCATGCACTGCGACAATCATCCCGAAGCCGTCGCCATTATGCGGGCGGCACTCGATGCAGAGAAAGTGCCGCACGACAAGGGCGACCTCCCCTTCCGCGCATCCGAGGACTTTGGCCGGTTCGGTCACGGCGCCAAATCGGCAATGTTCTATCTCGGTGCGGGAACCAATACGCCGCCGCTGCATACACCAACCTACGACTTCCCCGACGATCTCATCCCAATCGGCGCACGCGTCTTTTTGCGCGTCGTCGAACAGATGCTGGGACGGCCTGCGAAGTGATGACGCCTGAGCGAAAAAATGATCGCTGTATTTCCGCCACCCGCAGTCATTGATTGGCCCGTCTTGCGGAGGCGCCATCCCGAGTTGGCCGTCTACCTCGATGATATCGCCGAGCAACCGCTCTCGTTTCGCGGTCCTCACGCCATCGCTCACTCGGCGGAGAACCACCGCCACCTCTGGGCCGTCGAATGGTATGCGGACAAGGACGCCAGCATCGGCACTGCCTTCCGCGCGGCGGCCGTGTCCTTCATTCTCTATCGCTGGCGCGACAGGCTGGCCGCCCACACACCGACGCACGGCCGCGGTTTCCGTCTCTACCTCTACGAGGACATGGCGCCGACGGTGTCGGTCGTCGCCGAAACCGGCGAAGGCTGTCCTTATGGCGGCGACCTCAGGTTCGTCGAGCGCATCGATGAGGTCCTAGCACCCTACGCCACGATATCCTGGTCGTCGCGCTTCCATGGCTCATCGGCACTAACCCCCGACGCGATACTAAAGGCAGCCCGTCATGAGCGAGGCTCGCTCGGATCGACGGCGCGAGCGCTGCGGATGTCGGTGGGAAAGCTCCGCATCGCCATTGAGAACTACGGGTTGGCCGACGATTTCAACGCGATCCGCAAGCACAACAAGCGGCGGCCAGCACGCTTCCGAGACACCGATACGATGCTGCCACGTCTCCGTATCTGGGAATACAAAGTCGGTTCGTAACCGGCCTTCAGGCGTCAACCGAGACCGAGACGCTGCCGAGAACACCGAAATCGGCGAAGACACGGTCGCCGGGCTCGATTTCGAGCGGCACAACGCACGTCCCAGTCGTCACGAGCTCGCCCGCGCCGAGCGTCAGCCCCAAAGCCGTCACCTCGTTGACGAGCCACGTCAGTGCAAGGCGCGGATCACCGAGCACGTTGCGGCCGATACCGTCGCGGGTGTAGCGCGCGCCGACCTTGGCATGGACCGCATGCGCAGCGAGATCCAGCGAACGCCAATCGGCCGTCACGATCGGACCGATCACGAGTTCCCGCGCGCAAGCGTTGTCTGCGATCAGCGACGGACCACCCACCCGCGCGAAATCCTTGAACCGGCTATCAGGCAGCTCGATGCAAAGGACGAGATCGCCAACCGCCGACATCACCTCATCCACCGTGTAGGGAGCAGCGCGCGGTGACAGCGCCCGCGCCATGCGGAAGGCGAACTCGGGCTCCGCGACGCGCATCCGGTTCGTGGCAATCGATGCCCGTCCACCGTCTGCGATCATCTTCTCCGCCAGCATCCGGCCCGCGAGCGGCCCGTCGACGCCGATATGCTTTTGTCCAGCAACGCTCGTCGCCGCGATCTTCCAACCGACGCGCGGCTTCGTCGTGAACCGCTCCAATCCCGCCTGGATCGCGTAGCCGTCGCGCCGCGTCGCCGGCCGAAAATCAACAGGCAGTTCCTCGATCACCTCGCCCGCCTGCCATAGCTTCCAGATCAGGTCACAGACTCTCTGATGCCGCACGTCCATATCGTCCTCCACTTCGAGCGCGAGCTTACGCATCATCACTGAAAACGACAACGCCGCGGACCTTTCGATCCGCGGCGCTGCATCTGTCGGTGAAGCGCGACGACCTTAAGCCGCCATCGCCTTCTTGAGGTTTTCGTCGATCTTGTCGAGGAAGCCTGTCGTCGAGAGCCACGGCTGCTTGTCGCCGACGAGGAGCGCGAGGTCCTTCGTCATGAAGCCGGCTTCGACGGTGTCGATGCAGACCTTCTCGAGCGTCGCCGCGAACTTCGCGAGCTGCGCGTTGTTGTCGAGCTTGGCGCGATGCGCGAGGCCGCGAGTCCAGGCGAAGATCGAGGCGATCGAGTTCGTCGACGTCTCCTTGCCTTTCTGGTGCTCGCGGTAATGGCGCGTCACCGTGCCGTGCGCCGCTTCCGCTTCGACCGTCTTGCCATCAGGCGTCATCAGCACCGAGGTCATCAGGCCGAGCGAGCCGAAGCCCTGCGCCACGACGTCCGACTGCACGTCGCCGTCGTAGTTCTTGCACGCCCACACATAACCGCCCGACCACTTCATCGCGGCAGCGACCATGTCGTCGATGAGGCGGTGCTCGTAGGTGAGCTTGCGCTTCTCGAACTCGGCCTTGAATTCGGCGTCGAAGATCTGCTGGAAGATTTCCATGAAGCGGCCGTCGTACTGCTTCAGGATGGTGTTCTTGGTCGACAGGTAGACCGGATAATTACGGTTGAGACCGTAGTTGAACGAGGCGCGCGCGAAATCCTTGATCGACTCATCGAGGTTGTACATCGCCATCGTGACACCCGAGCCAGGTGCCTTGAAGACTTCCTTCTCGATCACCTTGCCGTCGGTGCCGACGAACTTGATCGACAGCGTGCCCGCGGTCGGGAACTTGAAGTCGGTCGCGCGGTATTGGTCGCCGTAGGCGTGGCGGCCGATGATGATCGGCTGCGTCCAGCCCGGAACGAGGCGCGGTACGTTCTTGCAGATGATCGGCTCGCGGAAGATGACACCGCCGAGGATGTTGCGGATGGTGCCGTTCGGCGAGCGCCACATCTCCTTCAAGCCGAACTCCTTCACGCGGCCTTCGTCCGGCGTGATGGTCGCGCACTTGACGGCAACGCCGTGCTTCTTCGTCGCGTTCGCCGCGTCGATGGTTACCTGGTCGCCCGTCTTGTCGCGGTATTCGACGCCGAGATCGTAGTACTCGAGCTTCACGTCGAGATACGGATGGATCAGCTTGTCTTTGATGAGCTGCCAGATGATGCGGGTCATCTCGTCACCGTCCATCTCGACGACGGTGCCGGCTACCTTGATTTTCTGCATGGGGTGGTCACCCTTTGTTCGCACCGAATTTGAGGACTCAGCGGGCGTCGGCGCCTGTTCCACATCGCTGGCGAGGCGCGGTGTACCCCCCTGCCGCAAGCGGAGCAAGCCCACCTTTCAGGGGGCAGCCCACTCGAAGCAGCCACGACAGCGGCCAGCGGCAATAAATTGGTCCCCTAAATCGGTGCAGGGATGGCCAACCGCAGCCTTACTGCGGCTCTAGACCCGATGCTTTCGACAACTTGGCCCAAACGTCGACTTGCGCCTTGATGATAGCGCCAAGTTCGTCAGGCGTGGACGTCTTCGGCGCGAAGGCCTGCTGATCCAGCTGCTTTTTGACTTCCGGCTTCGCCAGTAGCTCGACGACGAGCTTGTTGTATTTGGCAACGACGTCCTTGGGCATGCCTGCCGGACCAACCAGCGCCGCCCAAGGCGTAACGGGAAAATCCGGAAACCCGACCTCGGCCATCGTCGGCACTTCAGGCATCACCGAACTGCGCGTTGGCATCATGACGGCATGCGCGGTGAGCTTGCCGTCCTTCAGCAGGCCAGCCATCGTGGCGTAAGAGCAGAACATCAGCTGCACTTGCCCCGACGTCAGATCGACCACGGCCGGCGGCTCGGTCTTATAGGGAACGCGCACCATCTCCACGCCTGCCTGCGTGGCGAAAAGCGCCGAGGCGACTATTCCGGTCGTGTTGCCGGTCGCATAATTGAGCTTGCCGGGATTGGCCTTCAGGTGCGCAACGAGTTCCTTCATCGACTTGGCCGGGACGCCAGGATTGGAGACGAGAAAGAACGTGTAGTAGCCGACATGCGCGACCGGCGTGAAATCGGTAACCGGATTGTAGGAAATGGTCTTCTGCTGCAGATAGGGTGCAACTGACAGTGGACTGTTTGTCGCGAGCAGCAGCGTGTTGCCATCCGGCGCCGCGCGTTTCACTTCGGCACCGGAGATGGCACCATCCGCGCCAGGCTTGTTCTCCACGATGACGGTCTGCTTCAACTCGTCTTGCAGTCCCGACGCCAAAATGCGCGCGATGATGTCGGTCGACGATCCCGCACCGAACGGCACCACGATCCGGATCGGCTTGTCGGGCACCTGCGCCATCACTGGTGACGACGTGACCAGTCCAACTGCCACAGCGGCCGCACCAAGCAGCTGCCTGAAGGTCCTACCGAACATGCATGTCCTCCCTGCGTGTCTTGTTATGCGGGGCAGTCTGCACCACGCAGGAAGGGTTGCCAACAGCGACCATTTCAGCAACCAGACAGTCGCCTTAATACCCGACGGCCGCGCCGTCGCTCCTTGGATCGGATCCGCCGGAGCGGATACCCGTCACGGGATCGATGGTAATGCCATGCGCATGGCCCGCCATTTCGCACCAGTTCCCCCACCGATTGAGGATGTGGCCGCGCCGCCCGAGTTCGTCGATCGTCGCCCCCGGGAAGCGCGCCTCGATGTGCAGCGTGTCGCGTGCTTCCCCGAGCGCGAAGCGGCCCGACAGGAAGCGCGGCATTTCAAGCGCCTGCTGGATGTCGAGGCCGTAGTCGATCATGCCGACATAGGCCTGCAGCTGGATCTGCGGCTGGCCGTCCGCGCCCATGCAGCCGAGCACGCTCCACAGCTTGCCGTCGCGCTTACCCATCGACGCGATGAGCGTATGAAGCGGTGTCTTGCCGGGCGCAAGCGCATTGGGATGCTTCGGATCGAGGTTGAAGTAGGAACTGCGGTTTTGCAGCATGATGCCGGTCTCGCCCGCAACCACCGCTGAGCCGAACACGCCATAGAGGCTCTGGATCAGCGACACAGCGTTGCCGTCCTTGTCGACGACAGCAATGTAGATGGTATCGCCTGCGAGCGAACCGTATGACGGCACCTTGTCCCAAGGCAGCGCCTTCATCGGATCGATGATCGGACGCCGCGCATCCGCATGCGCCTTCGAAATCATTCGGTCGATCGGCACGTCGGTGAACCGCGGATCGGCGAGATGGCGGTCGCGATCGTGATACGCGAGCTGCTTCGCCTGCACCAAGAGATGCACGTGGTCGGGCCCGAGAAACGGCTTCTTGTGCAGCTCGAACGGCTCGACGAGGTTCAGCATCGAGATGACGGCAAAGCCCTGCGTCGGCGGCGGCGTGTTGTAGATCGTGACGTCGCGGTAGGTGCCGCTCAGTGGCTCGCCCCAGATCGCCTTCTGCGCAGCGAGATCAGCCGCGCGGAAGAAGCCGCCATTCGCTTCGGAAAACCGCGCAAGCTCCTTGCCGACCTCACCTTCATAGAAGCCCGACCAGCCAGCCTCACCGAATGCTTCAAGCGACCGCGCGAGGTTCTTGTTCACGAACTTGTCGCCGGCCTTCGGCACATCGCCGCCCGCGAGGAAGACTTTGGCGGTTGCAGGCGTCGCCGCAAGATCCGCCTTGTTCTGGGCGAAAAACGCTGCAAGCCGCGAGGTAACAGGCATACCATCTCGGGCATAGGCGATCGCCTGTTCGAGGCAGCGCTTCAACGGCAGCTTGCCATACTTTGCATGTGCCTCAGCCCAGCTTCCCGGCGCCCCCGGCACTGTCAGTGTAGCCGGTAGAATGCCCTTCAACGGAATTTCGGCGAGCCCCTTCTCGCGGAACGCCTCGATCGTGCCACGTGCCGCAGCGCGCCCACCGCCGTCGAGATAGCGGATCTTTCCCGTCTTGCCCTCGTGGATCAGCCAAAACGCGTCGCCGCCGACACTCGTCATATGCGGATAAAGAACGGCCAGCGCCGCACTCGTCGCGATCGCCGCATCGACCGCCGACCCACCGGCACGCAGCACGTCGACGCCGGCTGAAGACGCCAGTGCATGCGGCGACGTGACGACGCCGGTTGGCGCCAATGTGACGGGGCGTCCTGTTTCGAAGGTCATGTCTGTTCAGTCCCTGGAATGTCGAGACTTTGGTGGTCGCGCATCACGCGCCGCCATGTCAAGGCGACCACACGCAAAGCCGCCATGACCAGTTAAACCGTGTCCTGCGCAATGACCTCGCGCTTGCGGGCGAGGCCTGGCAGCACCGCCGCGAGCAGCACTGCCGCGGAAAGTACCAGACAACCGAGCGAAATCGGCCGGGCATAAAAAATCTCGAAGGATCCCTGCGACAGGATCAGGGATTTGCGCAGATTGTTCTCGAGCATCGGCCCAAGAACGAACGCGAGAACGAGCGGCGCAGGTTCATAACCGAACTTGCGGAACAGATACCCGAGCACACCGAAGATCGTCATCACGAACACGTCGAACGCCGAATTGCCCGAACAGAACACGCCGACGATGCAGAATAGTAGGATCAGCGGAAACAGCACGTTGTAGGGCACCCGCAGCACCTGGATCCAAAGCCCGATCAGCGGCATGTTGAGGATCAGCAGCATCACGTTGCCGATGTACATGCTGGCGACGATGCCCCAGAACACCTGCGGGTTCTGCGTCATCATCAACGGCCCGGGCTGCAGGCCGTGCACGATGAACGCGCCGAGCAAAAGCGCCATCACGACGTTCGGTGGAATGCCGAGCGTCAATAGCGGGATAAACGCGCCGCCTGCAGCAGCGTTGTTTGCGGCTTCGGGCCCCGCCACACCCTCGATGGCACCCTCGCCGAACTCCTCCGGGTGCTTGGAAAGCTTGCGCTCCATCGCATAGGAAGCGAATGATGCGATGACGGCGCCACCGCCGGGCAAAATGCCGAGAAAAAAACCGAGCACCGTCCCCCGGATCATCGCCCATTTGCTGCGCGCCCAATCGTTGGCCGTCGGCCAGAGCGAGCCGACACGCGATGAGATGACCTCGCGCTTGATAGTGTGCTCAAGATTCGTGAGGATCTCAGCAACCCCGAAAAGTCCCATCACGACCGGCACGAGCCCGATACCATCGAGCAATTCGGGACGGTCGAACGTCAACCGCGCCTGCGCCGTGATCTGGTCGATACCGACGAGGCCGAGCACGATCCCGACGCACGCCATGAGCAGCGACTTCGCAATCGACCCCTGGGTCATGAAGGCAAGGATCGTGAGGCCGAGCACCATCAGACTGAAGTATTCGGGCGGTCCGAACGCGATGGCCACCCGCGCAAGCGTCGGCGCAACCAGCATGAGAAAGACGATTGCCGCGGTTCCCGCGAAGAACGACGCCAGTGCGGCCATGCCGAGGGCCGGTCCGGCGCGCCCCTTCTTTGCCATCGCATGGCCATCGAGCGTGGTAACGACGCTAGCCGCTTCACCCGGAATATTGACCAGGATCGACGTTGTCGAACCGCCGTACATCGAGCCGTAGTAGATACCGGCCATCATGATGATGCCAGCTTCAGGCGAGCCCGAAAGCGTTACCGGCAGCAATAGCGCCATCGCCGAAACCGGACCGATACCAGGAAGAACGCCGACCAGCGTCCCGATGAACACGCCGAAAAAGCATGCCATCAGATTGATCGGCTTCAAGGCGACGCCGAACCCGAGGGCGAGATTGTAGAGAATATCCATTGCCTAGCCGAGCCATCCCGCAAGCACACCGGCCGGCATCTGGATCTTCAACCACTTCGTCACGACTTGATAGACGCCGAGCGGCATCAGCACTGCGACAGGTATCGCGATCCAAGGCTTCACCGGATCGACGACGAACATGAGAATGAGCAGCAAGGCGATCGACAGGACGATGAACCCGACGGCCTCGAACAACCAGCCGTAGGCCAACAACAGCGCAACGACGAGCAACACTTTCGCCCAGCGCGTTCCCGCCCAAATCGTCGCGAGCGGTGCCCCCGACGCACGCAGCGATGTCGTGATGATCGATAGCGAGAAGCCGACCATCAGAAGGCCAACCCAGAACAGTGCGAAGCCAGGCCCGGGATCGTTGATCTTGCCGAGGCCGAGATCGCTCCCCGACCAGGTGACGAATGTACCGACCACAAGCCAGAACAACCCACCCCAGAATTCCGAGCTCTGTACCAAACCGTGTCCCCTCCGCCGTCAGTCTTTCCGCGCGAGCCCGAGCTTATCGAGCATCGCGCGCTGATCGGAAATCAGCTGCATGACGAGCTTGTTGTAGTCTTCGGTACCGACATAGCGCGGATAGTACATGTACTTCTCCGCGAGATCCTTGAACTTCGCGTCGTCCATCGCCGCCTTGAAGCCGTCATGCAGCGTCTTCACGACAGCCGGCTCCATGCCTTTCGGACCGATGATCCCGAACGGACTGTCGAGTGAAAACTTGAACCCTGTTTCTGCCAGCGTCGGCACGTCAGGCCATCGCGGCACGCGCTTCTCGGTCCAGATCACCAGCAGACGAAACCTGCCGGCATCGACCATCGGCGCCCACCCACTCGCATCCGCGAGCGCCATCACATGTCCGCCTTCGAGCAACGCCCATCCTTCCGAGCCGCCTTTCGAGGGCACATGTGTCCACTTGATCCCGGCTTGCTGCGCGATCTGCTCCATGCCGATGTGCAGCGACCCGCCGACACCAGACGTCGTGTAGTTGATCTTGCCCGGATTGGCCTTGGCGTCCGCGATGAACTCCTCGAATGTCTTCCACGGCGCATCGGCCTTGACCACCACGCCGAGCGTGAAGCTCGCGACGTTCATGATCCAGGTGAAGTCCTTGGTCGGATCGAATGTCAGCTTCTGCTGATAGGGAATGCGCATCAGCCCGGTGTGACCCTGCGCCAGCGTGTAGCCGTCGGGTTTTGCCGTTGCCGCCATCGCGGCGGGACCGGACGTACCGCTCCCGCCTGCCTTGTTGTCGACGATGATCGGCTGTCCGAAGATCTTTGCCGCAGCCTCGCAGTGCGCACGATGCACCATGTCGACGCCGCTGCCCGCTGGCCACGGCACGATGAAGGTGATCGGCTTCGAGGGAAAGGCCGCCTGCGATCTCGCGATCGACGGCATCGCGAGTGCCGCACCAGCCGCAGCACTCCCTTTCAGCAAGTCTCTTCGCTTCATGGCATCCCCCGGCAGCTGTCAGCGCCGACCGTCAGTCCTTCTTCGCGAGACCGAGATCGGTAATGAGTTTCTTCTCGTCCGCGAAGGACTTCTCGATCGCAGACTTGTATGCGGCTGTGTCGAGATAGTTCGGCATCATGTCGTACTTCTTGAGCGTCTCGATCACAGCCGGATCTTCGACCGCTTTCTTGAACGCGTCGTGCAGCTTCTTGACGATCGCGGGGTCCATGCCCTTCGGACCGGCAATACCGAACGGGCTGTCGAGCACGTAGGGGTAGCCGAGTTCCTTCAAGGTCGGCGCGTCAGGCCAGTTCTTCGACCGCTCCGCCGTCCAGATGTTCAGCAGCTTGAGCTGACCGGAATCGACCAGCGGCTTCCAGCCGGTCGAATCCGCCTGCAGCATCGTATGCCCGCCGAGCACGGCCGCGTTCGTCTCCGCGCCGCCCTTGAACGGCACGTGCGTCAGCTTAATGCCTTCCTTCGCCGCGATCTGCTCAACGCCGATATGCAGCGACGTGCCCGTTCCCGGCGTTCCGTACGTCACCTTGCCCGGGTTTTCCTTGGCGTACTTGACGACGTCAGCCCAGGATTTGAACGGCCCATCGGCCTTCGTCGTGATCCCGAACGTATAGCCCGTCACCTGCGCGATATAGGTAAAATCCTTGAGCGGATCGAACGTCGCCTTCTGGATCAGCGGAATGCGGATCACGCTGATCGGCATCTGCGAAATTGTATAACCATCAGGCTTCGCCGTCGCAGCCATGGTGGCGGGACCCAGCGTGCCCGAGGCACCCGGCTTGTTGTCGACGATGATCGGCTGGCCCAGGATCTTGGACGCAGACTCAGCCATCGCACGCATGGTGAGATCTGAAGATCCCCCGGCAGGCCAAGGCACGATCAGCGTGATGGGCTTTGTCGGAAAATCTTGGGCGTAAGACGGCGCCGGCAGACCAATAATGGCCGTCGTCGCAATCAGCGTGGCAAGCGCGAACGCCCGCCGCGAGAGCAGCAAGTTCATGGACAGTCTCCTCCGTGGGCCTTTACTTTCGGACGCCTTGACGGCGCCTAGACCTCGGACGTGAGACTGCTAGGTCCGGGCGCGGTTGTCCAGTGGCGACGCTATCATGCCGCCTTCTTATCGAGCCCCAGCGCCTTGATCGCGTTCTGCTTCAGGATGAGGTCGTGCACCTCCGGCTTGAAGCCCGTCGCAGGGTCCTTGAAATCGTTGATCCAACGATCCGGCGCGATCAGCGGGAAGTCCGAACCAAACAGCATCTTGTGCTTCAACTGGCCGTTGGCGCGCGTGATCAGTTCTTTCGGGAAATACTTCGGGCTCCAACCCGATAGATCGATGTAGACATTCGGTTTGTGCAGACACACCGACAGAGCCTCGTCCTGCCACGGCCACGACGGATGCGCGATGATGACGGTCATGTCAGGAAAGTCGGCGGCGACGTCGTCGACGTGGATCGGGTTTGAATACTTGAGCTTCAATCCCCCGCCACCAGGCATGCCCGTGCCGATGCCGGAATGTCCTGAATGGAAGATCGCCGGCAGCTTGTAGTGGGCAATGAGTTCGTAGAGCGGGTAGGCCATGTTGTCGTTGGGAAAGAACCCCTGGCAGGTCGGGTGGAACTTGAACCCCTTGATCACACCAGCCTTGATGAGCTCCTCCGCCTCGCGGACACCCATCTTGCCCTTGTGCGGATCGATCGAGGCGAACGCGATCATCATGTCGGCATTCTCGCGCGCTGCGTCCGCAACTTCCTCGTTCGGAATGCGCCGGTTGCCGATTTGAAATTCGCTGTCGACCGTGAACATCACGAGGCCGATCTTGCGCTCCCGATAGTATGCGATCGTCTCGGCGATGGTCGGCCGCTTGCCCGCCTTAAAATACTTGTTTGCCGCCTCTTCGAACGGCAACCAAAACGCGTCCGCCGGCTGCCGGCACGAGACCTCTGCATGCGTGTGGATATCGATGGCAACCAGATCGGCGACGTTCATGAGGCGGTTCCCTCTGCGGTTTGGCGCTTCCCTAGCATACGGCCGCTGGACCGCGCCATGCGGCGATGTCATCGCCTTCGCCATGGTCACCGGACCAGGAATTGCGCCGACCAGCACGCTAACCGGTGTATTGGCTGATAAGGTCACTCGAGCTGACGGCCGGGTCGGACGGCGGATGGGATCATGCCGAAAGACCCCACATCACTGCAACTGGGCAATTACCTAGTTCGGCTGGTCCGAAGTGCTGATTATCCCTTCCGCTTGCTCGTATTATCCATACTCGCAACAATGTTTGCGACCATCTCGCGCGGTATGGAGACGAGCACGTCGGGCCCAAACTTTGGAAACAGCTTGAAACGGTAACCCTCGGCGGACACGCGCCGCAAATCGGCAATCGGCAGCGTTATCGCAACGATCTCTTCGTGCGGGCATTGCCCGCCAATACCGCACCGCCCTTTCGTCGCCTGCACCGCGAGTGGCAGTTGTTCCGCACGATCGTTGCGAGCAACCTCGTAATGGCGGCTGCGGCCGTCGACGTAGAGCAACTGAACCCGCGCGACGGCTTTTGCAATTCCAGTCACCCGATCGACCTCGCCAACGACCTGCAGGCCGACCGTGGCTGCCCCAGACGGCACGCGCACGAACCCCGTTGCCATCTGCTTCGACGGCGAGAACGGGTCGTCTTTCTCGCGAATTTCCGCTGCCGGCGGCGCAACACTGCACCCAGCCAGCACAACCAACCCCGCCAGCCCTAAAAACCAAACACGCACAGCCGCCTCCCCAAAGCCCGTACACGCATCATATACGCGTCAAAGTTGCACAGCCAGATCAATTCAAGTGCTTGGGTTCGGAATGATGGTCTGTGCTAGTGTGAGCTTGAAGCATGCACGCGAGGGACGCTTGATCGCATGACCACGGGGCAGCACGATTTTAATTCTCTCGTTATCAAGGGCGAGCCACGCCGCGAAGCCGACGCGCTGATCGTCACGCTGGACGTGCCCGCCACACTGACCGAAACCTACCGGTACAAGCCCGGCCAACACTTGGCACTGCGCGCGACGATCGGCGGCGAGGAATTGCGGCGCACCTATTCGATCTGCTCCGGCCCCGGCGATCCCTTGCGTATCGCCATCAAGCGCGTCGAGGACGGCCGCTTTTCAACTTGGGCGCAAGCAAACCTGAAGGCCGGAGCGCACCTCGATGTGATGCCCCCGAGCGGCCGCTTTACGCTTCCCGCTTCAACCGGCGCACCGCGCTCGATCGTCGCCTTCGCCGCCGGGTCCGGCATCACCCCTATCATCGCAATGATCCAGCACGCGCTAGCAACGGAACCCAAAACCCGCATCACCCTCGTTTACGGCAATCGCGGCCATGACACGGTCCTGTTCGCCGCCGAACTCGAAGACCTCAAGGATCGCCACCTCGACCGCCTCGAGGTGATCCACATGCTGACGCGCGACGACGATGTCGAAGCGCCGCTGTTCCTCGGCCGCATCACGCCTGAGAAAGTCCGCGCCCTTGGCGCGCGGCTGATCGACTACAAGTCCGTCGATCAAGTCCTGCTCTGCGGCCCAGGCAGCATGATCAAGGACGTGCGCAGCGAGCTGATGTCGCTCGGCGTATCAGCAGCGAAAATCCATCACGAGTTCTTTTCCTCCCCTGGCGTCCCACGCGCCGACACCGCGCCTTCGAAACCCATTGCCACGCCAGCCGCAATCGCCGGGAAATCGATCGAACTCACCCTCGTCCTCGACGGCGTGCGCCGCCGCCTCATGGTTGAACCGGGCCAAAAGCTCCTCGAAGCCGCGTTGAAGGCCGGCGTCAAGGCGCCGTACTCCTGCGCCGGCGGCATGTGCAGCACCTGCCGGGCCCGCATCGTCGAAGGCACGGCTGCGATGGCCGTCAACTACAGCCTCGAACCCTGGGAAATCGACAAGGGCTTCGTACTCACATGCCAAGCCGTGCCGACATCAGAGAAGCTCGTCATCGACTACGACGCGATGTGACGGATCATCATCAGCCCAACCTGCCTTCGCGCCATTGCGGATCGAGAAAATTCTGGATCTCGATGCGATAGCCGTTCGGGTCGATGAACAGCGACGAGTACACCTTGAAACGCTCACTCGTGCGCGGCTCCACCTGATACGTGAGGCCTTTCGCCGTTAGAAAATTATACCAGCCATCGACATCGCTCGTCACGATGGTGATCGTCACGCCAGCCGTCGCCCGCGGCCGGTCCTGCAAGTTGCACACGCCGAGATAGCTCGTCGGCGACAAACGGAAGATATGGCACGGCCCCTGGTCTACGACGAACTCGAGTTCCATCGTCTCGCGGAAGAACTTGCTCGAAGCGGCGAGGTCGTCGGTGTAGGTGAAGACGATGCTGTCGGTGATCGGCGGATGGGCCATGCGCGTGCTCCCTGTCGTCGCAGCAGTCATTCTGTGCCAACCTCACGCAACGAGCAATCCAGAGCAAAGCGATGACGGCGATCCACGGCGTTACACACTCTCCTGTCACAGCGCCGATCCCTCCCGGCGCGTGCGACTGCCATGTTCACGTCTTCGGGCCGTCGAGCCGCTTTCCCTTCGATCCCACCCGCGCCTACACGCCCGCCGACGCCTCGATCGAAGAGTTGCTGGCCCTTCATGCCCATCTCGGGATCGACCGCGTCGTCATCGTGCATCCGAGCCCCTACGGCACCGACAACCGCATCGGCCTCGACGCACTCGAAGGCTTCGGCAAACACCGCGCCCGCGCTGTCGCCGTGATCGATGCGCGCACAACGGACGCCGAACTGCAACGCCTTCACGATGCAGGCACACGCGGCGCCCGCGCCAATCTCGCAACCACCGGAATAGGCGATCCGAACGCGGCATGGCGCATCCTCGACGAAACGGCGCGCCGTGTCGCGCCACTCGGCTGGCATCTCCAAACCTTTACATCGCTCGACGTCATCGACGCTCTGGCGGAACAGTTTTCGACGCTTCCAGTGCCGCTTGTGATCGATCACTTCGGCGGCCTCAAAGCCGAACGCGGTCTCGATCAGCCGGGCTTTGCGGCGCTGCGCCGCCTCGTCGCCTCGGGACGGGCTTACGTCAAGCTCTCCGCCGCCTACCGCTCGTCGCAGCGCCCGGATGCTGCAGACCTCGCGCCATTTGCGCGGGCACTTCTTTCCGACAACCCCGAGCGCTGCGTCTGGGGCACCGATTGGCCGCATCCCGGCGGCGCCAAACGCACCGGTGCACTACGCGATGAAATCGAACCCTTCCAGCCGATCGACGACGGCGCCGCTCTCAATCGCCTTGCCGCTTGGTGCCGCGATCCCGCGACGTTGAAGCGCGTTCTCGTCGACAACCCAGCGCGTCTTTACGACTTCTGAGCCTCACGTAACGCAACGGCTTGCCACTCCGCCTTCACCGCGTCGTCCGTCTCGCGTTCCAAACCTAAGACGGCAAGCGACCGTCCACGCTCCTTGTCGAGCCGGCCGAGCGCCCACACCGCCATCGCCCGCACGAGCGGCGAAGCATCGTCGAGCAATCGCTCCACCGCTGGCAGCAACGCCGCGTCGCCTGAATTCCCCGCAGCGATGAGCGCGTTGCGCAGGACTCGGTCCCGCCCCGTCCGCTTGACCGGAGTTCCCGCAAACCGCGCCCGAAACGCCGCATCGTCGAGCGCTAGAATTTCGCCAAGCGGCGGATTGTCGGTTTCTGCCCGCGCCGCAAAGCGCTGCTCCCGCGCCGCCGCCGCAAACTTGTTCCACGGACACACCGCGAGACAGTCGTCGCAGCCGAACACGCGATTGCCGATCGCATCCCTAAACTCGGGCGCAATGTGCCCTTTGTGCTCGATCGTCAGATAGGCGATGCAGCGCCGCGCATCGAGCTGGTACGGTGCCGGAAACGCCTTCGTCGGGCAGGCATCGAGGCACCGCGTGCACGACCCGCAGTGGTCGTTTTCCGCCTCGTCGGGCTGAAGCTCAGCCGTAGTCAGGATCGCGCCGAGAAACAGCCAACTGCCGAACTCTCGCGACACCAGATTCGTATGCTTACCCTGCCAGCCGATACCAGCAGCGGCGGCAAGCGGCTTCTCCATCAGCGGCGCGGTATCGACGAAGACTTTCACCTCCGCACCGCTTGCTGCTTGCAGCGCCCGCGCCACGCGCTTCAACCCGGACTTGACGATGTCATGATAGTCCTTGCCCCGCGCATAGGCCGATATGACCGCGCGGGCGGCCGCAACATCGGTCGCAATCGGGTTATCTGCTGGGCCATAGTTGAGACCGAGCATCACGATGCTGCGCACCTCGGGCCACAAGACGCGCGGATCACGGCGCCGTTCCCCGTGCGCCGCCATCCAATCCATGTCACCATGCCGGCCATCAACCAGAAACGCTTCGAGCCAGGCGCCCGCCTGCCCGATCTTCGCTGCCGCGGCATCGACCGACGTCACGCGCACGGCATCGAAGCCGGCAAGCCGGGCTTCCTCCACCAGCAAACTTTTGAGATCGGCACTCATGCGCCGGATAGGCCACGCGGCGCCGCACCGGTCAAGTCAGCGAATAAGCATGTATTCGGTTAGCGCCGCAATCGCGGTTCAACGCCCTTCCCGCCACCAGGCGAGCGAGATAAAGGCGAGCAACGCGGCAAGCGCGGCAAGGCCGGTGAACATCGGAAAGACTTTCACGCCCTTGGTCACATGCGCTTCCCGATCCTTGAGGCCGAGCCAGCCTGATCCTGCAAGCACGCGCGCCCCCGCCAGCATCGACACACGCGGCACCTCCACGCCGGTCGCCGCCGCGAGAAACCCCGAGCCGCGCGTCCAAAACACGCCGCCTCCAGTCGCGTCAGCGATCGGCTTCATCTTCTGATCGGTCGCGACGACCTCGCTCATTTCGCGCGCATCCTCGATACCGGCATGCGCGACGGCAGTCAGCGTCCCCGACGGCGACGGCGTCTGCAGTTTGTAGAGACCCGGCGTCTTCACATCGACGACCGCGCGGAAGAGACCCGCCCCCGCCTTTTCAAGCAGCGCCTCCGAGTTCTCCCCACCCGGCGCCGATATCGCGACCCGCGCGACGCTGTTTTCCATCGTCCGCCGCTCGATCGTGAGCTTGAGCCCCTTTGCCGTGACGAGCAGACGCTCTTCTTCGAGATCGGGCTCCTTCATCAGCCAATGCGACATTCGGCGCAGCAGATCGCCGTGCGGCCCTCCCCCGTCGTAACCGCGCGCCCACAGCCACGCGTGATCAGACGTCAACAGCGCGACGCGGCCCTTCTGGCGGCGATCTAGAATCAGCAACGGCCGATCGTCGGCACCCGAGAGGACCGTGCGGCCCTGTGTGACATTCACATCAACCTGCCGAAACCAATTGCCCCATGTCGGCGACTTGGCATCCGCGCCGGGAAGCCCGCGCGTCACAGGATGCTTCAATCCATCTTCCGAAAGCTTCGCCTTGAAGGCCCGCTCGATCAGCCCCCCAGCCGGTGTCGCCGGCAGTACTCGCGCGAGATTGGTGCGCGAGAGCGAGGCGTTGCCAGTGTAATCGTCGCCCGCAGCGACCAGCAGGGCGCCGCCCTGTTCCACGTAGCGGGCGATGCTGTCGTAGTAGATCTGATTGAGAATGTTGTCCCGGTTCTGGTAGCGGTCGAAAATGATCAGGTCGAATTCCTTGATCTTTTCGAGGAACAGCTCGCGCGTCGGAAACGCGATCAGCGACAGCTGATGGATCGGCGTGCCGTCCTGCTTTGCCGGCGGGCGCAGAATGGTGAAATGCACGAGATCGACAGCCGCGTCGGACTTCAGCAGATTGCGCCATGTCCGCTCGCCCGCGTGCGGCTCGCCTGAGACGAGAAGCACGCGCAAGTTCTCGCGCACGCCTTCCGCCGCGATGACGACCCGGTTGTTCGCGGCCGTCAGCTCGCCTTGCACCGTGTCGAGTTCGATTTCGATGATGTTCTGCCCCGCATGGGGAAACGGCATCGCGACCGTGACTGGCCGGCCGATTTGCGCACGGCGCAACTCGTCACGCTGGCCTTCCCGGCGCACGCGCAATGTCACCTCGTCGCTGCCGGCTGTCCGCCGGCCGCTCTCGACGACTTTCACTTCAACGTCACGCGTCGATCCGACAATCGAATACTTCGGCGCCTTCACCACCTCGATACGCCGGTCGAACTCGTCGGGCTTGCCCGTCAGCAGCGCATGTACCGGCGCGTCGAACCCGAGCGCAGCCGCCGCCTGCGGCACGTCGTGCACCTGCCCGTCCGTAATCATGATAACGCCGGCAAGGCGGTCGGTCGGCGTATTGGCAAGAGCGCGATTGAGTTCTCCGAAGAGGTTCGTACCCGATGCGCCGTCGCCCGTTGGCTTCGCCGCTGTGACCGTGCGCACTTCGAGGTTCGGGATCGCCGCCAGCTTGGCATCGAGGTCGCGCTTGATACGCGCCGCCTGATCTGGCCGGTCCGCGATGGTCTGGCTGGTCGACTCGTCCACCACCACGAGCGCGATGTTGGCGAGGCTTTCGCGCTCTTCCTGCCGCAGTGTCGGATTGGCAATGGCGAGCAGCATCGCCGCGAGTGCCACGACCCGCAAAGCGCCGCCCCGCGATCGGCGGAACAACAGGAACGCAGCGAGCGCAAGCGCGAATGCGACCGCAACCCAGAACACGGGCGTCGGCAGCATCGGCGAGGTATCGATCGACCAGTTCATGCTCTCTTCCTTGCGCCTTCCGACACGCGTTGCGCGCGCCAGCCGGAAGCCGCGTTACACTAATTGCCGAGCCGCTCCAGCAGCGCCGGAACATGAACCTGATCAGCCTTGTAGTTGCCGGTCAGCGCATACATGACGATGTTCACGCCGACGCGGAACGCCATCTCCCGCTGCTGCTCACCGCCGGGCACGACAGGGTAGAGCGGCTGATTGCGATCATCGAGCGCCCACGCAGAGGCATAATCGTTCGACGTGACGAGGATCGAAGAGACGCCGTCGACGCGCCGCGCTTGCCGGCCGCGATTGGAATCAGCAGGCGCCTCAGCCTCCACCCAAAGCTGTCCATTGTCGTAGCGGCCCGGGAACGCACGCAGCAAATAGAACGACTTCGTCAGCACATGATGCTCCGGCACCGGTTCGAGCCGCGGAATATCGAGTGTTCCGATAAGCCGCTGCAGCGGTGTCGTCCGCTCGCCCTGCAGATTGAACCCGGTCGGTGCAAACGATGTCCCGGCGTCACGCGTGTCGAAGATGATCATTCCGCCATTTTTCATATAGGCGTCGATCTTCGCGACCACCGGTTCCGGTAGCGGGCGAGCATTCGGCAGTACCGGCCAATAAAGGATCGGGAAAAACGCGATCTCGTCGTTTGCGATATTGACACCCATCGGCTCGCCAGGCTCCACCGCCGTCTTGGCGACGAGGAACGTGATCAACCCGCGCAAACCTTGCTCGGCCACCTTGTCGACTTGCGCATCTCCTGACAGCACATAGCCGAACGTCACCTTGCCGGTCGCCATGATCGAGCGCGCATCCGGTCCGCTCGGTGGCGGCCGATCCGGCGCCAGTCGCGGCCGGCCGAGTTGATTGGTGAAGGGACGTGGCCCCTGGTTCGGCGAGAGGTCGCGGAAGATCTGGCCAGGGTTGAAGGGACGCGGCTC
>JAPXTA010000045.1:0-32946 GCA_033812735.1 Hyphomicrobiaceae bacterium | reverse complement strand
AGCGCCAGACGCCGTGATCGCGTGGCCGGGTGCGCCGGGGGCGATTTGGGCGGTACATATCGAGAGCCAACCCAGGTGTCAAACGATTGGATCGTGGCAGCTCAAATCGGGCCGGCCGGTTCGTCGACAATTCCAGCGAATTGTGCGGCTGCAACAGTCAACCGGGACGCGGTCAGGACTGGGTCGGCCGCTATCCTCTCGAGTGTGCCCATGGCTCCCGATAGACGGTCTTGCTGACTTGCCAGCCATTTCTCGGGCGCTACCTGGCCAGCTGCCAGCGCGGATCGCGCAAAGGACGCCTGAGCTTTCGAAAGCTGGTTGACCGCGGTGTTGACGGCCATCCGGTCGAATGAATCGTTGAGTGACAGCTGAGCGGCGCGGGCACGAATGACGTCGAGTTGCAGACCTTCGCCTATCTGAAGGAAGACGGCCGCGGCGCGAACGACATCGCACTTCGCATTGGCGGCGAGATGATTGATCCGCGGAGCGTCGGCAATGAGCGCCAATGACACCAAGTCCTTGGCGACATCGGCGGGCACCCCCGCCGACGTCAGGGTGGAAATCCTGTGTCCACTTTCGGCCCGCATCTTGTCTGTGAGGATCGCCCCTAGTGATGCAAGAAGGCGTTCCACGCACTTTTTCAGTGTCGCGAAGGAGCCGTCAAAGTCCGAAAGCATTTTGGGGTCCGATGCCACCTGCCGCAGTTCGTAGACAAGGACGCGCCGCACGTCCTGTTCGAGCGACAGATAGAGGGCGCCATTAATCCGACCGCTCAAAGCGTTCAGCCGCTCCCAGATCCGTCCGAGACCGAATGCTTGCTCCACTCCGCGGAAGGCGAGCGCGATGTCAGACGTCGTGCGGCCTGTTTCCTCGGCAATGGCGACGGGTGTGGCTGGACCGGCGCGATTTATCACGGCATTGGTCAGCGCAGTGGCGATAATCTCCCGCTTCAGTCGATGATTTGAGACACCTTCTGGATACGTGGAGACAAGTGTTTTGGGAAAGTAGTGTGTCAGGAGGGATGCCGTCGAGGGGGAGTCCGGCACGCGGCTAGCCAACAGGTCTTCGGTAAGAGCAATCTTTGAGTAGCTCAGGAGAACAGCCAATTCCGGTCGCGAGAGTGGCGTGCCTGCTGTTTGCCGCCGGGCGAGTTCCGCGTCGGTTGGCAACTGTTCCAGCCGCCGGTCGAGAAGATGGCGACGTTCGAGGGCCTTCATGAGCCGGCCGTGGTCAGTGCTATCTGCCAACGCCGATTGTTCGGCGAGGCTTAGCGCCAAGGCCTGATCGCGGTTGTTGGCTAGGCATCCAGCAGCGACTTCGTCCGTCATTGAGGCGAGGAAGGCCGTGCGCTTCGAAGCGGTCAGGCGACCAGACCGCGTTGCGTCGCCAAGGGCGATTTTGATGTTTACTTCGTAGTCCGACGAGTTCACTCCAGCGGAGTTGTCGATGAAGTCGGTGTTCAACCGAACGCCACGCTGAGCGAGTTCAATGCGCCCGCGCTGGGTGATGCCGAGATTGGCCCCTTCGCCCACGACTTTGGCACTTACTTCGAGACCAGTCACCCGAATGGAATCGTTCGTGCGGTCACCGGCCTGTTCATCACTCTCGCTCGACGCTTTGATGTAAGTACCAATGCCGCCGAACCACATCAAATCGACCGGGCTCTTGATGATGGCGCGCATCAATTCGGCTGGTGTCACCGATGTGGCATCGATTGCAAGTAGCGCCTTGATTTCCGGTGTGAGGGAGATCGACTTGGCCGAGCGTGAGAATACGCCGCCGCCCGGCGATATCTTCGCTTTGTCGTAGTCCTGCCAGCTGGAGCGAGGGAGATCGAATAGACGCTTGCGTTCGGCGAAGCTCACTGCGGTATCGGGCGTCGGGTCGATGAAAATGTCGCGGTGATCAAAGGCTGCCACGAGCTGGATCACCGGGGACAGCAGCATGCCGTTTCCGAAGACATCGCCGGACATGTCGCCGACCCCTGCGACGCGGAACGGCTTCGTCTGTATGTTCCAATCCATCTCTTGGAAGTGGCGGCTGACGCATTCCCAAGCGCCGCGCGCTGTTATGCCCATCTTCTTGTGATCGTAACCGGCCGAGCCGCCCGATGCGAATGCGTCGCCGAGCCAGTGATGGTGCTCTGCCGAGATTTCGTTCGCAAAGTCCGAGAACGTTGCTGTGCCTTTGTCTGCCGCGACGACAAGGTATGGGTCGTCGCCGTCGTGCCTGACTA
This sequence comes from Hyphomicrobiaceae bacterium, assembly GCA_033812735.1. GTDB lineage: Bacteria > Pseudomonadota > Alphaproteobacteria > Rhizobiales > Hyphomicrobiaceae > JABFRJ01. Next base: position 30,710 of record JAPXTA010000045.1, on the reverse strand, counting down.
CATTGTCCGGTGGGATCAACTTTTCACCTACGATGTTGTCGGTGATGTCCAAGAGCGACGAGACAAACATCTTGTAGGCCGCGATACCTTCCCTCATCACGTCGTCGCGCGATGCGTTGCGCGGCAGTTGCTTGGGCAGGAAGCCACCTTTTGCCCCGGAAGGCACGATGACCGCATTTTTGACAAGCTGTGCCTTCACGAGGCCGAGGACTTCCGTACGGAAATCCTGGGCACGGTCCGACCATCGAATTCCGCCGCGAGCAATCGGACCGAAGCGCAGATGCACACCTTCCACGCGAGGGCTGTAAACCCAGATCTCTCGATACGGGCGTGGCCGCGGTGCAGCTTCGATGGATTTGCTGTCCAGCTTAAGCGCGATCACAGGCATGTTTGCAGTCGCCGCTTCGGGACGGAAGAAATTCGTCCGCAATGTGGATTCGACGAGGTTGAGCATCTGTCTGAGGATGCGGTCCTCGTCGAGACTCGGCACGCTCGACAATGCCGAGTGAATGCGGACGGCGACGTCGCTCGCTTGGCGCTGCCGGTCTGCTACAGGCAGTTCCGTCGCAGGATCGAAACGGATCCTGAAAAGCTCTATAAGGTCCCGCGTTATGGTAGCGTGCCTCACCATCGTTTCCGCAATGTAGCGAAGTCCGAACGGGACATTCAGCTGGCGCAAATAGGCGGCGTATGCGCGAACGAGCTGCGCTTCACGCCAAGTCGCATTGGCATCGATCACCAAACGATTGAACTGGTCACTTTCTGCGGCCAGGCGGTCGACGGCGAGGTAGGTCTCTTCGAGCCGCTGGTCATGTGAACCAAGGTCGATCGCTTTCGAGTCGGCTGTTTCGAGGACCATATCGTGCAGCGCGACCTGACGGGTCCCTTCGGCAAAAGACGGCGCGATGGCAAAGGATCGTTCGTCAATGACTGTGAAGCCCAAGTTCTCGAGCACGGGGACCCGCTCTGACAGCTTGATCGGCGCGCCAAAGCGATAGACTGCGGCGTTGACGCGATGCGGCGGCTCTTCGGGTCGCCGATAGAAGTCGATTGCGACCGGTTGCCCTGTCGTTGCCAGGCGCTCAATGCGCTGGACATCTTCGATTGCACGGATTGGATCGATGGATTCAGCATATGCCCTTGGGAATGCACGCAAGTAGCGTTGCTCAAGGTGGGGCGCGTTTGCCGACAGTGGCATCAGTCCGTCAGCTAACTCGTCATTCCAGGTTCTGAGGATCTTCGATACTGCGCGTTCGAGGCCGCTGAGATTCTCTAGCATCGATGATGGAGAGCCATTCGCAACGATGAAATGTGCACGCATCAGCGGGCCTTCGGGGAAGGCTAGGTGATACGATGAAATCGTTCCTTTGTATGAGTCCGCCAGCAAGGCTCCGATGCGTTCGCGGACATCCGTATTCCAACGTTCACGCGGCGCGTAGAGCAACACGGATATGAACCGATTGAAGGCGTCTCGACGTGCAAACATTCGCACGCGCGGGCGGAGGTCGAGGTCGAGAACACCGCGTGCCCAATCAACGAGGTCACCTTCACTCATCTGGAATAGTTCGTCGCGCGGAAACGTGTCGAGCACGTTCTGCAGCGCTTTGCCTGCGTGGCTTAGAGGAGAGTAGCCGACAGACGACAGGACATGCTTGATCTTGCTGCGGACCAGCGGGATGCTCTGTGCGGGCTGCGTGTAGGCGCTCGACGTAAATAGGCCGACAATGCGCAATTCTTTCCCTGGCTGAATTGTGATTGCGACGTAGTCCATGAGTGCTCGGCGATGGACACGTGACAGTTGGCTACTTTTGGCGATGGTGATGCCGGCGGCTGGGCGCGCCTCGACAAAGGGAATTCCGATACCTGCCCGCAAGTTTTCGCTACGGCAAATGCCAAGCGGGCTGTCTGGCGCGTGTCCCTCTTCGTACATGCCGAGGAAGACGAAGTTTCCTGCTAGAATCCATCGCAGGAACGCAATGGATTCGGTAGCAGCGCCGTCGACTGGCTTACCTGACACTTCCAGTGCCGCTAGTGCCTGCTTGGTGCGCGCCTGCATCGCGTCCCAATCGCCGACAGCACTGCGCACCTCTACGAGGCTTTCCGAGATCGCTGCCTCCAGGTCTCGCGACGCTTCAGCGGAGATTGCAGGCAGGTAGACGATGATGAGGCTTTCAGGCTGAGTAGTTGTGCGCGTTGCACCGCTGCGAGATGCCGCGTGGGCAATGCGGCCAGACGCGTCGCGCATCATCTTGAGAATCGGGTGAGCGACAATGCGAACCTCGTGCCCGCGCGACTGGATTTCTGCCATGACACTGTCGACGAGGAACGGCATGTCGTCGTTCAAAAGTTCGACGATAGTAGCGCCCCGGGAATTGGATGGCCGGACTCTGATCTTGTGCTGCGCTTTAGGCTTGTCAGTGATGAAGGCCAGCGTGTCAGGGAGATCGCCTGCGATCATCGCGATGTCGGTTGGTTCCACATCGTCGAGAGTTGAGGGTGTGTAGACTAACGCGGCAAAGCGAAGGAGATCGGTTGTCCCGTTCCCGGCGCCCAACAAGGCGGACAGTTGCCGGAACCGGTCGTCACTCGTCGACGTGTCGTGCGCCATCGCCTGCTCCTTCGTCACCCGCCGCGAAGACCATTCGATTGGCGAGCCGGTGTGCTTGCCGTCCAATGTAATCGCTATACACTGGACGCACACTGCATCCTAGCCGGGCTGTGGCTGTGGCTGTGGCTGTGCCGGTGCTGTTGCAACGCGGCAAGTGCGGCCGACAAAACATCGTAAGGGAGATTTCCAATGCCGAAGTCCAAGGGCGTCACGGCGCTGAACTTGCCGCCGCGAGCCGATCTCGAGCCGGGGCTGAAGGCTTATTTCGAGAAGTGCGAGGAGAAGCTCGGGTTTGTCCCTAATGTCCTCCAAGCCTATGCTTTCGACAATGCGAAGCTAAAGGCTTTCATCGATCTGGTCGATGATCTCATGCTGTCGGACAGCGGCCTTTCGAAGCTCGAGCGTGAGATGATTGCGGTTGCGGTCTCAGCCATCAATCATTGTCATTACTGTCTGACCGCTCACGGCGCTGCAGTGCGTCAGCGGTCCAAGGATCCCGAGCTCGGCGAGCTGATTGCGCAGAACTACCGGGCCGCGGATCTGCCGCCGAAGCAAGTCGCCATGCTCGACTTTGCCGTCAAGCTGACGGAGGCGCCGGACAAAATCATCGAAGCCGATCGTCAGGCGCTGCGCGATGCTGGTTTCAGCGATCGCGACATCTGGGACATTGCGGCTACCGCCTCCTTCTACAACATGTCGAACCGCATGGCTGCAGCAACGGAGATGAGGCCCAATCCCGAGTACCATTATATGTTCCGCGACAAGCCGAAGAAGGGGTGAAGGCGATGTCCGGTGTCCGCTACGAGGTCAACAATCGCGTTGCTGAAATCATTCTCGCGAAGCCGCCGTTGAATTCTCTCGATCTCGATATTCTTGGAGATATCGTGGACGGGCTGAAACGCGCCGGCGCAGATGACAATGTTCGGGCTGTCATCTTGCGGAGCGAACTTTCGAAGACGTTTTCGGCCGGGCTCGATCTTGCCGGGGTGCTTGGCACGGACAATCGGCTTCATGTCCACAAGTTGCTGGAGCGGCTGTACATCGATCTGGCAGATGCTCAATACAATCTTGGAAAGCCGTCGATCGCGGCGATTAGCGGGGCTGCCCGGGGTGGTGGCATGACGCTCGCGATTTCGTGCAATGTCATTTTGTCAGCTGAAACAGCGTCATTCGGATATCCGGAGATCAACGTCGCGCTTTTGCCGGCAATTCACTTCATTCACCTGCCGCGCATTGTCGGGCGTCATCGGGCGTTCGAGCTGTTGATGACCGGACGCTCGTTCGGCGCTCAAGAGGCCATGGAGCTTGGCATCGTCAGCCGCGTCGTGTCTGATGCAAAGCTTTTGGACGAAGCCCGATCGCTGGCGGATGTGTTTGCAGGAAAGTCGCCGCTTGCTATGCGATTTGCGCACAATTCCTTCATGCGTTTCAACGACTACAGGCAAGATATCGGACACGTCACGGAGGCATTCTGTACCGTTGCAGCGGCGCCGGATGCGCGCGAAGGGCTTGCCGCATTTCTCGAGAAACGGGAACCAAAATGGCCAAGCGAAGAGCGATGATGCCAATCGACCGCAGGCTCGGGCTCGCGCGCCATCCTTGGGGACGGATAACGTCCCGACTGATTTAGGAGTTAGGTGCGTTTTTGGCTTTCCGGTGGGGCCTTGGCCCACGTGTAACCGCCGCGGCCTAGTTCGAATGCCGTCTTGAATAGAGCGTTCATGTAATTCGGGTCGAAAGGCGCAGGTCGTGGTGCGCTGAAGGAGCTCGGGATGGACGCCAGGTTGAAGTCCATGCCGTCAAGCTTCGCGTGATCGTAGATCCGGATGATGTCGCCAAGGCCTTGATACTTGGTCAGGGTTTCAAGGGATCTCATTGCGATGCTGGCGGCCGACAGGCCGACTTCAGCGTATTCCGGTGAGAGTTTGCCGTTTCGGATCAGCCAGAGACGCCTTTGGATCTTTGCTCCGACTGCCTTGTCGATGTCCCGGAACGAGAAGACGGCGGGCGAGAGAAACACTTCACGTGTAGGTCCGCCATCGACGTGGATCTCGCTGAATGTCTTGCCATCCGCGCGAACTTTGATCTCCACGGGTGGGAAAATGCCAGGAAGGGCGGCTGACGCGAGCAACACCGATCGGAACAGAGCTATGTCGCCCGCCTCAGCAATCCGGCCCATGTCCCAGATGACCGGACGTTGGGCATGGAGGTTGGTCGTACAGATCAGAAGGTATCGGGCTTTGGCACGTTCCACTGCAACGCGCACCATCAGCTTGCGATCGACGTAGCCTTCAATGAGAGTTGCCAGAGGCCTGTTGTCGGCAATCGCGGGGCCGCCGAAGACCCCCGAAAGCGGGTTTGCGGAGTAAATTTCGCCGCTTGAGTGGGCGGTGAAAATCTTCGACAGCTGGTGGTCGTAGTCTCGGCTTAGAAATACGAAGGGGGCGACCAACGAGCCGGCGCTTACTCCCGTTACGACATCGAACTCAGGCCGATCGCCTTTTGCGCCCCAACCGGCAAGAAGCCCCGCGCTGAAGGCGCCATCGTCAGCGCCGCCAGAAATGGCGAGAATGTGAGAAGGGTCTGTTCGTTTGCCGCGCGATTGATATTTGGATTTGATCAACGGCGCTTCGCGTTCGAGAAAGGCGTGCGTTTCTTGGGCGTTCCCATCGCCCCACATGCGAACGCTGCCGGCAGAGGCCACGGAGGCTTGTTCGGCCAAACTTGCGGGAAGTATAGGCGCGCTGATCTGCATCGCGCAGCCTTGGAGGCTTGACGCGATGCCGCCGATCAGTGCGGTGCGACGGTCGATCACTTACTTGGCCAGGAATAGGAGGTGCGCGTGACGAATGACGAACACGTCATAGGGGCATAACGAAGGCAACACAATGCACGTGGCACGCCTTTACGGTCGGTAGCCGCGCAGTCTTCCTGGACTTCAGTTACTTAGTTCCACCGTTTTTCTTGGCAGTAGGCCATGGCGCCACAACGCCCGCTTGCTCGAGACCGGAAACCTGATCCGCCGTGTATCCCAGTTCGGCAAGGATCTCGGACGTGTGCTCGCTGAGGCGCGGCGGTGCGCGATGCAACTTGCTCTTCGACCTGCTCATGATGATGGGCTGGGCGACGCCTTTGGTCGGCCCTCGTTCGTGACTAGGCATTGGGGCGGCAAGGCCGAGGTGCTTTACTTGCGGGTTTTCGAATACCTTATCGATCGAGTTGATCTCGCCGCAGGGAATGCCGGCTTCGTTCAGCTTTGCAATCCACTCCGCGGACGTGCCCTTCATCGTATGGCGAGCGATGGCAGCGTTCACGTCCTTGCGGAACTTGGAGCGTCCCGCGCCGGTATCGAAGTCCGGGTTATCGAGAGTGGCGTCCTGAAGCAGCGCCTTGAGTTTCAGCCACATTGGCTGTCCGGAACAGGCGATATTGATGAAGCCATCGGAGGTTTGGAACACGCCCGTGGGTATCGACGTCGGATGGTCATTTCCGGCTTGGCCCGGGATCTCACCCGCCATAGTCCAGCGGGCCGCCTGGAAATCGAGCATGAAGACCTGGGCTTGGAGCAATGATGTTTGCACCCACTGACCTTTGCCGGACCTGTCGCGCTCGATCAGTGCCAGCAGAATGCCTTGAAAGCAAAAAAGGCCGGCGGATAGATCGGCAATGGGGATGCCGACGCGCATGGGCCCGCGGCCGGGCTCGCCGGTAACGGACATCAGGCCGCCCATGCCCTGCGCGATCTGATCGAAGCCAGGGCGGTCGCGATAGGGACCGTCCTGGCCGAAGCCTGAGATGGAGCCGTAGATGATGCGCGGGTTCACGGCGCTGATCGCCGCGTAGTCGATTCCAAGACGCGCTTTGACGTCGGGGCGGTAATTTTCGACGATGACGTCAGCTTTTTCAGCCAGGCGCTTGAAGACTTCGAGTCCCTTTGGAGATTTCAGGTCCAGGGTCATGGCGCGCTTGTTGCGGTGCAGGTTCTGGAAGTCGGGTCCTTCGCGGGGCCCGCCCATGTCACCCGCCGGATCCGTTGAGGGATCTTCGATCTTGATGACGTTCGCTCCCCAATCGGCCAATTGACGAACGCACGTTGGGCCCGATCGTACGCGGGTCAGGTCGATCACCGTGATGTGGGATAGAACGTCACTCGCGGGCTCAAACGGCATTTACATCTGCTCCTGGATCATCGGTACCTTGAAGGTCAGGCAGACTTGTCTGTCTCGCCCCAAGTCGCGGCGAGGACGCGCATCCAATTGTCGAAGCACACTTTTCGGATCAGCGTTTCACCGAACTGCCGGCGGCGCATCGCGTCGACAAGTGCCTGGCAACCGGCGGCCGTGTCGATTTCCGCCGGTACCTGCGCGCCGTCGAAATCAGAGCCCAGTCCGACGTTATCCTCGCCAGTTTTTTCTATGAGGTAGGAAAGATGATCGACGACAACGTCGAGCGGCGTCTCGGCGATGCGCTTGCCGTCTGGGCGGAGAAAGCTGGTCGCGAAGTTGACGCCAACCATGCCGTTGGTCGCCTTGATGGCCGCGAGCTGCTTGTCGTTCAGATTGCGCGATGACGCGCAGATGGCGTGAGCGTTGGAGTGTGTTGCAACCAGCGGTGCATTCGACAGTTTCTCAACGTCCCAGAAGCCCTTTTCATTGAGGTGGGAAAGATCGACCATGATCTTGAGGTCGTTGCAGGCCTTGACGAGTGCCTTGCCAGCGTCGGTCAAACCGTCGCCGATGTCGGCGGTCGAGGGGAAGCGGAAGGGGACACCGTGGCCGAAAATGTTCGAGCGGCTCCACACCGGGCCGATCGACCGCAAACCGGCTTGGTAAAGGACTTCCAGAAGCTGGAAGTCGGGGTCGATGGCTTCGGCGCCTTCGATATGCAGTACCGGTGCAAGAGCGCCGGCTTTCTCGGCCGCGCGGATGTCTGCGACGGTGCGGCAGATTCTGACCTTGCCGTTCGATCTCGCTTCGATCCGGTACATCAGCGACATCATTGCAAACGTCGCGGCTTGCGCCGACGACAGAGCGGGCGCCGGCGGCAAGGGAATTTCGTAAGCTCCGGCCTCCATGGCGTTGTTGACGGCGTCAAGCCCGGTCCCCTTCAATTCGGGCGAGGGAACGAACATGGCAAACAGGCCGCCAGCAAACCCGCCTTTGGTCGATTTGGGGAGGTCGATGTGGCCGCGCTCCTCGCCTTCCAGAAATGCTTTGACGGGGTCGTCACCGTCATGACGCCACAGGCGCAGCAGAACGTCGTTGTGGCCATCGAATACCGGGATACATGCAGGCGTTGTCGACATCCGAGGGAAGCTCCAAGGAGGAGAGAAAAGCAGCGCTGAATGCCATCATATTCGTGATGGCCGGTCTATTGCCGGACCGGCATGGCTATCCTGCGAGCATCGGCCGCTATCAGCCGCGCGCCGCTCGAGCGAGATTGGGGCCGCTGATGATGGACGCGCGTGCGGCTTTGTATTCCGCTTCGAGGCGATCAACCTGCGAGGCGACCGGTTCGATCGCCTTTACGGCGCCGATACCCTGGCCGGAACCCCAAATCTCTTTCCATGCTTTTGCCGGACGGTTCGAGCCAAAGTCCATTTTCGATGGATCGCTCTCGGGGAGGTTTTCCGGGTCAAGTCCGGCACGTGTGATCGATGACTTCAGATAGTTGCCGTGAACGCCTGTGAAGAGGTTCGTGTAAACGATGCCGTCGGCGCTATTGGCCACGATATCCTGCTTGTAGGGGTCGACCGCGTTTGCTTCCTTGGCAGCAATGAACATCGATCCTGCATACGCGAAGTCGGCGCCGAGAGCCTCTGCCGCAAGCACCGATGCGCCATGAGCAATTGCGCCAGACAGCGCTAGAGGACCGTCGTAGAATTCGCGGATTTCGCGGACCAGCGCGAACGGCGACAGGCGTCCGGCATGACCACCCGCACCGGCGCAGACCGCAACGAGGCCGCCTGCACCCTTTTCGACTGCCTTTTTGGCGAAGTTGACGTTGATGACGTCGTGGAACACCAGCGTGCCAGCGTCGCGGAACGCCTTATAGACGTCTTCCCGTGCGCCCAGAGATGTGATCGCCAGAGGGATCTTGTGTTTGACGCAAACCTCGACGTCATGCTCAAGCCGGTCGTTCGACTTGTGAACGATCTGGTTTACCGCGAACGGCGCAGCTGGGCTTTCGGGGTGTTTGCGGTCATGGGCAGCCAACTCTTCCTTGATGCGGTGCAGCCACTCGTCGAGCAGCTCCTTTGGCCGGGCATTGAGGGCGGGGAACGAGCCCACGATGCCCGCTTTGCATTGGGCGATGACCAGCTCCGGCCCGGAGACGATGAACTGTGGCGCGCCGATCAATGGCAGGCGGAGCGCGCGTTTCAGGCTGGCGGCAGTGTACATAGGTGGTGTCCCAGGAGAGCATGACGCTTACAGGAAGTTTGGCGCGAACCGGGGGCACTACGGAAGCAAAAAATGAAAGGCGGGCAGAAGATCTGCCCGCCCTCATCGGACAAAATTGCGATTAGGCAGCTGCTTCAATCTGTTTCGGTGCGGCTGCCGGTGTCGAAATCACGATGGAACGGGGTTTTAGACGTTCCGGCACGTTGCGGACCAGTTCGATGTGGAGGAGGCCGTCCATCAGGGCCGCCCCTTTGACCTCAACGTGATCGGCGAGCTGGAAGCGGCGCGCGAACGCACGCGAGGCAATGCCGCGATGCAGGAACTGGCGTTCCTTGTCTTCAGGGGCTTTTTCGCCGCTGACGCTGAGCACCTGTTCCTTCACCTCAATTTTGATGTCGGCTTCACTAAAGCCTGCCACCGCCATGGTGATGCGGTAGTCGTTATCGCCGAGGCGCTCGATATTGTAGGGAGGGTAGGTGTTACCGTCGTTCTCGACGCCCGTAACCTGATCGAGCATTTGCGCCAGACGGTCGAAGCCGACGGTCGAGCGATAGAGAGGGGCGAAGTCGAAAGCACGCATGTGTAGTCCTCCGAAAAGCGACTTTGTGGGTGCCGGCCCAAAGGGCCCGGCAACGATGTCGTGCACCCCAGTGGGCGTGCACCGGCTTGATCTGGGTTGATCCGCCACCGGTTCAAGAGGGGTCCGGTGAAAAAGCGCAAAAGTGTTGTTTATTGAACGGCGTAACTCAATCGCCACGTGCCGGGTCTATTCGACACGATGTCTCTCAACATTCGACTGAATATAAGCAACTCTTCAGGGGGCGTTCATGTTGTAGCCGTCAGTCTGCCACATGTGGACGTGGGTGGGAGGTGTTTGGAAAAATGCACCTCTTCAAGGAGTGACGGGTCATGAAACATTGGCTCTACGGTCTCGCCGCCTCGGCGACGCTGGCCGCACTGTCGACGGCTGCTGTGGCCGCAGACCTCAACTATGACGATCCTCCGCAGCGGTATGGGTCCGCCTACGATGATCCCCGGTACGCCGATCTTTATGGGCATGCGCCGCCGCCTCCGCCTGCTCCGCCATTTCGGGAAAAGCGGTACTACGGCGAGCCTTATGGGTACGATCGAGTGCCGATCCCTAAAGAGCCGGTTTATCGCGACTACGAGGAAGTGCCGCCGCCGGTGCGGCGTTATTCCGACGTGCCGCGGCATCGGATTTACGGCGCGAGACCGGTTTGCGCTCCGAAAGACGAAGTGCAGTTCAGGCTGCAGCAGGCCGGCTGGCAGGGCTTTCACGATGCGCGGCCGCTCGATGGCGATACGGCACAGGTCAAAGCCCGTCGCCGCAGCGGCCGACTGTTCGAGCTGACCATTGACCGGTGTAGCGGCGATGTCATCGGGGCGCGGCCACTGGAGCCTCGCGGACTGCCTTATGCCGATCGCCGCTGGGATCGCAGTTACTACTAGGGCGAACCCGCGGACAGTGGTTGAACCGATCAGCGGCGATCCATCGCCTTGACCGAGGTGCGCCGAAGGCGTTTCAGTCTGGGCATGTCAAACTCTGCGACGAACAGCGCCGCTCCGCGGTCCGGCAACTCAGGCACTCTTGATCCGGGAGAGCTTGCGCGGTTCGCCGCGCTGGCTGACGAGTGGTGGGACCCACGCGGCAAATTCAAGCCGCTGCATAAGCTCGGGCCAACTCGAATGGCATTCGTGCGCGAGCAGGTGCTGACTCACTTTGGTCTAACCGGCAACGGTTTGAAGCCGTTCGCGGGGCTGCGGTTTCTGGATGTCGGCTGTGGCGGCGGACTCGTATCGGAACCGCTTGCCCGGCTCGGCGCCACTGTTACGGGCATTGAACCAGCGGAAGATAACGTCGCGGCCGCTCGCGCGCACGCTGGCGAAGGTGGACTTGCAATAGACTATCGTGCGGTCCGCGCCGAGGATTTGCTCGAGGAAGGCGCGACGTTCGACGTCGTTGTGTGTCTCGAGGTGATCGAACACGTACCAGATCCGCGCGCCTTCGTATCGATCCTGTCGCGGTTGACGAGGCCAGGCGGGCTGCTGCTGCTCTCGACGCTGAACCGGACATTGAAGGCCTATGCGCTGGCGATTGTTGGTGCGGAGTACGTGCTGCGGTGGCTGCCGGTCGGTACGCACCAGTGGGATCGATTCATTACACCGGTCGAATTGCAGGACATGGTGCGGATGGCGGGACTCGTCTCGCCGGTCCTTTCGGGCTTGGTCTACAATCCGCTGACCGACAGTTGGTCATTAAATGCCAGCGATCTCGATGTGAACTATCTGCTCGCCGCAGGAAAACCGAAGGCTTGACGGGGCCACTCGGGATTTATTCGTGTTCGTCCGTTCGCGCCGTGTCGAATAGCGACGGCGGATCAGCTTCCTGTGCCGGTGCAAGACTGTCGACGCCGACTCCAATCAGGCGGAACGAACGGCCATCGGCGACGCGTTCAAGTATGCTGGCGGCGGTTTCATAGAGAACCGAGGCTTTTTGTGTCGGGCGCGACAGCTTCCGATTGCGTGTGATGATTTGAAAGTCGCTGGTCTTCAGCTTCAGAACGACTGTCTGACCTGCCAACTCGGACTTTATCATCCTGCGCTCGACCTGATCACACAGAGGGCGCAGCTGCTGGAGCAGATCCGGCACGCGCGCCAAGTCGAAGCGGAAGGTGTCTTCGGCGGATATGCTTTTCGTTGGGCGGTCGGGCGTTACGCGCCTGCGATCCTCGCCGTTTACGAACTCGAAGAGGCGATCGCCGAACTTGCCGAAACGCGCGTGAAGCTCGCGCTCGCTCAGACCTTGAAGGTCTGAGATGAGTTCGAAGCCATGGGCTTTCATGCGTTCAGCCGTCGCCTCACCCACGCCGTGGATCTTGCTGATCGACAAGCCGGCGAGGAAGTCGCGTGCCTCGGCGCGTCCGATGATGGAGTAGCCTCGCGGTTTCTGGAGTTCGGACGCGAGCTTGGCCAGAAACTTATTGTAGGACAGGCCAATCGAGACGGTGATCGATATTTCCTGCTCGATCCGCTTTTGTGCATCTGCCAGCAGCAAGGCTGGCAATCGGTCATGCGCGCGATGCGCCGGCGTCAGATCAAGATAGGCTTCATCGAGCGAAAGCGGTTCGATGCAGTCGGAAATGTCGGAGAAGATCGTGCGGATGTCGCTGCTCACGGCTTTGTAATTGGCCATATTTGGTGCAATGACAACCGCATGGGGGCACAGCTGAAGTGCCTGGAACATCGGCATTGCGGAACGGCAACCGTAGCGGCGTGCGATATAGCATGCGGTTGTGACGACGCCGCGGCCGCCGGGATGACCTACGATCAGCGGTTTGCCGGCAAGGCTCGGGTCGTCCCGTTTTTCGACCGAGGCATAGAACGCGTCGCAGTCGATGTGAGCGATGTCGAGCGTGTCGAGCTCATCGTGCACCACCGATCGGGTCGAACCGCAGGTCGCGCACCGGCTGGCGGCGGCGAGCTCTGCGCCGACGCGGTCGCTGAAGTCGAGACAGTCCCGGCAAAGGCTCAACGGCATGGCAACCGTTTAGAATGCGGGACGGCTCATGGGAAGGCGCAGTGGGTGCATGCCGTTATCGAGGCTGCCTGTTGGCGTTCTCAATTCCAGCGCAGTTCGAACGGCGTTACCCAGACTTGCTCAAGCTTTTTGGCTTTGCCGCCCAGGAATTTTTCACCGACGGCAGGTAAGCCGAAGTAGAGGTCGGCGGTCACGCCCTGGATTGCGACAAGGGGATCGTCACGCAGGTTCGCGCTGCGGATTTCCGCCTTGAGTTCCTCATTCACCCAGAGGCGGGTGATGCCATTGGCCGTTTTCGGAGTGTTGAGGATGACTTCCTGATCGATGCGTACCCAGCGGCCGCGCGGATACCCTGACGAGTGGGGGTTACCTGGCGTGGTAAAGGGCATCTGGTTCTCTGGTGTCGTCGCAAGCATGGCGTGATGGATCGAACCACCCTGTCCCCAGACCGGCCTCACGTCGATGCGATCGACGGTGTTGGTGTCGGCGGTCGATGTGCCAAAGATGCCGGGGAATGTGCCTCCGGCGTCGAAATCGAAGTCGGCAGGAAGGAACATATGATAAGTGAGGCAGGCTGCGGACGCATTCGATGGCATCCCGCGAGGCCGCCAGGGGAATGAAACACCGCCCTGAGGAAACTGCGGGTTCGTCGGGTGTGCGGCGCCAGCTTCCAACTTGACGCCGAATGCGGCGGGTGCAGGGCCTTCCTTGAGACGGCGGATCGACAAATTGGTCATCACGCCGATGTCCTGGCCAAAGGCGCTGGCCTGGATATCATCTGGCTTCAGAAGCTGGCCGCCGCGATCCATCGCGAATGCCGCTACCTTCGAGTAGCGTTGGGTGCAGACGGGCTCGATCTTGCCGACGAAGATGTCGCGCACCTGCACAACGATCGCGAAGCCGATCGTCAGGAGGATCGCGGCGTTCACGGCCAGCATCTTGTTGCTCGGTAGTTTCATCGTTCAACTCCGATTCTTGGTCGTCGCCGTCGAGAACCCCTCAGACGAGACGGCAGGTCTGCGGCGTTCCACCCGGCCTTCGACGCGGCCAAGACGTAATTCGCCAGCGAGGTGTTCGCCCGCGCCGATGCGCCGGTTGAATGCTTCGAATGTCGATTTCAATTCGAAGCGGACGCGCTCGGGGCCGGAAGCGCCAGCATGCGCCTGCTCCTGTTCGAGGACGAGCGCCTCGAAGGATTCAGCTCGATGCGTGGTGGGAGACAGAAGCGTAACCCGCGCCGTGCGGCCGGGGATCAGATCATTGCGGTCGGCGTCGATTGCGCGGCCAGCCAGCACGATCTTGGCGGTCGCTGGCTGCAATTCGACCACTTTCGCGCCTTCGCTTACCTGTTTGCCAGTCGCCATGTCGGCGACCTCGAGGATGCGACCGGCGACCGGGGCGCGGATTTCGGCACGAATGACGTCCTGTTCTGCGTGGGCGATGCGAACTTGTAGGCCGATCGTCTCGCGCTCAACGTCTGTGAGACGGCGTTCGAGTTCGGTTTTACGCGCTGCGGACGACGATTCTTGAGCGTTCTGGAAGAGCTGCGCTTCCTTTTTCACTCCGGCAAGCTTCAGCGAAGCGGCTTCCGCCTGCATCTTCAAAGCCGCAATCTGCTCGTCGATGTCGCGTGTGTCCAAGGTCACGAGAAGATCGCCGGCACCGACGGCATCGCCGGGACGGACGTGGACGCGAGAGACTATTCCACCTTTGGCGTGGCGCACTGCCAAGCGCTGCGTTTCTTCGAGACGAAGGTCTGCCAGCAATATGCGAGAGCCAGTCGGAATTGTCGCTGCGACGGCCACAAGGAAGGCAACGCTGGTTGCGACGACCAAGAGGCCCATTCGTGCCGGACCGGAAAGATCGAGGTGGTTTTGCGACTGCTTGGCGCGTGGATTGGTCATGGCATCACCTCGCCATCGCGAGCCGCTGGCCGCGCGTGCCGTGCGATGGAAACGTGTGCTGCGTGTAAGTGCGGGCGAATGGCGATTGAACAATGCGGCTGTTGTCCAGGTGCACGAAGCGATCGGCGAATGCGTGGAAGCGCGTGTCGTTGCTCGCGATGACGAGGCCAACGCCGCTTGCGCGGAGTTGCCTCAGGGCGCCAATAATCGCGTGAACATCCGCCAGCTCCATGGCGAGTTCAGGCTTGTCGACGACGAGGATATCGATTGGCGCAAAGACCGCGCGTGCCAGATTGATGGCGCGTGCCTCGCGCAGCGACAATGGGCCAAATGGTTGCAACAGGCTGCACTGCAGCGGCATTTCAAGGCCGAGGTCGCGGAGGGTGGAGCGGACGCCAGCTCGATCCACGGCAGCCATTACCGTTTGAAGGTCGTATCGGGTGAACCGTGCGATGTTCTGTGCGACCGTTCCTTCTAGTAAGAGCGGTGCTTCAGGGACATAGCCAATACGGAGACCGCCGTTCTGATAGCGACCTTCCGTCGGCGGCACGGCGCCTGCGATCAGTGCGGCGAGAGTGGACTTGCCAGCTCCGGGCGTGCCCGAGACAATCAAGGTTTCGCCTGGCTGACAGGCCATTGTCACGCTTGTGACGGCCGCATGATTTCGTCCCGGCTGCAGAACGCTTCCATTGTCAATGCGAATGGCACCAGGGGGTGCGGGTTGCGGCGGCAGGGTCGTGAGTTGGAGGCGTGAAACAAGGCTCTTCCAAGCTTTCCACGTGGTGCCAAGGTCAGGTGCAACAACGATCGCCGATCTGATGACGTAGGTCATCCATGCAATCGTTGCGATGGAGACCACGGCTTCGAAGCGGTTGATCATGCCCTCGTGCATCGCGGCCGCGGCAAGCGCGACGGCGCAAATCAGAGATACGGCCGCGAAGGCATTTCCTGCGAGTTCCCAACGCCCATTCGAACGGAGACGGGCGTAGGAGCTGGCTACGGCTTTGGTGGTGTTGGCGAGCCACATGCCTTGGATGGCAGCGTCCAGGCTGGTTGCGCGGACTATCGAGAGATTTCGTGGGTCCAAGCTTGAGATCGTCCGCGCACGAAGGCTTGCGTGATCGCCGTGCACCTTGCGACCAGACATGCCACCGAGGATCACGCCAAGGCCGACAGCGAATATGATGCTCGCCAAAGCCGCTGCGCGATGGTCGACCAGCAACAGCACGAGAATGAAAGCTGGCAGGCAAATGGTTCGTGCCGCAGTCGCGAGGCTGGCGTTCGAGAAGCCATTGCGGAGGGCATCGATTTGCGGCGCCGGATCGCTTGCCGTAGTCAGCGAGGAACTTGGCTCAATGCGCCCGGCAAGAAGCGATTTGGCTATCGTGTGATCGATCCAGAGGGCTGCCCGGTCGAGAATGCGGCGGTTAATTGTAGCCAGGGCGATCGTAAGAATGGCCGAGGCGGTCACGACGGCTGCGAACCAAAGAGCGGGGGCCGGGTCCGTGCCCCGCAGGACTTGATCACCGCATACGATTGCGGTGAGGACGATGGCGGCGTGAAGGGCGGTCGCAGTTCCGCCAAGCGCGAGGACCCAACGCCACGCACGCTTGATATCGTTCAACTGTGCCTTCAACTCAGACATGCCGCCGGGCCGAGTAACGCCGATACAACCGGATCCGACGAACGCACCCGGCCGTGGCTAGTGTCGCATCCGTGGTTAAAGAAAGACTGAAGGCCTACATTGCCAATCGTGGTTTGCGGCGGAAAGCGAATGGCTTAACCTTGGACCATGAGTGATGGAATGAGTGATGGGGCAGGAGAAACGGGCGGGGATGAAGCTCCCGCCGCGACGCACGCCGTACGGCTGTTTGCCGGCGAACGGTCCGTGCTGGAGCGGATCAAGCACGTTGCACCATCAAGTCGCATCTATGCATTGACGGCGGGCGCCCGTCTGTACGTCCTGCCATTCGACGAGGACGTTCAGGACCAGGTGCATCGGGCACTCGGTACCGGCGATTGGCCCGACGAGGCTCTGCATAGCCTTTCGAGCAACGATTTGCAGTTTGCGGCGCGGGTGTCTGAAGGGGGCGCGCTGGCTTTCGCAGAAACGCTCTATGAGGGGGCCTCCGGAACGCAGACGGCCGCTTTTTGGCAGGGCGGGGCTATGATCCTCGCTCCTCACACCATAGATACGGCGACCGCGTTGAGCCGGACTCCTGCGGTTTGGCCGATCAATGCGGCATTGCGACTGCTTGGGGTGCAGGCCAGCCCGCCGGATGATGAATTTACGACATTGGGATTGAGGCACTGGACCACAAACGCCGAGATTCACCGCCGTGCCCGGCAGATTGCCTAGCTATTGTGACTGATGTGCGGTGCAATATAGCCGTTGCTGCAAGTCAAAACGCGGGCTAAGCAACTGTGCGTGAGACATCGGAGCGGTATCGAATGCAGCAGGCCGGCTACAAGAGCTATGCCTTCGAGGAACTCGAAGTCGGCATGGAGGCGAGCTATACGCGAACGCTTGCCGCAAGCGATATCACAACCTTCGCCGAAGTGTCCGGCGATTTGAATCCGCTGCATCTCGATGCTTCCTATGCGGCCACGACGATCTTCAAGTCGCCCATCGCGCACGGCATGCACACTGCGGGGTACATATCGACGGTTTTCGGCACGATCATGCCTGGGCCTGGCGCCATCTATGTTTCGCAGACGCTCAATTTTCGCGGTCCTGTGCGGGCAGGAGATACTGTGATTGCCCGGGTGAAGGTTCTCGAACTCTATCCGGCAAAGAACCGAGCACGCTTCGAATGCGTTTGCACCGTGAACGACAAGAGCGTTCTCGAAGGGGAAGCCATCCTGATGGTTCCGAGCGCGAAGAAGGCGCAATAGCGCGTTTCATTGCTGCACATGATTTAGCGGAATTTTTACCGAGTGGGCTGCATTCTCGTTGGAGTGCTTTTGGCTGGTAGACCGCCTGCGTTTCGGGGTCTGCTGCGAGTTTGCCCGTGTCAGCCCAATTTCCGTCTTTTCGCACGCCCTTGAGCGCCGTGATCGCCGCCGTGCTACTTGCCGGCTGCGCCTATCACAGCGAGTACCATGCCGCCGGTGTCGGCCCGCGCCATTCGATCAAAGACGATCCGGAGCCGGGTGCAGCGAAAGCCTGGCATGGGCCGCGCGCGCCCGTGCAGAAGGCCGTCGCTCACCACGGTAGCGGACCGCGTTCGGGTTCGACGGCCGGAGCTACCATAGCTGCGGAGCGCACACCTTCGGTGGCTCATGAGCCGCCGAAGCCCGATCGCAAACCAGTGCCTCAGTCCGCCTCGGTGCGTTTCGACGCACCGGCTGCGCCGCCTGCCAAAAGTGTTGCCGAGACGAAGTCCGGCGCTGTCAATCCGGCGTCGCCACAAGCTGCCCAGCCAAGGGTGACGGCTCTGCCAATGGGTGTGGAGCAGGCGCCGTCTCCGTCTGCATCGAGTGGGCTCCCGGCGGCACGACCGGTTGCGCCATCGGCAACGCCCAGTCAGCAGCAGGGTCCGGGTGATCGTGCCACAACCGAACTTCGCCGCTCGTCGCCTGCCGCTGCCGCGGCGCAGTCGCCACCGGCTCCTGTCGCGCCAGCGGCCGCCGCTGTAGCTGCGGCCGAGCCACCCGCCGCAAAGCCGGTTGCGCCTACCATCGTTATTCAACCGAAGCCAAATGCGGCCGGTGGTCAGATCGTGCCAGAGGCTAAAGTTGCAGCGCTCAGTCACGAGCAGCGCGTGCGGGATACGATCGCAAGAGCGCAGGAGTATCTGAAAACAAGCCGGATCATCAATGCACGGTCGTTGCTTCAGGATGCGGCGCGCGATGACAATCCGCTGCTGTTGACCGCGCTCGCGGAGACGTATGATCCGCTGCATCTGCGCGAGAAATTTCCGTCACTTTCGCGGGCGGCAGAACCGGCGCGGGCGCTCGACATTTATCGGCGTGCAAGCGAGCGCGGGTCGCAAATGGCAGCGCAAAAATTGAAGTCGCTGGCGGAGTTTCTCAGCGCCAATCCCGGCCTAGTAAAGCAATAACTAGCGGCGCTGTGCCAGCCATATCGTGCGACCGCCGCAGGACGGGTCCTCAGGCACAAAGGCGAGTTCGTCGAAGCCGTGGTTGCGAAGGAGCGAGCGGTACTCCTGCGGATCGAGGCTCGCGTGATACAGCGGTTCGCCTTGATATGTCCCCATTGCGATGCCAGCGCGTGGCCCGCTCGTAAATAGCAGCGGCGCACCCTGGTGCGCGACTTCAGCGAAGGTTGCAAACATCCTTCGCTGGTCGTCCTGTGACAGGTGAAAGAAGCTGTCGAAGGCGACAACACCGGCGAAGGTTTTGGCGAAGGTTCCGGCGAGGGTGGCAGATCGCATATCGGCGACGTGCCAGGCTTCTTGTGGAAATCGCTTGCGGCACATCGCGATCATGGCGGGCGAGGAATCGACTCCGGTGACGTGCCGTCCCGCGTCGATGACGTAACGGGCAATCGGTTCGGCGGAACCGCAGCCAAGGTCGAGAACGCGGCCTGCCACCGGGACGTATTCCAGGAAACGGTCGAGCCATGTGCGTTCGAAGAGCGTTTTCGAGCGTTCGGCGTCGAAGGCGTGCGCATGTCCTTCGTAAAGGCCGATGATGCGTGCCGCGTGGTCCATCATGCGCCGGAGATCGGCAGCGGCACGCCGGTTTCGCCGAAGAGTGCTTTTTGTCGGGCGGCGACGACGTCGAGTTCAAAGTCGGCCATCGTTTCTTCGATCAGCCGGTACCAATTCTGTTTCGCGCGCAAATGAAGAAAGACGCCGCCGAGGCCGATCGCAGCGCGGTCCATGAACACGAATTCACGAGGCACCGTGACGGGTCCCTTTTCGCGGAGGGCTTTGTGGACCGCGAAGGCTTCCTTGCGGCCGTATTCACCCGGCGAGACATCTTCGGCGATCTCGCGTTCGCGGTCGTCGAGTAGTGGGCCGTAGATAAAGCGCGCCCAGATGTTCATGGTTTCGATCAGCTCGTTCGTCAGGCCCTTGAAGCCCCATATTTCATAGGCGTGGACGACACGATCGCGGTCATTGGCGAGCAGGCCCCGGCGGAGATCGACGACACCGCCGACGAACTTTGGCGGGAAGGTGCGGATGCAACCGTAGTCCAACAGATTTAGGCCTGCGGGGCGGCCATCCTCTTCGAATATCGTATAGTTGCCGAGATGCGGGTCGCCATGGATAACGCCGTAGTGCGAGAACGGAAACCACCAGGCGCGGAACATCGCGCGGGCGATGGTGTTGCGGTCTTCGAGCGGGGATTCCTTGAAGTCGAGCAGGCGGCGACCGTGTAGCCAATCCATCGACAGCAGGCGCTTGGTCGAGAGGTCCTTGACGACGCTCGGCACTCGAATGTTCGGCTCGCCGGAGAGCATGCGCGCGTAGAGCGCCATGTGCCGCGCCTCAAGATCGTAATCCAGTTCTTCGCGAAGGCGCGCGGATATTTCATGGATGATCTCGCTGGTATCGATGGCGCGATCCATGCGGGAGTGAACGGCGAAAACGAGTTTCAGCTGGCTGAGATCGGCTTCTACGGCGGACTGCATGTCGGGATATTGCAGTTTGCAGGCAAGCTCCCG
This sequence comes from Hyphomicrobiaceae bacterium, assembly GCA_033812735.1. Classification (GTDB taxonomy): domain Bacteria; phylum Pseudomonadota; class Alphaproteobacteria; order Rhizobiales; family Hyphomicrobiaceae; genus JABFRJ01. Next base: position 10,603 of record JAPXTA010000045.1, on the reverse strand, counting down.
GCCGTCGAGCGTCGTCGCCTTGTGAACTTGTCCGAGCGATGCAGAAGCCGAGGAGTCGGGCGCAAACGATCCGAACTTCTTCTGCCAATCGGCTCCGAGTTCTGCCACCATGCGGCGCTTCACGAAGGCGGGCCCCATCGGTGGGGCTTGGCTTTGGAGCTGGGAAAGTTCGGCGGCGTATTCCTTGGGCAGGGCCTCGGGGATGGTCGACAAGAGTTGCGCGACCTTCATGATCGGGCCTTTGAGGCCGCCAAGTGCCGCAGCAAGTTCGGCAGCGTGCTTTTGGTTGTCGGATTCCATACCAAACAAGCGCTGGCCCGCAACCTTTGCCGCGATCGACCCGACATTGGCGCCGACGCGAACGTATCGCGATGCACGCGCTGAAAACCGGTTTTCCTCGTCGTCCGCCATCTACCCTGCCTGCCGCTAAACCGCTTGGTTCTTACGTCAGGCAGGGCGAGGCAGATTGCAAGGGGCGCGCGACACTACGCCTAGACCAAATGCTTCTTGAAGTGCGCCACTGTTCGTTCCCACGCAAGTTTCGCCGCCGCCTCGTTGTAGCGGGGTGTCGAGTTGTTGTGGAAGCCGTGCTGGGTGCCAGGATAAGTGTGCGCTTCGTGCCTTACACCAGCGGCTTTCAGAGCCGTTTCGTAGGCGGGCCACATGGCATTAATGCGTTCGTCGTTCTCGGCATACTGGATGACTAGCGCTGCCTTGATATTGGGGACGGACGCTGTTTCGGCGGCTGCGCCGTAGAAGGGAACGCCGGCCAGCATGTCAACGCCGAGGGTTGCCGCCAGCCAATTCGTCACGGTGCCACCCCAGCAGAAGCCGGTGACGCCAAGTTTGCCGTTCGAGGCCGTGTGCGCTTTCAGGAACTTGGCGCTGTTGAGCATGTCGGTGCGGAGCTTGCCCTGGTCTAGTCCCGCTTGCAGCGAGCGGCCGTCGTCGTCGTTGCCGGGATATCCGCCTGCAGGGAAGAGGCCGTCCGGCGCGAGGGCGAGGAACCCTTCAACGGCAGCGCGGCGGGCGACATCTTCGATATAGGGGTTGAGGCCGCGATTTTCGTGGATCACCAGAACGACCGGGAAGGGGCCGGCGCCGGCCGGCTGGACTAGATATCCGCGCATCTGGCCAGAGTTGCCGCCCGGTGAGGCGTAGGTGACGTAGTTCGCCTTGATGCGGCTGTCGGTGAAGGAGATCGTCTGGGCGAGGGCGTATCGCGGCAGGAGGGCCTGCGCCATGGCAACGCCGCCGGCGATCATCGCGCAGCGGGCCATGAATTCGCGGCGGTCCATACGGCCGTGGCAATATTCGTCGTAGAGGTCGTAGACGCGCTGGTCGATTTCGATCTGGGTGATGGGCTTGGTGACATTACCGGTTATTGCAGGCGTATCGGACAGTTCCAGGTCGGCCATCTGCTGAGCTCCTCTTGCGGGTCTGGGCCGCAGCTTAGGCGACCGACAGCAAAAGTCCGTTCAAGGAAGCGTGAGCACAATGCTTGCCGCGACCGCTGGGCCAGCTCTATCCCGACCTAGGAAGATGCTGCCGCTGCTTCCGCATCTTCGTAAGAGCTGGTCGCTTGCAGCCAAGCTTCCTCAGCCTCGGCAAGTTTTTTGGCAAGTTGGCCGCGTTCCATCGTTAGTTTCTGAGCTTTCGAGGCATCGGCGTACAGTGCCGGGTCTGCGAGGCGCGTGTCATACTTAGCGAGTTCCGCTGTCAACTTCGTCACGGCTTGTTCTGCCGACTGCATGGCCTTTTTCAGGGGTGCGAGTTCGGCACGGCGCTCAGCTGCTTGACGGCGTTGATCGGTGCGAGTGACTTTCGGTTCGATCGTCTCTTTGCCGGTACGTGCTGGCGTCTTGCCGCCGCGTTCTGCGAGCAGTTCAGCGCGGTATGTGTCCATGTCGCCTTCGTACGACTTTACGGTGCCGTCGCGAACGATCCAAAGGCGGTCGGCCGAGGCGTCGACCAGATGGCGATCATGGCTGATGAGGATGACGGCTCCTTCGTACTCACCGAGTGCGCGCACGAGGGCCTCGCGACTGTCGACATCGAGATGGTTGGTCGGTTCGTCGAGAATGATGAGATGCGGCGCATGATATGCGGCGATCATCAGCATCAGCCGCGCTTTTTCACCGCCCGATAGAGCGCTGCACTTCGTGTCCGCCTTGTCAGCGCCGAACCCATATTGGCCAAGCTTGGCGCGGCGTTGCGCTTCGGTGCCGTCGGGCATCAGCTCCACAATGTAGGAGTAGGGCGTTCGTGCGTCGGCGAGTTCGTCGAGCTGGTGTTGTGCGAAATAGCCAACGGAAATCTTGTTGACGCCCCACACCTGGCCTCCGATCGCTTGCAGCTTGCCAGCGATCAGTTTGGCGAAGGTCGACTTGCCGTTGCCGTTCTGGCCAAGGAGGGCAATGCGATCATCCTGGTCGATGCGGAGGTCGAGGCCTCTCAGAATGGGCTTGGACGGCTCGTAACCGGCTGATGCTCCCTCGAGGCGGATCAACGGGCTCGCCAGCATTTTCTGCGGTGCCGGGAAGAAGAACGGCGCGACGCGCTCGTCGACCTGGTCGGCGATCGGCTTCATCTTGGCGAGTGCTTTGATGCGGCTTTGAGCCTGGGCCGCTTTCGTCGCCTTCGCGCGGAAGCGTTCTATGAATGCTTCCATGTGGCGGCGCTGTTCGTCCTGCTTTTTCTTAAGCTTCAGTTCGAGGCGTTGTTGCTCGCGCCGGGCTTCCTCGAAATCGTCGTAGCCGCCGGTGTAGAGGGTCAGCTTTCCGCGATCGAGATGGAGGATCGAGCCGACGGCACGATTGAGCAGATCGCGATCGTGGCTCACCATCAAAACGGTGTGGGGATATGACTTCAGGTAGTCCTCGAGCCACATGGTGCCCTCGAGGTCGAGATAGTTCGTGGGCTCGTCCAGCAACAAGATTTCCGGCTCGAGGAAGAGCACAGCGGCCAGTGCCACGCGCATGCGCCATCCGCCGGAGAATTCCCGGCAAGCGCGGCGTTGGGCCGTCTCGTCGAAGCCGAGACCCGCAAGAATCGTCGCGGCTCGGGCGGGGGCCGAGTGAGCGTGAATATCGGCCAGACGGTGATGGATATCAGCGATGCGTTCGGGATCGGTCGCGGTTTCGGATTCAGCGAGGAGTGACGCCCTCTCGGTATCAGCGGCGAGGACCCAGTCGATCAGCGTATCGTCGCCACCTGGCGCTTCCTGGGCGACGTGGCCGATGCGGGCGTTGCGCGGGATCGTTATGCTGCCCGTGTCGGGCGCAATATCGCCAATGATCAGCTTCAAGAGGGTCGTCTTGCCGGTACCGTTGCGTCCGACCAAGCCGACCTTGTGCCCCGTCGGGATACCGGCGGTGGCGTTGTCGAGCAGGAGACGGCCCTCGATACGATACGAGAGTTCATTGATGTGCAGCATGGCGCGGAGATAGCCGACGTGCTGTTTATTGTCACGAGATCGAAGTGCGTTCCGTGTTGCGCGCTTCGTTTCACGATGCGGCACGAGCTACGCGCGCGAGCGGCATGCATGGTTGATCGCTTGCTAAAGCGAGGATTCGGGTCGTAACTTCAAGCTTCAAGAATTGGGCGAAGGGGCTGTGCCATGATCCCAACATCCGCTTTCAATGCCGAGATCATGCTCGCAGAGCTGCTCGAATGGGTCAAAATCGAGAGCCCGACCTACGATCCGGTGGCGGTCAACCGGATGGAGGATTTTATCGTCGGCCGCTTCGATAGGCTCGGCTTCACGATCGAGCGCATCCCTGGGCGCGACGGGCTCGGCGGAATGCTCGTCTGCCGACGCTCGGGCAAGAGCGCGGGGCCGGGACTGTTGATGATTGCCCACGCCGACACGGTGCATCCCGTCGGAACGCTCGCCAATGCTCTGCCGATCAGGCGCGACGGCGATAGGTGCTACGGACCCGCTATCTACGATATGAAGGGCGGCACAGTGATGGCGCTCGCGGCAATCGAAGCCGTGATGAAGGCCGACAAACTCAATCTACCGCTGACGTTTATCATCAACCCGGACGAGGAAATCGGTAGTCCAACGTCGCGAGCGACGATCGAGGCGGAAGCCAAGAAGTCGAAGTTCGTGCTTGTTCCCGAGCCGGCCAAAGGTCCGACGGGTGAGTGCACGACCGGGCGGTTTGCCTTTCAACGATTCTTCCTGACGACGCACGGCCGCCCGGCGCACTCGGGCTGGACGAATAAGGACGGTCGTTCGGCAGTACGGATCATGGCGCAGCTGATCGAGGAACTCGAAAGCAAGTCGGATCTGGACAATGGGCCGACCTACGCAGTCAGCGTGGTGCATGGTGGGCAGTGGGTGAACTGCGTGCCGATGACGTGCTCGGCGCAGGCGCTCTGCGTGTCGAAGACCGACGAGACGTTCGCCAAGATCGGCAAGACGATGGATGGCATCGTCGGCACGCGCAACGATGTCCGAATCCAAGTCGAGCGTGGGCCGGTCCGTCCATTGTGGCAGCCGCACGCGGCGACGATGGGGCTCTACGAGCGAGCCAAGCGGATCGCCAAGGAGATAGGATTCGATCTGCCGCACGGCCAGCACGGTGGCGGCTCGGACGGCAATTTCACGGGGCATATGGGAGTTGCCACGTTGGACGGGCTCGGCGTGATGGGGGCTGGGGCACACACGCACGAGGAACACATTCTGGTATCCTCGCTGGTGCCGCGGACCACGCTGCTCGCCAATCTAATTGCGGACCTGACTTAGGCCAGTCCGCACGCGAAGGTCTTACCAATCGGTATTTTGCCCTGTAATGATCGCTCCGTAGACGGGAAAGGTTCCGTGTCTGCAGAGCGACATTCCGCTGTGCTTCATGCCGCACTGCGCACGGGGTGACGAGCTTTCGGTATTCAATAAAGTCGGCCAGCGCCGGATCTGACCACTCCATGAAACGCATCGGGTTTTATTCGGGCTCGTTCGATCCGGTTACGCGGGGGCATATCGATGTGATCGAGCGGGGGGCTAGGCTCGTCGACGAACTCGTCATCGGGATTGGGGTGCATCCAGGCAAGACGCCGCTGTTTTCGGTCGAGGAGAAGGCCGAGATGCTGCGGGTCGCAGCGGAGCCGATCGCGAAGAAGACCGGCTGCAAGATCACCACTGCGACGTTCGCCGGCTTGACGGTCGATGCAGCGCGGGAGGCCGATGCGACGATCATCCTACGGGGGCTGCGTGACGGGACGGACCTCGATTACGAGATGCAAATGTCCGGTATGAATGGTGCCATGGCCGCGGGACTCGATACGGTGTTCGTTCCGTCATCGCCAGAGGTCCGCCACATCGCGGCGACGCTGGTTCGCCAAATTGCCCAGATGGGAGGGGACGTTTCCAAATTCGTCTCCAAGGACGTCGAGAAGCGGCTCAAGGCCAAACTCGGCAAGAAGCGCTGAGCCGATTTGCAATCCTCAGATATATCAATTGATTGCGGGCGAGGGCCCGGCCCGGCCGCTGGCGTCCTCATGCCCTCTGAATGCCGTTTTTTGAGCTATGCTGCGGTTTGTCGGCATCTTGCCTGACGCCCGCGACGCAGTTAAAGATTCATGAAGCTTAACTGAATATTAACTGTTTCGCGAAAGACATGAACGAACGTGATTCCCTGGCAGGGACAAGGAAGCACGAGCGTCCTGCGTTACGGTTCCTGGGGCACATGATACTTCTTGCGACCAATCGCCGTCAGTCCAAACGGCTTGCCGTGCTGGGGATCGCTGCTGTCGCTGCGGGTTTCCTCGCCGGCTGCAGTCAAACCGAAATTCCCGCGCACCTTCGGCCGCTCTCGAAAGAGACGATGATGCTGCTCGGCAAAAAGGGCGTCGAGGCGACCTCTCCGATCTTCATCCGTATCTTCAAGGAAGAATCGGAGCTCGAGGTTTGGAAGCAGCGCGCGGATGGCCGCTTCTATCACGTGAAATCGTATCCGATCTGCAATTGGTCGGGTGATCTGGGGCCGAAGGTGAGGCAGGGCGACAAGCAGGCGCCGGAAGGCTTCTACTCGGTGCCGCGCCAGCAGATGAATCCGAACTCGCAGTTCCACTTGGCGTTCAACCTCGGTTATCCGAATGCCTACGACAAGGTGCACGGGCGGACCGGTGATTTTCTGATGGTGCACGGCAAGTGCCGGTCTGCCGGTTGCTATGCAATGACCGATGCACTGATCGAGGAAATCTACGCGCTGGCTCGTGAAAGTTTCATCGGCGGTCAGGAAGCCATCCCGGTGCACGCGTTCCCGTTCCGCATGACCGACGCCAACTTGGCGCGTCACGTCAAGAGCGAGCACTTTGGCTTCTGGAAGACACTCAAAGAGGGCTACGACTTCTTCGAGACGACGCGGACCGTGCCAACGGTGGCCGTTTGCCAGAGACAGTATGTTGTGAACGTGAAGCTGCCGGCGAGTGTGTCGAAGGTGGACCCTGCTGGTATGTGCCCGCGGTTCGAGCGGCCTGTGGTAGAAGCGTTCAAGCCCAATCCGAACGAGAAGCACGCCGAAGAGCGGGTATCCGTTCCGGGCCCGAAGACGCGGACGGCGTCAGCCAATCAGTCGGTACCAGCGGAAGGCTGGCCGACGCGGATGGGACTGACCTCGGGGAATTGAACTTGTCCCGATGCTATAGATCAGTTGGCCCGGAAATCCATTTTCCGGGCCTTATCGTTTCCTGACCGGAATCCGACGCATTCGTTGCTGCGGAGCTTTGGCGCGCATGGCAAGTTCACGCTGACGCGGCAGAGCTCGGTTGACGTTTACGTTAGTTCGATGCATGTGACCGCGAAGAGATGGCCCTCTCACGGAGCTTGCCGCCATGACCTATACCGCGCCCGTTGCCGACATGATCCACGCGCTGAAATCGGCGGCGAATGTCGACGAGTTGATCGCTGATGGCACACTCGCAGTCGATATGGAGACGGTCGAGGCCATCCTTGGGGAAGCGGGAAAGTTCGGCGCCGAGGTGCTCGATCCGTTGAATTGGACCGGTGATCGCGAGGGCTCGAAGCTGGTCGACGGCAAAGTGCACACACCGAAGGGCTGGAAGGAAGCCTATAAGGCTTTCGCCGATGCTGGCTGGACGTCGCTGCCGTGCGAGGAAGCGCATGGCGGCCAAGGCTTGCCGCAGGTCGTTGCGATGGCGACAGGCGAGATCTGGAATTCGACCAATCTGGCGTTCGGCCTCTGCCCGCTTTTGACGAACGGCGCGATCGATGCGCTCGAGGCGCACGGAACCGACGAGCAGAAACGGCTCTATCTGTCGAAGATGGTGTCGGGCGAGTGGACCGGCACGATGAACCTGACGGAACCGCATGCCGGCTCCGACCTCGGTCATTTGCGCGCCAAGGCTGAAAAGCAGGCGGACGGCAGCTATCGCATCTTCGGCACGAAGATTTTCATCACCTACGGCGATCACGAGATGACGGACAATATCGTCCATCTCGTTCTCGCGCGGTTGCCCGACGCGCCGCCCGGCACGCGCGGTATCTCGCTGTTCATCGTGCCGAAGTTTCTGGTCAACGCGGACGGCTCGCGCGGTGCGCGCAACGACGTCGTGTGCGCTGGCGTGGAGCACAAGCTCGGCATTCATGCCTCGCCGACGTGCGTGATGAAGTACGGCGAGAAGGACGGCGCCGTCGGCTATCTGCTCGGCGAAGAGAATCGCGGACTCAACGTGATGTTCATCATGATGAACGCGGCGCGGCTCGCGGTCGGCATCCAGGGGGTTGCTGTGGCCGAGCGGGCAACACAGCGCGCGCTGCAGTATGCGAAGGATCGCCGCCAAGGCCGGACGGCGTCGGTGAAGGCCGGCGAAATGGGGCCGATCGTGGAGCATGCCGACATCCGACGCACGCTGATGACGATGAAATCGATGACGCAGGCGGCACGCGCCATTTGTCTCGTCACGGCGCGGGAGATCGACGTGTCACGACGCGCGACGGACCCGGCACGGCGCATCGCTGCGGCCAACAAGGCTGCGCTGCTGACGCCGATCGCCAAGGCGTTCTCGACGGATATCGGCTGCGAAGTCTCATCGATGGGCGTGCAGATCCACGGCGGCATGGGTTTCGTCGAGGAGACCGGCGCGGCGCAGTACTATCGCGATGCGCGCATCCTGCCGATTTATGAGGGCACGAACGGCATCCAGGCGATCGACCTCGTGACGCGTAAGCTGCCACTCGAAGGCGGCAAGGTGATGGAGGCCTATATCGGCGAACTCTGGAAGACGTGCGAGGAGGTGCGTGCGTCGAACCGGCCGGAGTTCGGGCGGATGGGTGAGCGCCTGACCGATGCCGTCACTTCGCTTGCCGAGGCGTCGAAGTGGATGGGCGAGAAGCTTGCCAAGAACCCCGATTCAGCGCTCGCAGGGGCGACGCCGTATCTGCGGTTGTTCTCGTTGGCGGCTGGCGGCGTCTATCTTGCACGCGGAGCATTGCTTGCGGCGCGGGAGGGCAACAGCGCATCGTCGTATGTCGCGTTGGCGCGCTTCTTTGCCGAGAATCTCGCAACGGCTGCGCCAGGCCTCAAGGAGACGGTCATAGGCGGGGCCGAGTCGGCGCTCGATCTTGCGGTGTGAGAGCCGGCGAATTGGACACGGGGCCTAGCCGATGAGTGGGGCGCATGCGCGGATCAAGGGTGATGTGCTCGCTCTTCTCGCGCGCGTGCCGGCCGGTTACGTCGTCACTCACAAGCAGATCGGCGATCACTTGAAGGTGTCGCCGCAGCACATCGCCAATGTCATTGCCGGGCTCGATGATCGCGATCGAACGGATGTTGCTTGGTGGCGCGTGGTCGCGGATGGCGGTGCGATCGGGCGTCATCCCAAGCGCGACGAGCATTTCCGTCGGCTGACCGATGAGGGGAACGTGTTGTCGCCGGTAGGAATCGTGCAGGATCTGGCGGCGCGACGCGTGCCGGATATTGCGCATCCGCCGAAGGAACCGCGGAAGGTCGAGACCGCTGCAAAGCCGTCGCGTGCGCGTGGTATGCGTGACAAGCCAAAATCGACATTGTGAACGCGTATCTCCGAGAGAGACGAAACCATGACGCTTCTCATCGCCGGTCTCCTGCTTTTCATTGCTGTCCATTTCGTACCGACGCGGCCGGCCCTGCGGAACGGCATGATCGGGAGCCTCGGCGACGGCGGCTACAAAGGCGTGTTCTCGATCGTGTCGCTGATTGGGCTGGTACTCATCGTGTATGGGTATGGCCAAGCCCGGGTCGCGTCATCGAGCGTCAATCCGCAGCTTTGGGTGTCGCCCATTTGGACCCGCCACATCGCGTATCTGCTGATGCTGCCGGCGTTTATTCTGCTGGCCGCAGCCTATGTGCCCTCGCGCATCCGCGACCGCGCCAAGCATCCGATGCTGGCAGCGGTGAAGATCTGGGCGCTTGCGCACTTGCTGGTGCGCGGCGATCTTGCCGGCGTGTTGCTGTTCGGATCGCTGCTGGCGTGGGCAGTCTATGATCGGATCTCGTTGAAGCATCGTACGGACGGGCGCGGCCCGCTTGGTTATACGCCCGGCACGGTGCGCGGCGATGTCATCGCCGTCGTTGGCGGCTTGGCGCTGTACGGCTTCATGGTGGTGATCGGACACGCGTGGCTGATCGGCAAGCCGCTGCTGCGGCTGTCGTTCGCGCCGTAAGGCGGCGTGTCTCAGCGTGCGGCCAGGGCGCGGGCATCGAGCACGGCTTTGGCCCACTCGGCCGGCCGCTCTTGCGGCAGGTTGTGGCCGGCGTCCGCGAAGGTGCGGAATTCGAACGGGCCGGTAAATTTCTTGGCGTGATGGGCGGTGCCGACGTTGACGCCATCGGCGGTGCCATCAATGGCAACGGTTGGTACGGTGATCGGCGGCTGGGCGGTCAGGCGCGTTTCGATGTGCGCGTAGGCAGGATCGCCGGGTACCAGGCCGTAGCGGTGTTTGTAGGAGTGAATAACTACGTCGACCCAGTCGGGATTGTCGAAGGCGATCGCTGAACGCTCGAAGGTCGCGTCATCGAAGGTCCACTTCGGCGACCACATGCGCCAGAGGGTGCGCGTGATGTCGCGGCGGTTGGCGATGAGGCCGTTACGGCCGCGCTCGGAGTGGAAGTAGTACTGATACCAGAGTGACGCTTCCTGTTCGGCGGGGATCGGCTGCCACGACTTGGCGATGTTGTGGACGTTGTAGGAATTGCCTGTGACGAGCGCTTCGACGCGTCCGGGCCAGAGCGCTGCTATGATGCATGCGGCACGGCCGCCCCAATCATAACCGCCGAGCACGGCACGTTCGATCTTCAAGGCGTCCATCAATGCCAGCATGTCGGCGGCGAGTGCCGCCTGTTCGCCGGATCTAGGCGTCGTTGCCGACATAAAGCATGTCTGCCCGTAACCGCGCAGATAGGGGACGATGACGCGAGCCCCCTTGATTGCGAGCAGGGGTGCCGCCTCGGCATAGGTGTGGACGTCGTAAGGAAAGCCGTGGCCGAGAATGCAGGGCCAGCCCGTGTCATCGCCATACTGCCGGTATGCGATCCGCAGGACGGGCGTGTCGATCTGTCGGAATGTCATCCCGCACCCCTCTTGTCATGGCGGGACT
>JAPXTA010000044.1:0-33139 GCA_033812735.1 Hyphomicrobiaceae bacterium | reverse complement strand
GTCTATCCCTACGCCAAGGGCGCGCTCTATCAGCTCTATGCCGCCGTCAATCAGGTCACCGATGTCGCGCTGGAAGCCGGGGAGAAACTCGCCTCGGTTTCGGCCGGCGACACGGTGCGGTGGGTCGTCGGCGACACCACCAGCGGCGAAGGCAAGGAGACCCAGGTGCACATCCTGGTGAAGCCGATCGCGCCCGACATCACGACAAATCTCGTCATCGCCACCGACCGGCGCACCTATCACCTGGAACTGCACGCCACCGACAAGACCTACATGGCCTCGGTGTCGTGGACCTATCCGCAGGCGAGCCTGGTGGCGCTCAAGGGATCGTCCGATCCGCTGTCGGTGACCACCGTCGAGCCTGGACCGAAAGCCGAGGACATCAAGTTTCGGTATCGGCTGGAGGGCGACGCGCCGTGGAAGCCGACGCGCGTCTTCGACGATGGCGTCAAGGTCTACATCCAGTTGCCGAGTGGTTTGAAACAAGGCGAAGCGCCGCCGCTGTTCGTCATCGACGGCAGCGGCAAGCCGTCGCTCGTCAACTACCGCGTCAAGGGCACCACCTACATCGTCGACCGCTTGTTCGCGGCCGCCGAGCTTCGGCTCGGCACCGCGCCGCAGCTGGTCGTGCGCATCATCCGCACCGACGCAGTGTGGAAAGAGCGCCAAGGCTGAACCCGAGCCGCGAGGAGACGAACCGTGAGCGATACGTCGGCACCGCCGCCCGAGATGGACCGAAACCAAGACGAAGCCTCTGATGATGGTCTCGCCTTGCGCACCCGGCCGCGTCCGGTGGCACGCGTCAACCGCCGCATTCTGGTTGGCGTGATCGCCGGCGGAATGCTGTTGATCGCCGGATTGGTGATGGTCGCCCTCAATCCGCCAAGTTGGCGGCAAGCGGGATTGGGGCCGGAACTTGTCACCGTCGACCGCAAGCCCACCGCCGATGGTCTGTCGCGCTTGCCATCGAGTTACGAGGGCTTGCAGCCAAAGGCACCGCCACCAGTAAAGTCCGCCTTGCCGCCCGGCGTGCCCGTGCTGCAGGCGACCGAGCCGGGCCTCGACGTGGATAGTGCACGGCTCGCCAAGCTCGCAGCGCAGGCACGCGACTCGCAACCCTTTTTCCGGTTGCAGAGCCGGCCGGCAGTGACGGCCTCGTCGAGCGAGCCAGCACCGCCAGCCCGCGCCTCGTCTCAACTCTCCGATCTCGCCGCACAGACGACAGCGGCGACAGAACGTGCGCGCACCCAACTCGACGGATCTCCGGCCGCGCCCGACGTCACCGATCAGATGCGCAAACTGGCCTTTCTTAAGTCCGGACCCGAGAAAGAGATCTACAATCCGCATGGTCTGCAGAAACCGCTGTCGCCCTATCAGCTGATGGCCGGCACGGTGATCGCCGCCAGCCTCGTCACCGGCCTCAATGCCGACTTGCCAGGCTTCGTCATCGCGCAGGTCACCGAGCCCGTCTACGACACCGTGTCGGGACAACATCTGCTGGTGCCGCAAGGCACGCGGCTCATTGGTCGCTACGACAGCGTCGTCGCCTATGGTCAGGAACGCGCGCTGGTCGTCTGGCAACGCATGATCCGGCCGGATGGGACGTCGATCGTGATCGACAACCTGCCGGCGACCGATAACGCCGGCTATGCCGGTCTCGCCGACGGTGTCGACTTTCATACCTGGCGTCTCCTGAAAGGGATCGGCCTCGCCACCGTGCTCGGCGTCGGCTCGAGCCTCGCCTTCGGTCCGGCGACCGGCGACAGCGACCTCGTGCGTGCGCTGCGCGAGTCGACCGGCCAGACCACCAATCGCGCTGGCCAACGGCTGATCGAGCGCGAGCTCAATGTGCAACCCACCCTCACCGTGCGGCCCGGCTGGCCGCTCCGCGTCATCGTCCACAAGGACATCGTACTTACGCCCTACCGCGGCTGAACCGCTAGTCAGAGGAGATCTCTATGCCCGTGATTGGAACGTTCAAGGCCGACAAGGACGGCTATGCCGGTAGCATCCGGACGCTGACGCTGAATGCCAAAGTGCGGATTGTCGCGAGCGATCGCAAGGACGGCGAGTCATCACCGGATTTCCGGCTGTTCAACGGTGCGACCGAGCTCGGCGTCGCCTGGCGTAAGACCAGCCAGAGCACAGGCGAGAGCTATCTGCGGGTCAAGCTCGACGATCCCGCCCTGCCACAGCCGATCTGGGGCGCACTGCTGGAAAAGACCGACGATGGTGTCGTCCGTCTCGTCTGGAGCCGCCAAAAGCCGTCCGACACCTGATGCGCGCTCATCGGACTCTTCGACACTCCATTCCAAGTAATCATTGAACGAGGATCGCGCGTGATCACCCACCATCTCGCGCCACGGCGTCTCGCTGCCGTGGTCCTGTTACCCTTTGGCGCCGCATATTTTCTGTCGTATGCGCTGAGAAACATCAACGCGCTGCTTGCCGGCACGTTGATCGCTGAACTCCACATCGGGTCGACCGAGCTCGGCTTGTTGACTGGCATACTGTTCCTGGCCATGGCCGCGGTGCAGATCCCGTTTGGCGCGGCGCTCGACCGGTTCGGACCTCGGCGCGTGCAAGCGAGCTTGTTACTGCTCGCCGTCGTCGGCGCGGGTGTGACAAGCACGGCGACGACATTTTCGGGTCTATTGATTGGTCGTATCCTGATCGGCATCGGCACCTCGACCTCGCTGATGGCAGGGCTTAAGGCCGTCGTCTTGACGACGCCACCCGAACGTATTGCACGAGCGAACGGCATCTTGATCATGATAGGCGCGTTGGGAGCCGTCGCCGTGACCGCCCCGGCGCACGAACTTATCGTTGCACTCGGCTGGCGTGGCGTGTTCGCGCTTTCGGCGGCGTTGGCGTTCGTGATCGCCGCGACGATTGCGGTCATCGCGCCGGACCGTCTTTTGCCGCCGAAGAGTCACCCTTCGCCGCCGGTGAGCTTGTCGGCGATTTACGCCGATCTACGCTTCCGCGAGTTGGCGCCGCTGTCCGCCTTGACCATCGGTTCGTCTTGGTCGCTGCAAGGGTTGTGGGCCGGACCCTGGTTGACGCATGTCGCCGAACTCGCGCCGGCTGCGGTGATTTCGAACTTGTTGATCATTGGCCTGGCGCTCGCCTGCGGCGCGGCTGGGCTCGGCTGGATCTCCGATCGCCTGAAGGCGCACGGCATCGATCGCGAGGTCGCCCTCGTCGCGGTTGGCGGTGCGAGCCTCATCGCCATGTCCGCGCTGGTCACCCGATTGCCGATCCCACCGGTGCTGCCGTGGGCGATCATTGCCATCGCTGGGGCGGCCACCACCATCAGCTACGCCATCCTGCCGGGGTACTTCGCGGCGTCGATGTCCGGACGAGCCAATGCCGCCCTCAATCTGCTGCATCTGGTGACAGCGTTCCTGATGCAGTTCGCCATCGGCGGCATCATTGACCTCTGGCCAGCCGTAAACGGCCATCCACCCGCCGAGGCCTATCGCTTTGCGCTCGGCGTCATCGCGATACTGCAAGCCCTTGCCTTGGGCTGGTTCGTGCTGGCGCGATCACGGCGCGCGCCGCCGGTCTTCACCGTCCGTCATCCGCTCCTGCACGCTTTGTCTCCCGTGCCGGTGAAGCTACGGCGCTCGGTCTACGATCAGGCGCTTGCAAGTTACCTGGATCGCTTAACTGACGCGCGCGCCGAAGCCGGACAATGGCGGCGCGCCGCGTTTGGATCCGCCGCTCTATGCGTCGGACTGGTCGGCATGCTTGGCGGCACCTTGGGTGAGCGCGGGGCACTGCCATACCTCGTCTCGATCGACGCGCCGCGTCCAGCGATGGCCTGGCTCGATGCTGTCCGCGCGCCGGGACGGTAAATGGCTATTTCCGTTCCGACAGGCGTGCACGCGTTTTGCGAGTTGTTTCGAGCGCGTCCAGCAAGGTGGTCTCGAGCGCTTGCAAGTCCGTCGCGTCCTCGGCATTGGCCAATGCCAGTGCGTCCTTGAGCAGATTGGCGAGCGGCACTGCCGCGAGGTCGGACGTGGTGGCCGCCTCGGTGTAGGCTACAATGGCGCCGTCGGGGCGCAGTTCAAGACTGAGCGGCGTGCGCTGCAGGGCTTCGCCTTCGACAAGATCCGAAGCCAGCGTCACCTGCAGCATCGGGGTGTCGCTGCCGTCTGGCACCAGCGCAAGCACGTAGCCGTCCGCCTCGGCGCTGTAGGCGAAGCGCGTGGTCATCGGCGTTGACGGGTCGCGGCGCGGCATAGTCCGAATCACTCAAAAGCGTCGAAAGACCAATATACTGGGTGGAGCTTGTTTTGCCCATGCGGTGCGGTCCACCGCATGACTCTCCGGCGGACCCTCGCGCAGAACCTGCGGCGGCTCCGGCATGATCGCGGGCTCACTCAGGAGGCGCTCGCCGACCTTGCCGGCGTCAATCGCAACTATGTCGGCTTGATCGAGCGCGAAGAGAATGCCGCCAGCGTAGACATCCTTGAGCAGCTTGCCACCGCCCTCGAAATCGACGCTATTGAGCTTTTGAGACGGCCGAAGAAGGCCAAATAGCTGTTCTGAAGTTTGCACGGGCCCCACCTCACGTACCCGAGTTTACACGGAAATCAGGGGCGCGCCGCCAGCCAGCGGTTGCGGCGTCGGCAAATGTTTCACCGTGAGATCATGACGCGTCAGGCCGCGCAGTGACGATGGACCCAAACGTCCGCGTTGACTCGCCTGATTGGGAAAGCCGGGCTGCAAAAGGCTGGCGTTGGCCGGTGTTCGCGCAGAGCGAAGGCTCGTGAAACGCGAGATTGCCTTCGACAAGGTCAGCTTCAGGCAGGGATGGGGCAATGTCCGAAATTTGCATACACATTTCGGACACATCTAGCTTTTCGTCCGAAAAAGAGCTACAAGTTTCGGACATGAACAGAGATTCGCCGGACCTGAAGACCGCCATGCTCGACCGCATCCGTGCCGATGCGCCGCGCAAGGTTTGGACCCCAAGTGATTTCGTCGACCTGGCCTCGCGAGCCGCCATCGATAAGGCCCTACAACGGCTGACGAAGGCAGGAACCCTCCGACGGATCGATCGCGGCCTCTACGATCAGCCCGGGGTCAACAGCCTCACCCAAAAAGCCAACCCGCCCGATCCACGCTCGGTCATAGACGCGGTCGGGCGACGCGACCAAACAAGAATGCTTGTCGACGGCATGACCGCAGCCAACGACCTCGGGCTGACGGACGCCGTTCCGGCCAAGATCGTCGTGCACACCGACGCCCGGCGGCGCGCGATCAAGCTTGGCAATATGACGATCATCTTTCGTCCGACGGCAGCCAGTAAACTGTTCTGGGCCGGGCGCCCCGCCATGCGTGTCGTTCAGGCGCTTTATTGGCTGCGCGATCTCCTGGTCCGCGAAGGCGAGAGCGCTCAGCTCAAGCGTAAGCTCATCAAGCTATTCGAAGACCCGACAAACGGACCTGCTCTCAAGGCCGATCTCACCTTAGGTCTGACAGCGCTTCCGATCTGGATGTGGACATTTCTCAAGCCCCTCATCCAAACGCATCCCGGCGTCGACCTTCGGCAAATCGACAATGATCGTGATGATGATCGCGCTCTTCAAGCACCAAGGCAAAGCGACGCCCGAGGGAAACGCAAATCCCCCGTCACCCGAGCAAGACGTAACGCCAAACGAGGCGCCAAGCGTGCGGTGAAACCATGAACCCGGCATTCGACCAAGTTATCGCGGCGGGACCGGACGCCATGCTGAGCGCATTCGACACCGCGGCGTTGCGCATTGGCACGTCATCCCAAAATATCGAAAAGGATTTCTGGGTTTGCTGGACGCTCGACGCCTTATTCAACGGATTGCCGCATGGCGGCCCTCGCCTCCTCTTCAAAGGCGGCACTTCGCTGTCGAAGGGCTTCGGCCTGATCAATCGCTTCTCTGAAGACATCGATGTCACGGTGTTTCGGGACGACATCGGCGCGCCGGCCACAATCGAGGAACTCGACGCGCTCAGCGGCAAAAAGCGCCGGGCGCGCCTCGATGCGATAAAAGACGCCTGCACAGCCTATATCAAAGGCCCGTTGCGCGAAGAGTTGACCACGATCCTCAACGCGCGGCTCCTCGCCGCCGGACTCGACCCTGGCGCGGCACGGGTCGAAGCCGACGATGCCGATCCGGACGGACAGACGCTGCTGCTTTGGTATCCCGCCGCCACGCCGCGATCGGACTACGTGCGAAGCGCTATCAAGATCGAATCCGGCGCGAAATCCGCACTCGACCCGAACCGCGAAGTGCCAATCAAACCCTATGTCGACGACGACCTGCCGGCGCTCGATTTGAACGTACCGGCGGTGCGCACTGTCGATCCCGAACGCACCTTCTGGGACAAGATCGTCATCCTGCACGGACTGCGATGCTGGTACGATAAACGCGGCGAGCTCCGCGGCGGCGGTCAGCGCGTGTCGCGTCACTACTACGACCTGCATCTGTTGGCTGCGGCGCCGGTTGGCGCAGCGGCCCTCGTTGAAACGGCCCTCGGGAAGGACTGCGTGGCGCATGCGCGCATGTTCTTCAATCGCCCGGACTTCGATCTCGCGAGCGCAACACCTGGCACGTTCGCGCTCACCCCACATGATGCAATGATCGAACAGCTGCGCGTCGACTACAGGGCCATGCAGGGCATGATCTTCGGTGAGCCGCCGAAGTTCGAGACTGTGCTCGACAGCATCACCTCGCTCGAGCAGCGCCTCAACAATGCGGGTGGGTAACGCAACAGGGTCACTGTGCAGAGAAAGCCGTCATCGAGATAAGACCTTCGTCCGCAAGATGATCTTCGACGCATGGAGGTCGGTCGACCTCCAACTGCGGACATCTCATACCGCCCCGCGATTCATTTGACCCGTGGGATCCAGGGGTACGAGCAGAGTGATACCGCCCCGCGATTCATTTGACCCGTGGGATCCAGGGGTACGAGCAGAGTGAGGCGATGCGGCCTGTTTCTGCGAGGAGTCGGTTCCACGCCTTTGTCGCGGCGTCGGCGATGGCATCGTAGTCTGCGTGCAGGCGGTGCGAGAGGAAACGCTCCTTCAGGTGGAGCCAGACGCGCTCGATCGGGTTGAGTTCGGGCGAGTATGGCGGCAGCGGCACGAGCGTTATGTTCGACGGCATCACGAGGGCTTTCGCGCCGTGCCAACCGGCCTGGTCGAGCACCATCGCAACGTGCTCGTCCTCATCGATCGTTTCAGCAAAGCGGTCGAGGAACAGCTGCATCGCCTCGGTATTCACGTAGGGCATGACGAGTGCGAAGGCGTTGTCGGTCCCCGGCTCGATCGCCGCGAAGATGTAGGCGAACGTGAAGCGCTTGTCGGCCAGCCCACGCGGGCGCTCGCCGCGCCTCCACCACACATGGCACGTGCGGCCCTTCTGGCCGATCCGCGCCTCGTCTTGGAAAAACACGCGGACGCGCTTTTTGGTGCGCCTACGGATTGATCGCAGAATGCGGGGAGCGTTTTTTAAAAGCCGCCGCGGCGACAGGGTCGGTCTCCGGGTGAATCGGTCGCGTCTTCTGTCGCGACAGGCCAAGTTTCTTCAACAGGCGCCCGAGCGACCAGGGATGCATGCGCTTGCCGAACCTCTCCTCGCAGATGTTCGCGAGATCCTCGAGCGTGTAGGCCGACAGCCCACTCGCCTCGATATCCGGCCCCGCGAGCACGATCTCGACGATCTCGGCCTGTTCCTGGCTGCTGAATGTCGGCGGTCGGCCGCCGTTCCAGCGATCGGCCAAGCCATCGATGCCGTGCGCGTTGTAGCGCAGCACCCAGTCGCGCAGCGTCTGGCGATCCATCCCGGCTGAGCGCGCAGCATCCTCCCGGCTCATGCCGTCGAGCGCACTGGCGATCGCCAGGATGCGGCGAGCAACCCGCGAGTCGTCTGCCTCCTTAGCCAGTTTGCGCAACACCGCCGGCGTGCGGTCCTTCCTGATCTCCAGCGCAGCCATGAAGCCTCCTCCCGAATCGATCAGTAGGAGGGAATCACGAATGGGCATCACCGCGGAATCACCGCAAAGCCACAGGAGTCGATCAATTCATTGCTCGGTATCACTGATCGCAATCTGGACACGCGAGATCGAACATGTTCCGCTCAATCGTCGCGGCGTCCAAACATCGGCCGTTGGTGCTACGACGTTGAGGGCCAGCTGCTGACTGGTGCGGCGCAGCATGAAGTGCAATGCACAAAATTGATTTACCCCAACTCCGGACATCGACGACCAAGCGGTCGGCAACGCCCCAAGCGCTGCCGACCGCGTCTGCTGTTGGAGGTATTGCGTAGACAGATCAGATATCGATCCCTGTGAAGAATTTCAGAGCATGCGTCGGGTACCCGCCGTCAGGCTGTGGGTGCCTTGAGGATCATGCAGGTTTCAGTGCCGTGCGCGATCAGCTTGCCATTGGCGTCGGTAATCCGACCCTCGGCAGTTGCGATGCGACCGCCCGAGTGGATGATCTTGCCTTCACAAGTGACTTTGCCGGTAGCCGGAAATACAGCACGCACGAACGAAACGGTCATGTCGACAGTCGTATATCCATGCCCAGGCTTGAGCACTGAGTGCACAGCGCAGCCCATGGCGCTATCAAGGAGTGTGGAGATCCAGCCACCATGAATCGTGCCCAACGGGTTCAGGAATTTTTCCGCGGGTGTCGCCTCGAACAAGACCCGCCCATGCTCGGCCATGACCAACCAGATGTCGCTCGTCTCCGCAAAGGGCGGTGACGGATAGGTCTTTGAGATCATGTTGCGAAGGAACGTCAGACCATCGGTCTGCATGGCTGTTGCCACGGGGACGACGCCGAAAGTGGTAGGTGATGTACTCATGTCTGTCTCCGATTATACGAGTCTGACGACGACTTTGCCCTTGGCGCGACCCTGTTCGAGGTACGCAAGCGCTTCCTTGGCCTGGTCGAACGAAAACACTCTATCGATCACCGGTCTGATGCGGCCCGCATCGAGAAGCGCGCCGATCTCTGCGAGTTGGCGGCCGTCCGGACGTGCAAACAAGAATGAATACGAGACGCCGCGCTTCTTCGCCCGGCCAGTGATCTTGCGGCTCAAGAAGCCGAAGATGCCCGCCATGACGAAGTTCATACGGCGAGCATGCGCGAATGCAGCATCCGGCGGGCCGACCAGCGAGACAATGGTGCTGTTGGGTTTGAGAATGCGAAGCGACTTTTCGAGCGCGTCGCCTGGGACAGTGCCGAGAACGGCATCGTAGTCCCGCAGGACATCCTCGAACTCCTGTTTTTTGTAGTCGACCACTTCATCGGCGCCTAGGCTCCGGACCAAGTCGATATTTGTCGTGCTTGTGGTCGTTCCCACCTGCGCTCCGAGCACCTTGGCGAGCTGGATTGCAAACGTACCGATGCCACCCGAACCGGCTGGTATGAACACCTTCTGGCCAGGGCGTAAGCTAAGCCGCTCCTTGAGCGCTTGCAGCGAGGTCAGTCCAACCATCGGAATGGAGGCCGCTTGCACGAAATCCAGAGTCGCGGGCTTGAGCGCGGCCGCACTCTCAGGCACGATTGCGAACTCAGCGAGTGCGCCGGACCCTGATTCAAAGCTACTGGCAAATACTGCATCACCGACTTTGAAGCGGGTCACTCGTTTCCCAACGTCGACAACGACGCCCGCGAGATCGCTGGCCATTGTTGCTGGAAGCTTGAGCTTGATGATGGCCTTGAAAGTTCCTTTCGGAATCGCGTTGTCGATCGGATTGATCCCTGCTGCGTGAACCTGGACCAGGATTTCATCGTCCTTGGGCAGGGGTCGAGGTACGTCTACAAACGCGACGTTGTCAGGTTTGCCGTAGCGGCTGAGGACCAGCGATTTCATCGTGATGAGACCGTGTTGCAGATTGTCAGTGGAACCGGACATTCGCTCACGCGTTCGGCCGGGCAAGGAACGCCAGCATCTTCGGCACGAAGTCCGCGTGGAACTGAAAGACTCCGCCATGTCCGGCGTCCGGGTAGATGATCAGTTCGCTGTTCGGCAGCCGCCGCGCCAGATCGTGCGTGTTCTTGGTGGGGACCATGCGGTCGTTGTCGCCGTTGGCAACGAGCACCGGGTGATGAACCTTCGACAAGTCAGCAGGTTTCTTCGCCCCCCAACGACGGAGCGCTTTCAGCTGCGCCAATAGTGCTGCGACGGTAATTTCCTTGTCCCGGTCTTCGGTACGCTCCTTCAGTCGCGCGAGGAACTCCTTGCCGGCGCGGATGCCGCTGGGTGTCCGCGTAAAGAACAGGAACTGCTTTGGGTCTTGAAAGGTGAGATACCCTTTGAGCATGTCGATAGACGTAATGCGACCAACCTTGCTGATGCCTTCGCCGCCGGCCGGACCGGTGCCCGTGATGACCATCTTGCGGACGAGCTGTGGCTCCAGCAGGACGATTTCCTGAGCGACCATTCCGCCCATGGAAAATCCAAACAGGTCGACCTGCGTGAAGCCCATGGCCTTGATGAAGGTTATCGCGTCCTTTGCCATCTGCTCGATCGTGTCGGCTGGCTTTCCGCTGGACCAACCAATGCCGCGATTGTCGAACGCGACAACGTGATGTTTCGCGGCGAGCCCGTCGATGACCCTCGGGTCCCAGTTATCCAAGACGGCCGCCAGATGGATCAGGCACACGACCGGTACGCCAGCATTGTGCATCCCGAGTTCGCGATATGCGAATGTCACATCGCCGCCTTTGATCGTGCGGGTGGGCGCGGACTTCCATGCGACGCTTCGGTCGTCACCCGATGCAATCGCATTCGTGTTGTCGGACCTGCCCAAATGTGGCTCGGGGCGGTGCACGTTCAGCGCATTGGCGACTGTTACATCGTCGTTCCTTTTAATTACGATCGTCATGTTTGACTTAAATGACGATCGTCACTATAAAAGTCAAGAGCCAAACTGAATCGGACCTCCGACATGCGTGTCACCAAGGAAAAGGCTGCCGAGAATCGCGAGCGGATTCTGCAGGCTGCAGCACGTCTCATTCGGGAGCGCGGCATCTCAGGCGCGGGCGTTGATGCACTGACGGAAGCTGCCGGGATGACGCATGGCAGCCTCTACAGCCAATTCGGATCCAAGGAGCGCCTTGTCGAGGAAGCACTGGGATATGCGCTAGTCTCAAGCGGGAAGAAATCCACCGGTGCGACAACCCTCGAACAGGATATTGCCAGCTACCTTGCGCCCGCTCATCGGGATCAACCGGGCCAGGGTTGTCCCCTCTCAGCACTGGTGTGCGAGATGCCGCGCCAGAGTGAGGGCTTGAGAAAGACATTCACTGCTGGGCTGCGTGGCATGCTCGCTCAGTTGAGCAGCAAGATGGATGCCGGATTGAAACAACGCCAGCGCGATGATCAGGCGCTTGCGGCCGTTGCATCGCTGATCGGCGCGCTCGTCCTCGCTCGCGCGGTCGCTGACCCCGAGCTCTCTGACGCTATCCTTCGGGCCACCAAGAAGCGGCTGGACGTTTGATCGTCAGATGAGTTGGCCGCCAACCGTCTTTCAACGCTGCAAAAATACCGTCATAGGATAGTCCATGTCGACGAGGGCCACTGCGTCACAAAATACTGAGCGACGGACCGATCCGTCGAAGCCGACGCCCCCGGCGAATGCCATGTTGACGGCACCGATCCTGCCGACCCTCATCCGACTCAGCTTGCCGAACAAGCTCGCAATGCTGGCCATGGCATTGGTGACCATTGCCGAGACAGCCTACGTCGGAAGTCTTGGCACGCCACCGCTTGCTGGTCTTGCCTTGGTGTTCCCGCTAGTCATGTTGCAGCAGATGATGTCGGGCGGAGCGTTGGGCGGGGGCGTCTCCTCTGCCATCAGCCGTGCGCTTGGGGCCGGTGACGAACAGCGCGCATCCGCATTGGCACTGCATGCACTGGTGATCGGCGCAGCATTCGGCGCCCTCTTCACAGTCTCAATGCTGCTGTTCGGCGAGCCGATCTATCGCATGCTCGGTGGTCGCGACACGGCGCTCACCCAAGCGCTGACGTACTCCAACATCGTCTTCTTTGGCGCGACCGGCATCTGCCTGACAAACATGCTGGCGGCCGTCGTCCGCGCCGGCGGCAATATGAAAGTCCCTTCGGCGGCGATGTTCGCAACATCCATTTCGCAGGTCTTGCTCGCCGGCGGCCTTGGCTTCGGTTGGGGTGTCGGTGGCGTAGCGTTGCCGAAACTCGGCATGGGCGGGATCGCTGCCGGACAAGCGATCGCCTACAGCGCCTGCGCCTTTTTCTTCCTGTGGTATCTGACCTCGCGTCATGCACGCGTTCGTCTGGATTTCTCGAATACCAAGCTGCGGTGGGACTACTTCAAAGACATCCTCCGCGTCGGCGCAATCGCATGTATCTCGCCGGTGCAGTCGATCCTCACCGCGCTGATCCTGACGCGGCTCGTGTCGAGCTATGGCACGGAGACACTGGCCGGCTTCGGCATAGGCGCGCGGTTGGAATTCTTGCTGATCCCCATCGCATTCGGCGTCGGCGTGACCTGCGTCTCGATGGTTGGCATGGCGATCGGAGCGGGCAACGTGGAGCGTGCGCGTCGTATCGCCTGGACCGGCGGGATCTATGCTGCGGCACTGGTTGGCATCATCGGTTTGATCGTGGCGCTAAAACCCGCTCTCTGGTCGGCGCTGTTTACGAACGACCGGGACGTCCTGAATTCGGCGTCCACCTACTTCGCCTGGGCCGCGCCAACCTATGCGCTCTATGGCATCGGCTTGTGCCTGTTCTTCGCCTCGCAAGGTGCCGGCAAAATGCTGTGGCCGGTTCTTGCCGGATCGATCCGCCTGCTCGTGGTCGTGGTTGGCGGTTGGTGGCTAGCCGCCTCGCAGGCGCCGCCCTGGAGCGTCTTTGCCTTGGCCGGCGCTGCGTTGGCTGCCTATGGCATTGCAACGGTAATGGCCGTCTACTGGGTGCCGTGGGGCAAGCGCTGATTTTTACTGGCTCATTCCTTCATATGATGCCGAACAAGAGTGGTTGCTGCTTCCGACGCAGCTGTTGAATACCCGCGATCACCATGGACCAGCATGAGCGAGATTGCGCCTTCCGAGAGAAGCCAGATTGAACGCGCAAGCTCTCTCGGTCGGGGCGTCCCCGATCGGGCCAGCAACTCCGCGAAGCTCCGCTCCAACTGGGCCTTGTGTCGCCGAGCGATCAGTCGCGCAGGGTGACCCGGCAAGTCAGCAAGCTCAATGACGAGCCGAGTGAACCCTGATCCGGCCCATCTCGGTTTGTCTGCCCAGGCGGCAAGATCTTGAAACATGGCCTGGACGATGGCTTCCGCCGATCCGGAAAGGCTGTCGCCGAAGGTGCGGAACGCCTGCAATGCCAGTTGGTGCTGAGTGGCCAACACTTCAGCAAGCAGTTGATCCTTGCTGCTGAAGTGGTGATAGAGCGTTCGTTTGGTGAATTTTGCAGCCGCGGCGATGCCATCCATGGTGACACGATTGTACCCATGGCGGCGAAAAAGCCTGTAGGCCGCATCCAGGATGCGGGTCCGTGTCTGCGCTGCCGATCGTGCCAGGGCTCTGCCTCTCAAAAGTATACTCAATAGTGAATGTACTCGTCGACCAATCAGATTGAAAGATTCTCCTCGCGAAGCTCGAGACCAGGACGCAAGTCATGCCGCACGCACCCTTGACCGTACGAAGCATCACCGCACGTGCCGTCGTCCTCAAGCTCAAGAGGCCAGTCGTTGCACGGATCGCCACGTTGACCGAATGGCCGGTCATCCTGATCGATCTGCTGACCGAGGAAGGCATCACCGGGCGCAGCTACCTCGAACCCTATGTCGTGAAGTCCATGCGCTATCTCGTGCCGGCATTGCACGACCTCGGTGACATGCTCAAAGGACGCCAGCTTGCCCCGGTCGAGCTGTTCGACGCGGCGCGCAAGTCGTTGCATTTTGTTGGCTACGAGGGCTTGTCGATGATCGCGGCATCAGGGCTCGATATGGCGGCATGGGATGCGTTAGCCAAGGCAGCCAACCTACCTCTCTGCGTGTTGCTCGGTGGCACAGTCGGGGCAGTGAAGTCCTACAACAGCAACGGACTTTGGTTGAAATCACCAGAGGCAGTCGCCGCCGAGGCCGTCGAGCTGCGCGATGAGGGTGGCTTCACGGGTCTGAAGCTCAGGCTCGGACGAGAACGCATTGCCGACGATCTGACAACGCTTGACGCCGTGCGGAAGGCCGTCGGCGACAACATGCATCTGATGATCGATTTCAATCAGGGTCTCACCTTGGCCGAAGCACTCCAGCGCTGCCACATGATTGATGACCACGGGCTGGCCTGGATCGAGGAGCCGATCGTCTACGACAATCTCGACGGCTATGTCCGGCTCGCAGCCGACCTGAAGACACCGCTGCAGATTGGCGAAAACTTCTACGGTCCACGCGAAATGCACAAAGCGCTGCAGCGCAAGGCTTGCGATCTCGTCATGCCGGACTTCATGCGCATCGGTGGCGTGACCGGGTGGACGCGGGCGGCAGCCATAGCCGGTGCCGCTGGTATCCCGATGTCGACACATCTCTATCCGGAGGTCGCCGCCCATGTCATGCGCGTCACCGAGACGGCGCACTGGCTCGAATGGCAGGATTGGGCCGACCCCATCTTGCAGCAACCTTACAAGGTTAAAGATGGGAACCTACAGATTCCTGACGTTCCAGGCGTTGGCATCGAGTGGAACGAAGGTGCGGTTGCGGCATATCAGGTGTCCTAGAAAGTCAACGCGGCTCGGCAACAGCATAGGTCTGTAGCTGTAAGATTGTTGCCTGCCTTGAGATGGCAGGTCGCCGCCCGAGATCGGCCCTCTGACGCTGCAATACCGACACTCCTGAATTGTGTGTGCATGTCGGTCTCACTCGGCCGCTCTAAGGCACGGGTGTTCTATGACGCTTGCGCTCGGCCGTTGAGCATCGTCGGTGGCAGGCGTTCTGACGCGGAACCAGGCTGCGTAGAGCGCCGGCAGGAACAGCAGCGTCAGCGCGGTCGCGATCAACAGGCCGCCCATCATGCTCAGCGCCATCGGCCCCCAGAACACGCTGCGCGACAGCGGGATCATCGCGAGGATGGCGGCAAGCGCCGTCAGGACAACCGGTCGCGCGCGACGCACGGTGCTTTCAATGATCGCCTCCCAGGTGGAGAGACCCGATGCCATGTCATGGTCGATCTGATCGACAAGAATGACTGTGTTCCTCATGATCATGCCGGCCAGCGCGATCACGCCGAGCAGCGCGACGAAGCCGAATGGCGCATTGAACGCGAGCAGCGCTGCAACCGCTCCGATGATGCCGAGCGGCGCTGTAGAGAATACGAGGAACAGCTTCGAAAAGCTTTGCAACTGCAGCATCAGAAGAGTCAGCATGACCAGGAACATCACGGGAAAGACCTTGAACAGTGCAACGTTCGCTTTTGCGCTCTCCTCGATTGCCCCGCCCGTGTCGATGCGATAGCCGGGTGCAAGGCTTGCTTTCAGCGGCTCGAGTTTCGGCAGCAGCGCGTTGGTCACGGTCGGCGCCTGCACGCCCGGCGCGACGTCCGCGCGCACGGTCAGCACCAGGTCACGGTTGCGCCGCCAAAGGATTGGCTCCTCAAAGCCGTACGTGATTTGAGCGACGTTCGCCAGCGGCACGACAGCGCCGGTGCGCGTCATGATCGTGAGATCGCCGAGGCGCGCGAGATCGAGCCGCTCACTCTCCGCCGCGCGGACGACGACTTTGATCAGCTCCGTCCTCTCGCGATATTCCGACACCGTGACACCCGACAGCAATGTCTGGAGGGTTTGTGCGATGGCCTGCGTGTCGAGGCCCATGGCGCGTGCACGATCCTGATCGACGGCAAGGCGCACGTTCTTGACCTGCTCGTTCCATTCGAGATGCGGGTCAATGACGTTCGCATCGGTGCGCATGATCTCGCGCACGCTGTTGGCGATCTCACGCACCTTGAGGGCATCCGGTCCGACGACACGGAATTGCACCGGGAAGCCAACGGGCGGGCCGAAGTTCAGCCGGTCGATGCGTACGCGCGCGCCGGGGACGTGACCGTTGGCGATGGCATTCTCCAGCTTCGTCTTCAGGCGCTCACGCGCGTCTGTCCCCTTGGTCATGATGACGGTGATGGCGAAGTTCGGGTTCGGCAGCACCGGATTGAGCGCGAGGAAGAAGCGCGGACTGCCCGAGCCGACATAGGTCGTGTAGGTGACGACGTTCTCGTCGCCGTCGAGCAGATCGGCCGAGGCTTTCGCGGCCGCCGCCGTTGCGGCGATCGACGTGCCCTCGGGCATGCGCGTCTCGATGAACAGTTCAGGCCGCGACGACGTCGGGAAGAACTGCTGTTGCACGAAGCCCATGCCGACGATCGCCGTGGCGAACATCGCAAGCGTCGCCGCGATGACGATCCAGCGTCGGTCGATCGACCACGTCACGGCGCGACGCAAAGCCCGATATGCGCGCGTCTGGTAGAGCGCCCCATGGTCGCCGTGGCCTTTGTCAAAGCTCGGCAACAGCTTCACACCGAGATAGGGCGTGAACACGACGGCGACGAGCCACGACACGATCAGCGCGAGGCCGACGACCCAGAAGATGTTGCCGGCATACTCTCCCGCCGTCGACTTGGCGAAGCCGACCGGCAGGAAGCCGGCGGCCGTCACGAGTGTGCCGGTCAGCATCGGGAATGCGGTCGAGTCCCATGCGAACGCAGCCGCACGGATGCGATCGACGCCTTCTTCCATCTTCACGACCATCATCTCGACCGCGATGATGGCATCGTCGACGAGTAGTCCGAGCGCGATGATCAACGCACCAAGCGTAATCCGATCGAGGTTCATGCCGGCGGCAAACATAACGACGAACACAATCGCCAACACCAGGGGCACGGACGCTGCGACGACGATACCTGTACGCCAGCCGAGTGAGAGGAAACTAACCGCGAGCACGATGGCGAGCGCCTCAGCGAACGATGTCACGAACTCGCCGACCGATTCGGATACGACCTTCGGCTGGTCCGAGATCTGCTCGATTACGACACCGAGCGGAATGACGGAGCGCAGTTCGTCGACGGCCTTCTTGAGGTTTTCGCCAAGCGCCAGCACGTTCGCATTGTCGGCCATTGCAACGCCGACGCCGACTGCGGGTCTGCCGCGGTGCGTGACGATGAATGACGGCGGGTCATCATAGCCGCGCGTCACCGTCGCAATATCCCCGAGGCGGAATGTTTTGCCACCTGCCTCGATGGCGACGGCGTTGACGGCATCGACTCCGGTGAATGCGCCCGATACTCGGACTTCCACCCGATCGGCGGCCGTGTCGACGGCGCCAGCCGAAACGACGCCGTTCTGCCGGCCAATCGCATCGAAGATCGTCTGCGCGGGAATGCCCAGTGTCGCGAGCTTGCGATGGCTGATTTCGACGAAGATGCGCTCGGACATGTCACCAATGAGCGCGACCTTCGAAACATCAGCGACGCGCAACATCGAGGTACGCATCTGCTCGGCATAGCGTTTCAACTCCGCGCGGCTGACGCCATCGGCCTTCAGCATGTAGACGGCCGAGAACACATCACCGTACTCGTCGTTGAAGAACGGTCCGATGACGCCTTGCGGAAGATCGCCGCGGCTGTCGCCCATCTTCTTGCGCACCTGATACCAAGCGTCAGTCGCTTCGCGCCCACGCACGTGATCCTTAAGCTGCACGGTCATGGCGGCGAAGCCCGGCCGCGAAAAGGTGCGCACATAGTCGAGTTGCGGCATCTCCTGCAGGCGCTTTTCGAGCGGATCAGCAACGAGCCGCTGGACATCGTCCGACGCCGCGCCAGGCCACGCGACCTGCACCACCATCGTCTTGATCGTGAACGAGGGATCCTCGGCGCGACCGAGATTGAGATACGACCACGCACCGGCGAGCGACGACGCGAGGATCAAGAACAGTACGACCGCGCGGTGCTGCACCGCCCAGGCCGAAAGATTGAAGCGTGACATGGTGCGTGCCTCCGCGCGGCTCAATTCAATGCCGCATGCTGCGCGACAATGCGCACGGGCTTCGCCGCATCGAGCATTTGCGCGCCAAGCGTCACGACCTGATCGCCGTCCGCGAGTCCGCCGATAATGAGCGCATAATCCTTGGCGAGTGCCGTGATCGAGACGGCGACGCGGGACACCCGCGTGCCATTGTCGGTGATGCGCCAGACGGTCGCGCCGGAGCCATCGTTCATGACGGCCGACAGCGGCAGTTGCGCGGTCAACTGCGTGCCCGCCGCACCGAGATGCACCGTCGCCGTACGGCCGAGATCGACGGAGGTGCCGTTAGCCTGCAATGCGAAACGTGCGAGATACGTACGTGAGATTCGATCGGCCTCGGGCGCAAGCTCGCGCAGCGTCGCCGGCACGCGCCGCCCGTCGCCGCCCCAGATCTCGACTTCGGCTTTCGCATCCCGCACCGCAGCAAGGGTCTGCTCGGGCAGTGCCACCTGTGCTTCGATCTCGTCGAGGCGGGCGACACGGGCCACGGGCTGGCCCACAGCTACGACTTGGCCGACCTCCATCGACAGCGACGTGATCGTGCCGGCATGCTCGGCCTTGAGCGTCGCATAAGCGAACTGGTTGCGCGCCAGCGTGACACCGCGCTCCGCACGCTCGACGCGCGCGCGGGCTTCGTCAGCCGCCGCGACGCGTTGATCGAGGGCCGCCTTCGACACGTGCCCTTGCGCATGAAGCGTCTTGTAACGGCCCTCGGAAGCTACGGCCTGCTCGCGAGCGGACCGCGCTGCCATCAACTCCGCCTCCTGCGTTTCAAGCGCGAGCTTGAGATCAGTCGGATCGAGTTCGGCGAGCACCTGCCCGGCCGTCACGCGCGCGCCGACGTCGACCTTGCGTGCCACGATCTTACCTGCGACGCGGAACCCCTGGTCAGTCTCAAATCGTGGCCGGATCGTGCCGGTGTAACTCCAATTGCGCACTGCCGGCCTCATCTCAACCCGCATCACCTGCACCGGCTGCGGCGCCGTCGAAGTTGCCGGCTGTTGGGGCTTGCACCCCGCCAGGGCGATGGCGGCACCGGCCAGAAGCGCCGGAATAACGATCGAACGTGCAGACATTGGCAGCCTCGGACGGGGTAGAAGGCTTGAAGAGTTAGCGAATCTAACATAAGTTAGAGGTGCTCACTTGACAAGTGTTAATGTCGCTAACTTTGCCGCAAGACGCTAATCGACGATGATCCGAGGAAGATGACGTCCGCGACCGACATCCCGCGCAAAGCGCGCTATCACCACGGAGACCTCCGCGAGGCTCTGATCGCGGCGACGCGCCAGTTGCTGATCGAACGGGGCGCCGAGAATTTCTCGCTCGCCGATGCCTGCCGGCTCGCCGGTGTCTCGACGGCGGCGCCCTACAAGCACTTCCGTGACAAGGACCAGATCCTGCAGGAGATCGTGAAGCGCGGCTTCGATACGCTGTCCGAGACGTCGACCGCAGCATGCAAGACGGCAGGCGAAGGCACGCTGGCCGGCATCCTCGCGCTCGGCGAGGAGTACCTGCGCTTTGCGCGCAAGGACACAGCCGTATTCCGCCTGATATTCGGCCACAATTCAGCGGTCAAGAACGTCGATGAGGTCACGCAACATGGCCGCACCTGCTTCACGAACGTTACCGAGCAGGTCGCACTCTACTGCCATCGCAATGGCGTCGGCGGGGACGCACGTGTGATCGCGCTCTCGCTCTGGACCTTCGTGCACGGCGCCGCCTCGCTCGACATCGACCAGGACTACGAGAAGGTCGCACCGGGGCTCGACGTCGTAGCGCTCATGAAAGCGATCACGCCGCTGTTGCTAGTAAAAAGACCGTAACGCGCAGAGTTTGCGATGCACACAATCACATCAGGGTCGCTTGTCACCCGGCGCGTAGCGACAGCGAGGGCCGGTTTCTGGTCACCACGACAATCACCGTGGTCTCACAAGATCTCGCTCATGCGGCGTTCGCCTAGCATCATGACCGCTCCCGCGTGTTGAGCCGCCATCCCGAGACGATGATCTCTGTGCGGCGCATAGCCAACTGCGAGGTCGGCTTTACCCTGCTGCACGTTCGTCGACGGAGCGCGCATGCTGCAGTTGCTCAGGGCTGGTGTGGGTCAATTCACGACGTGATGACGCAGCGCGACGTTCGAAATGATCCGAAACCGACCGGGCAACTGGTGCACCCGAGGGTGAGGCTCGCACGAGCGATGGTGCCGACGCAATACTCCCGATACCTACCGTGCTCGCCGAGCGTCGGCGATCGTTTTGGCCGCGCGTGGTCGACAGCCACCTGTGGGATCGACCGTCTACTCCGAAACATGAGCGTTCAACTACGTTTGGACGGTCTAGCAATACTGCGTTGATCACCGACCATGCGATGCCAACGAGGCATAAACATCCTGCACGCCAGTCAGTGCGATCTGAACACCGATGCAGAGCAGGATGAAGGCCGTCAGCCGCGTAAACACGCGGGATCGGCCCTTTCCGAGCAGTGACACGATTCGATCCGCGGAGGCGTAGCAGACGCCCACGCGGACAGCGACTGCGACCGCCGCGAGCGATGCGCCAGAAAAGAACGGAATGCTGCTAAAACCGAACGGAGGACCGTTGGCGCTGAGCGCCACAGCGACGCTGATCGTTCCCGGCCCGGTCGTGAAAGGCATCGTCAGCGGATAGAAGGCGGCATCACCGCCATCACCAGCGGGTGCGGCTTGCTGCTGCTTCCGGTCCTCGTGCAATTCGGGGCCAGAAAGCATTTCCCATGCGCGCGCCGCCACCACGAAGCCGCCGGCGATCCTCAGCGCGGCCAAGCTAATACCGAAGAAGCTCAGAAGCGGCGTGCCGATCCAGAGCGCGGTCAACATCACGATGCCGGAATACACTGCGACGCGCCATGCGAGCGCGTAGCGATCGCCGACACTGCGTCCCGCCGTTACTTGGCTGTAGATCAGTGCCCCGGCGAAGGGATTGACGATCGACAGAAGTGCCTAGAACGCCAGGAGGAAGCTGCTGATCGCATCCGTGAGCATCGAGGGCACCTGATCGCGTCCGAATCTCGGAGCAACAATACCGCAATAAATCGGCAGGAGCTCTCGGTATCATCCTTTGCAGCGATCTGTGTCGACTGATGACGACGATCAGGATCGGGCCGGCTCATGTTGGCAGAGTTGGCGCAGGCAAAACCAGTCTCCTCGGCCCCCCCGGCCGCCGACTGCACTCGGCTGCCCGCTAGTCACCGCGTTACATCGTTCCTCTGTCATTTGAGATCGACGACCCTTATCGGCAATCCGGCCCCAGCAACACCGCGAAGGCAAATTGCGATGAGTGTTCAAAAGAGGCCCGAAACGCCAACCACAGTTGCCGATCCGGCTGCAGAATCGGATGATATCATGGAGTTGCGACGAGCAATCATCGCGATTGCCTGCGCACTTGCCCGGCAAGCCGCAAGAGAGGATGATGCGGTTCAAAGCGCGCCCGCTTCACGAGCGAGCAGCGCCCCAACAAGAATGGCCCCCACGACCCATTCTGTGGATGTGCCGCCGGAATAGACAGGCTTCCAGTGTGCTGAGGTCTCTATGCGTGCCGCAATCTATGCTCGTTTCTCGAGCGACTTGCAGGATATTCGATCGATAAACGATCAGGTCGCCTTGGCGCGCAAGTATGCTGAAGGGCGAGGTCTCTCAGTCTTCAAATGCTATGACGACGCCGCGATTTCCGGAGCATCGACCGTCAATCGCCCGGGCCTGCAGCGACTCATTCGCGACGCTGAGGGCAAGCACTTTGACGTCATCGTGACTGAAAGTCTAGATCGTCTCTCGCGCAATCAAGCAGATATCGCTGCGCTCTATGAGCGGCTTTGCTTCATCGGCGTACGTGTCGAAACACTCGCCGACGGCGTTGTCTCTGAGATTCATGTAGGCCTCAAAGGAACAATGTCAGCATTGTTTCTAAAGGATCTCGCGCAAAAGACCCGCCGCGGACAGGTCGGACGGGTGAAGGCCGGGCGCATTCCGGGCGGAAAAAGCTACGGATACGATGTTGTCGGTGGCACGGAGGACCGCGGCCAACGAGCCGTCAATGAAAATGAGGCCAATATCGTCCGACGCATATTTCGGGAATACGCCGCAGGGCGTGGACCGATGGCGATTGTCAAAGGCCTCAATGGTGAACGTCTGCCCGGCCCGGCTGGCGGCGTTTGGAACGCTACCGCCCTACTTGGATCGCCGAAGAGACGAAACGGAATTCTGAATAACGAGCTCTATCGTGGCGTCATCGTCTACAATCGCCAACGCTTCGTGAAGCATCCAATGACCGGCAAGCGAGTTGCGCGCGAGAACCCAGAAGCCGACTGGTTGCGTCAGGAGGTTCCAGACCTGCGCATCGTCGAAGATGGCCTATGGGAAGCCGTCCAAGCGCGCCGCGCAGCACGTGGTGGTCCGCACCTCTACCACCAACGTCGGCCGCGCAGACCCTTGTCGGGTCTGATCTACTGTGGCTGTTGCGGCGCACGGTACATCATTGCCACGCACGACTATCTGCGTTGCTCCGCGCGCGCGAGCAGTGGAACATGCGGCAACGGGCGAACGATCCTGATGGCGGAAATCGAGCAACGCGTGCTCGGCTCTCTTCGAGAAAAGCTTCTCGAACCAGACATGGTGCAAACAGCTATCGAGGAATACTGCAGAGAGCGTACACAGTTGGCCAAACAACGCCGACAGGCTCGTCACCGACTGGAAGGTGAGCTTGCGGACGTACAAGCCAAGATCGAACGGGCGATGGACATGCTGCTCGACGGCACGGTCGACAAGCCCGAGGGAGCTGCGCGGGTCAACCAACTCGCAGCAGAGAAACGTCGACTGAAACACGAATTGGAAAGCGACCCGGCGCCGGGCGTGATCGAGATCTACCCATATGCGGGTGAAAAGTACGCCGCGAAAGTGTCAGACATACACGCAGCTTTGTCCAAAGGTCATGACTGCGAAATCGAAGCCGTGAACCTCGTACGGTCCCTGATCCAACGGATCGTTGTGCACCCGACTGCCGGGCGCGAACCGATGCGGATCGAGGTCGTAGGAACGTTGTCGATCCTAATGAAGAACGAACGTGGGGGAGAACATTCCGGTATAGTTTGTTGCGGACCCCCGCAACCAATCATCAAAGAAAAAATCAATAATTTCACGCCGTTGCTCTCTGCGCGCTCGCGGATAGCGCGAAATACGACACGATTCAATTGGCTTAGGCTTTGGTTCAAATCAGGTAAGCCCCCCTCTCAGCAACCAAATCGCAGTCGTTGCTGTGGCGGATCCATTCTCGTTTAGCCCACCGACGACCGCCAGCGCTTCCGCCTGTTCATCATCATAGACGAGGCCAAGGTCCTCTCTCTCGGCAGCGGTGGCCGCGACCTCGCCGAAAAACACCTTGACCTGATACGTCAAACCGAAGTTTTGTTTTGATAGACCCGAAGATGCAAAGTGGCGGCGCTGAGTAACGGCGTGGGAACGCCCGCTGCGACGGCCCGCGCCAGCAAGTCACCGAGAATATTCTCAACTTCGACCCGGCGGCCACGCAAGACATCGCGATACATCGACGTCGCAAATGGCGACCCTTTTGCTGTCACCTGTTGGCGCGCTGCATCGACAAACGTTGCTGACGGTGGAATACCAACCGCTCTCACAACCGCGATGACTTCATCAAGAAGCGCAAGGTGGAATGCTGCTCCGCCAGGACACGCCTCGATCTCACCGATCGGCCCCCGCATGAGACAAGTCATTGCACCCACGGCAGCCAGGAGAATCCATTTCTCCCACATCTCACGATGGATGACTGGAGATCGCCGCGCACTGACCTTCGCGCCAGCCATGAATTCATCGAGAGCCTTCATGCGCAGCGTCTCGCTACCGTCGAGTTCGCCGTAGGCCAAGTCCTGCAGTGGCCCGAGTTGGACGATGCGGCCGTCATCTTCGAGCACCGTTGCCACTTTAAGCGCGCAGCCGACAACATTACGCGGCGTGAAACGGTCGGCGAGCCTCTCCATATGCTGCATGCCGTTCAGGACCGGCAGGATCATCGTATCCTTACTGATGGCCGGAGCGATGTCGGACAATGCGCTATCGAGCTGATACCCTTTCACCGTCAGGAAAACTGCGTCATAGGCCTCCTTCAAGGCCTCCGCTGTCACGAGATTCGGATTCAGTTTGATATCGCCGTGCGGGCTCGCAACGCGCAATCCATCCACCGCGATTTGCGCCGCTCGCTTTGGCCGGACGAGAAACGTCACATTGCGGCCTGCCTCGACGAGGCGCGCGCCAAAATAGCCACCCGTCGAACCTGCACCGACGACAAGCATACGCATCGGATGTCCCTTCTTTGCTAAGATTGGCGCACGTTGATCACGACCTTGCCCTTGGCGCGGCCCGACTCTACGTGGGCCAGCGCCTCGTTCGCCGCTTCGAACGGGAACACTTTGTCGAGAACCGCCCGGATTATTCCAGCATCCATTAGTGTCGCGATCTCGCGGAGCTGCGGACCGCTCGAGCGCATGAACAGAAACGCATAATCTATGCCCCGGCGTTTGGCCGTGCGCCGAACTTTGCTGCTGAGCAGGCGGAAGAGTTGCCGCAAGAGGAAACCCGATCTCTGCTCCTCGGCGAAGCGCGGATCGGGAGGGCCCGAGATCGATATGAGCTTGCCGCCGCGTTTGAGCGTGTTGAACGACTTAAAGAGGGCGGTCGTGTCCTGGCTGTGCAGGACGACGTCCTGGTCGCTCAGACCCGATTCAAAATCCTGCGTCTTGTAGTCGATGACGGCATCAGCGCCGAGCCTCCTCACCAGATCGGAGCTCGAAGCGCTTGTCGTCGTCGCAACGGTTGCACCGAAATGCTTGGCGAGCTGGACCGCAAATGTCCCGACGCCGCCAGAACCAGCCTGGATGAAAACCTTCTGGCCCTTCCTCAGCTTTCCTATCTCGACCAGTGCTTGCCACGCGGTCAGGCCGACGAGAGGAATTGAGGCGGCCTCGGTCATCGTGAGGGACTTGGGTTTGAGCGCGAGATCGTTCTCTTCAACGGCAACCAGCTCTGCGAACGCGCCGATCCGGCCATCGCGCGGGCGGGCGTAAACCTCGTCACCGACTTTGAACTGCCGTACGCGTGATCCGACCTTAGCCACAACGCCTGCAACGTCGTGCCCCAACACGAGCGGAAAGGAGTATGGCAGTAGAAGCTTGAACTCCCCCGTCTTGATTTTGGAATCCAGAAGGTTCACGCCAGCGGCGTGAACCTGGACCAGCACATCGTGCTCATTGAGCCTGGGCTCTGGCAGCTCGAAGAGCCGCATGGGTTTCTTTTTGCTGTACTGGTCAATGACGAAGGCCTTCATACAATCTCTCTCGACGTCACGTTGCTGCAGTCGATGCGCGACTAATGGTCGAAACTGCTACGCCTACAGCCGCAGCTCGCGCCTGACGCCTGCGTCAACAACTGTTGCGGGGGCAAATCGTCGAAGCAGCTGCAGGCGCCCAGCGAGAGATCCTGAAGTGTAACGCAGCTTGGGTTGAGCGGCACGGGCAGCCTTCAGAACAGTCTCCGCAACGCCTTCGGGACCTTCGGCAGTCTCCATCAATTCCTTCGCCCGCAGGCTCACGGCGCCCCGCACGTCCCGATAGGCATCGAGCGTAGCATCCGGTTCCAGGAAGTTCGCGTCAAACGGCGTCTTGGTGTAGGCGGGCGCGATGACGACAACGCGGATGCCGCGTGTTCTCAACTCGTGATCGAGAGACTCCGAATAGCCTTCGACCGCGTGCTTCGTTGCGGAGTAGAGAGCTGCGAAAGGCATCGGCAGAAAGCCCAGCACCGAGCCGATGTTGATGATGCGCCCGCTGCCCTGCGCCCGCATGTGCGGAACGACGGCACGCGTCATGCGCACGAGGCCGAAGAAATTGGTATCGAAGATGGATTGGGCCTAGAAGATCGAGCTTTCTTCCGCGGCAGCCGGTGCAACGCCGAACCCTGCATTGTTCACGAGAAGATCGATCCTGCCCTCTCGGCCCAAAAGATCTTTAACGGCAGCCTCGACCGACGCGTCGTGCGTCACGTCAAGCGATAGCATGTCGAAGGGCTGTCCACTCGCGCCGCTTCCGCGCCTGCTCGTCCCATAAACCTTGTAGCCCGCGCTCGCGAGGCGCTCGGCGGTTGCCTTGCCAATGCCGGACGAGGCGCCAGTGACGAGAGCGACCTGCTTGTCCGGCTTATTCGAGAGACGACTCATGATCCTGGGCTCCGGCGAACGACCGACGAACGGCATCCAACATTCATGACGGTCGTCATGATTGACATAGATGGCGGTCGCCATTATTAATGTCAAGATGCACTTCGGATCGGGAATTCCAGCATGCGTGTCACAAAGGAGAAGGCGGCCGAGAATAGGGAGCGCATCCTGACAGCTGCGGCGCAGCTCATTCGGGAGCGCGGGATCGCCGGTGCCGGTGTTGATACACTGGCTGAGGCAGCCGGCATGACCTACGGTAGCCTATATAGCCAGTTCGGATCGAAAGAGCGGCTTGTTGAAGAAGCCCTGCAATATGCGCTTGCTACGAGCGGCAAGAGAACGGGCGGTGCTGCAACGCTTGACCAGTTTGTCGCCGGCTATCTTGCACCTGAACACCGCAGCCGGGTGGGTCAGGGTTGTCCACTTGCCGCACTGGCCTGCGAAGTCCCCCGCCAGGGTGCGGGCGTAAAAGCTGCATT
This sequence comes from Hyphomicrobiaceae bacterium, assembly GCA_033812735.1. GTDB lineage: Bacteria > Pseudomonadota > Alphaproteobacteria > Rhizobiales > Hyphomicrobiaceae > JABFRJ01. The sequence continues at coordinate 6,346 of JAPXTA010000044.1, read as the reverse complement.
CACTGCCGGCTTGAAGGGCATGGTCGAACGTCTGGGCAGCCGAATGAGTCCGGAACTGAAAGCGCGCCAGCGCGAAGAGCAGGCGCTTGCCACGGTGGCATCATTGATTGGTGCACTCATCCTTGCGCGCGCTGTCGATGACGAGGAGCTGTCGGACAACATCCTTCGCGCCACGAAGAAGCAACTGAACCGCTGATCGACCCGAACGAGCTGCGCTAATCCTCGAGACCCGGAATATGCCCGTCATGACCCGTTCGATTGACTTCTATTTCCGCTTCCCAAGCGCCTATGCGGTCCTAGCGCACACGCATTTCTCACGGCCTGGAACGGCTCACAGGCCAAGGGTTTCTGCACCTGATATGCCGCTGTGGAGGACATTCCTGTGAGCAGCCATCACAAAGAGCCTCTCGACGGTCTGGGCCAGATCCGCGCGATGATAGCAAGCGGTAAAAAGGCGCCGATGATCGAGAAGCTTGGCCTAGACTTGGTGTCCATCGAACGCGGACAGGCCGTATTCGAAGGCACACCCGATCGCAGTGTCTATAATCCACTGGGTGGCGTCCACGGCGGCTACGCGGCGACGCTCCTTGATAGCGCATGTGGTATTGCGGTGCATTCGCAATTGGGTCCCGGCCGAGGGCACACGACGCTCGAACTCAAAGTGTCCTACTTAAAGGGACTGCACGAAAGCAGCGGTACGGTGCGCGCTGTCGGACGGGTGACATCGGTGGGCCGCCGGGTGGCGTTCGCCGAGGCGACACTGCACGACGGTGCCGGGCGACTTTGCGCCACCGCCACGTCGACCCTACTGGTCTTCGATGTGGAGGAAGGCAATCAGCTCTCGCACAACGCCGGTTCGGTGGCGAAGCGGGTTCCAGAATGAGCATTGCCTCAGGACTGCAGCAGCCAAGCGAGGCCAAAGCCACCGGCGGGCTATTGACCATCCTTGCGTGCCTCGCCGCGCTTGGAACCCTCTCGACAAATATCCTTCTCCCATCATTGCCGGGGATGGCGCATGCGCTGGACGTGCCCATCGTCTCCACCGGCGCGCTTATGAGCTGGTTCTTTGCGACCTTCGCTATTGGCCAATTGTTCGTCGGGCCATTGGCTGACCGCTATGGACGTCGCCCCCTGGTCTTGGCGGGATTGGTGTTCTTCGTAGCGGGCAGCCTCGTCTGCACCATGGCGACGTCGCTGTCCGGCCTGGTAGCAGGCCGCATCATCCAGGCTATTGGCGTATGCGCGGCGTCGGTGCTGTCGAGAGCCATCGCCCGCGATTTGTTCACGAGTAACGAGCTGGCCCGCGTTTTGTCCTTCATCACGGTGGCCATGGCTGCGGCGCCTGGCTTTTCGCCGCTCCTTGGCAGCGGGCTTGATCACGCCTTCGGTTGGCGATCTCCGTTTGCATTCGTTGCAATATTCGGGGCCTTGCTCGGCCTTGCGTACAGTCTGGCGGTCGGAGAAACGCATGGCGGCGAGCGCACACCAATAGCACTGCCGTCTATCATGCAAGGCTATGGTTCGCTCTTGCGCGACAGGCGCTTTGTCGTGCCGGCCACAAGCGTATCGTTGGTAATCGGAGGCCTCTTTGCCGTGTTCACGGTGACACCGGCCATTCTTGTGGGAAGTCTCGGGTTCTCACCGCTCCAACTAAGTTTGTTCTACGCGGGAACCGTTTTCATCGTCTTCGGTGCAGGCTTCACCGCCCCTCGCCTTGCAAAGCGCACCAGTCTCGCATCCGTCACGCGGCTCGGCCTCGTCATTGCGAGCAGTGGCTGCCTAGTGATGGTGGCCTTGGCAATTCTGGGCTTCCACACCTTCGCAAGCTACCTTTTGCCGATGCTCATTTTCCTGTTCGGCATGGGCATGCTCAATCCGATCGGCACGGCGCTCACGCTGACGCCGTTTGGCGAGAGAGCGGGAGCTGCGTCTGCCTTACTCGGCTTCATGCAGATGGCCTGTGCCGCCCTTGCGATCCTTGCAGCGACGAGCATGCCTCTACTGCCCTTTCTAGCCCTGTCCATAGTGCTGGCGACACTCACAACGACCGGGGTCATGATCTTTCGCCTGCGCGCCTGATCAACGAAACCCAAACGAAGGCGCGTCGAGTCCTAGTCAACGGGCGCGACACTAGGACGATGTCCAAGTGTGGCGACTAACGCTGCCGCGAAGAGCATTTCTCCTCCCCTCAGCAAGAATAAGGGTCAAATCTAATCATTCCTTTAGGTGATGCCGAATGAGCGTCACGGCGGCGTGAGATGCAGCTGTTGAATACCCGCGATCGCCGTGAACAAGAATGAGTGAAATCGCGCCTTCGCATAGAAGCCAAATGGCTCGGGCCAGCTCTGCAGGTTTATCGATGCCGGATTGAGCCAGAAGCTCAGCAAAAAGACGCTCCAGCTGAGCCTTGTGTCGGCGGGCAATCAACCTCGCTGGGTGACCAGGGAGATCGGCAAGCTCAATGACCAAACGCGTGAAGCCGGAGCCAGCCCATCGCGGCGTATCCGCCCACACGGCCAGTTCTCGAAACAAAGTCTCGACGATAGCCTCAGCAGATCCCGACAGGCTGTCACCGAAGGTGCGGAAGGCATGTAAGGCGAGGTGATGCTGGGCCCGGAGTACGTCTGCGAGCAGTTGATCCTTGCTTTCGAAGTGATGGTAGAGCGTCCGCTTGGTTAGTTTCGCCGCGGCGGCAATGTCGTCCATGGTGACGCGACTGTACCCTCGTCTCCTGAATTGCTTGTAGGCAGTGTCCAAGATACGTGCTCGTGTCTGCTCCGCCGATCGTGGCACGGCACCGCCTCCGCCAAGGTATACTCATTAGTGAATGTACTCTGCGGTGGTCCAGGATGGAAAGTGCGCCTCTGATACGTCAACCCTCGGTGCCCATCATGTCACATCCCCCACTGACCGTCAGAGCCATCTCCGCTCGCGCCGTCGTCCTCAAGTTGAAGCGACCTGTCGTCACGCGGATTGCCACGCTGACTGAATGGCCGGTCATTCTAATCGACCTATTGACCGAAGAAGGGATCACGGGACGCAGTTATCTGGAGCCCTATGTCGTCAAATCCATGCGTTATCTCGTGCCGGCACTGCACGACCTTGGCGAGATGCTCAAAGGACGCCGGCTCGCGCCGGTGGAGTTGTTCGAGGCAGCGCGCAAGTCGCTTCATTTCGTCGGCTACGAGGGCCTATCGATGATAGCGGCATCGGGCCTCGACATGGCAGCCTGGGATGCTTTGGCCAAGGCGGCAAATCAACCGCTCTGCGTTCTACTCGGTGGTACGGTCGGCCCCGTGAAGTCATACAATAGCAACGGCCTATGGCTGAAATCACCTGAAGCGGTCGCGGAAGAAGCGCTCGAATTGCGCGATGAAGGCGGCTTTACTGGACTGAAGCTCCGGCTCGGGCGCGAACTCATTGCGGACGATCTGACGACACTCGAAGCCGTCCGGAAGGTGGTCGGCAATGACATGCGGCTTATGATCGATTTCAACCAGGGCCTCAGTTTGGCTGAAGCGCTCGAGCGCTGCCATTTGATCGACGACTTTGGATTGGCATGGATCGAGGAACCGATCGTCTACGACAATCTCGACGGCTATGCCCGCCTCGCAGCCGAACTAAAGACGCCGCTGCAGATCGGCGAAAACTTTTACGGCCCTCGTGAGATGCACAAAGCCCTGCAGAGAAATGCGTGTGACCTCGTCATGCCCGATTTCATGCGAATCGGCGGCGTGACCGGTTGGATGCGCGCAGCTGCAATTGCCGGCGCCGCCGGAATTCCGATGTCTACGCATCTATACCCAGAAGTCGCAGCCCACGTCATGCGTGTTACCGAAACGGCGCACTGGCTCGAATGGCAGGATTGGGCCGATCCGATCCTGCAGCAGCCGTACCGAATCAAAAACGGGAATCTGCAAATTCCTGACGTTCCGGGTGTCGGTATCGAGTGGAACGAGGAAGTAGTTACGGCCAACCTGTTTGACTAATTCGAAGAGTGTGGCGGCATCTGGTCTGCCTCACGGATGAGAACCCAACACGTCTTAGGTGGCAATCCACCAATCACGCTGAGACCGCTCATCGGAGGTGTTAGTCCAATGCGGGCGAGCAGTAATGGAACTCCTATAGTACACTTTAGCTGGCGGGGTGCGAATTGAGACAACAATGTCGCGAACGAGGCGAATTTGGACGCAACAGTAAATCTAGCTCTGCTGCCCCATGACCCAAAGTCTTGCAGCGAATTACAAACTTCAACCCTCGTCTAAGACGCGGCGACGATCATAATTTTGATTGGAACAATCACCATTTCACGATGGGCAACTAAAGTCATCCGGTCACGGCATCTCTTTCGCACCGAAGCAGGAAATTCTGCGCGAGCTTCTTCCTCCCGGTCCCGGATCATCAAATGGTGTCTGCGCATGTCCAGTGCTTGATTTCTATGGGCAGCTCGGTGTCGGCCGATAGAGGCGATCCAGCACGTCAGACGTTTCTTTGCACGTCGGGGCTGCGGGACGGTCCCGGAACCCCAACACCATCTAACCGAATCGCACGCTCGTTGACGACAATCTGATCGTCTGGAGAACCGCAGGTGCCAGCACAAGCGCGCAACACGAATTAGAATAAGAAGATGCTGCTGGCGGACAGACTGTTGAGATCCACGCCAGCCAGGACGACGGTGTCGGTGCCGTTGACGATATAGGTGTCTCCACCGACTTGGAAGGCTGAAGCCAGCGCCGCACTGGCACTCGCGTATCCCGATCCGACGAGCCAGATCTGGTCGCCTTCCGCAACCGAGAAATCATAAATGTATTGCGTGCCGCTGTCGCCTGCGGTGCTTTGGAAAAGATCCAACCCGCCGCCGCCAGAGATCATATTGTATCCTTCGCCCCCGACGATGTAGTCGAGTCCGTCTTCACCGTAGATGACATCGTGACCGGTACCTCCGAACAAGGCGTCACCGCCGCTACCGCCGAGCAGCGTGTCATTGCCGCCGTCGCCACCCAGCACATCGTCATCGGCTCCGCCATACAGCAGATCGAGCCCTGCGCCACCGTAGACCCAGTCTCGATCCCCCTCTCCGGCAAGGACGTCGTCACCAGTATCACCGAAAATGACATCGAGGCCGGTGCCGGAGTAGAGCCAGTCGCGATCTCCGCCGCCCGAGATCAGGTCGTCGCCCGTTTCGGCAAAGATCACATCGAGGCCATCATCGCCGTACAGCAGATCGCGATCGCCACCACCCGCGATAATGTCATCACCCGATCCAGCCATGACGAAGTCCAGGCCGGCGCCGCCGTAAAGCCGGTCTAGGCCTGTACCGCCGAACACCACATCATCGCCGCTTCCTGCGACGATGGTATCGTTGTCCGCGTCCCCGACCAGGCGATCGAAACCCTCGCCGCCGGCCAGGTAGTCGTTGCCCGCACCGCCATAGATGGTGTCGTCGCCGGCTTCGCCGTTGAGACGGTCTGCACCAATGTCACCTGCGACCCAGTCACTGCCGCCGCCGGCAAAGACGGTATCGTTGCCACCGCCGGCCGATATTCTGTCGGCAGCCCCGAGCGATAGGGCGGCCAGCGGAAAAGCCGCGGGTGGCGCTGGTGGTGCATCGCTGTAAACCGCATCGTCGCCAGATCCGGATACGATCGTGTCGCTGCCGTCGCCGGCCGCGATCGCGTTACCACCGTCGCCTGCCGTGATGCTGTCATTGCCCGCACCCGAAGCGATGGTGTCCCTGCCGCCGGTCGAGACGATCACGTTGCCGCCGTCGCCTGCCGTGATGCTGTCATTGCCCGTGCCCGAAGCAATGGTGTCGCTGCCACCGGTCGAGACGATCACGTTGCCGCCATCGCCTGCCGTGATGCTGTCATTGCCCGCACCCGAAGCGATGGTGTCGCTGCCGCCAGTCGAGACGATCACGTTACCGCCATCGCCTGCCGTGATGCTGTCATTGCCCGTGCCCGAAGCGATGGTGTCGCTGCCACCGGTCGAGACGATCACGTTACCGCCGTCACCTGCCGTGATGCTGTCGCTGCCGCTCCCCGAGACGGTAATGGTAGTCGATGAGTCGTCAACTACGATGACATTGTCGAGATCGCTGGTGATCGTAATCGGCGCGCCACCACTCGCGACGATGAACTGCCCCGCCGACGGCTCACCGCTTGGAATATAAGGTGAGCGGAAATTGGCGCCTGTAAACGCAGCAGGAGCGACGTTCGTAAAGCGGGCGATGCCGATAAAGCCGTCGCCGCCGCCGTTGAAGTCGACCTCGAAGATGGTGTCGGCACCATCGGCGGTGAGGCGGAAGAAGCCGCCGCCAGCACCGGTACTGAACGGGTTGGTCGAT
>JAPXTA010000043.1:0-33912 GCA_033812735.1 Hyphomicrobiaceae bacterium | reverse complement strand
CGTCCATCTGGGCGGCACCGGTGATCATGTTCTTGACGTAGTCGGCGTGGCCGGGGCAGTCGACGTGCGCATAGTGGCGGTTCGGCGTCGCGTACTCGACGTGCGACGTCGCAATCGTCAGGATCTTGGTCGGATCGCGGCGGCCCTGGCTTTCAGAGGCCTTCGCCACTTCATCATAGGCGATCGCCGTCTTGGTCCAGCCGCGAGCCTGCGAAACGACCGTCAGCGCGGCCGTCAGCGTCGTCTTGCCATGGTCAACGTGGCCGATCGTGCCAACGTTGCAGTGCGGTTTCGTACGCTCGAATTTTTCCTTGGCCATGACGAAGGTCCTTAAAGTTGCATTGCCCTCGGATAGGGCTAGTGGCGCCTGCAATTAAGGCTCCGGAGCGGAAACTGCAAGGCTTTGGAGCGATACACTGCTCAAGTTTTTGCAGTGCAACATAACCATTTCCGAAGAGGGGCGGTTGAGAAATCCGACCGCCGCCTTGTCCGGCGGTCCGCAGGGCCCTACTGTGCGCCTACGTTTCCAATCTGTTCCCGAACCGTCGAGCCATCCGTGATCTATGTCAGTACCCGTGGCGAAGCTCCCGAGTTGGGCTTCGAGGACGTTCTTCTCGCCGGGCTCGCCCGCGATGGTGGGCTTTATGTGCCAAAGACTTGGCCAAAGCTGACGGCCGAGGAGATCGCTGGATTTGCGGGCAAACAGTACCATGAAGTCGCCGCCGCAGTACTTGCCCCTTTGGTCGGCGATGCGCTGACGCGTGACGAACTCGGCAAGATGACCCGCGATGCGTATGCCGGCTTTGGACATACAGCCGTAACGCCCCTGGTGCAGATCGGGCCGAACCGGTTCGTGCTGGAACTGTTTCACGGGCCGACGCTCGCCTTCAAAGATCTGGCGATGCAGCTCGTTACGCGACTCATGGATCACGTCCTTGCCAAGCGGGACATGCGGGCGACGGTGGTTTGCGCCACCTCCGGCGATACCGGCGGCGCGGCGATCGAGGCGTTCCGGTCTTCGCAGCGCACTGACATATTTGCACTTTTCCCTGATGGACGGGTGTCGAACGTGCAGCGGCGGATGATGACGACGCCGACCGAGCCACATCTTCATGCGCTGTCGATCGCCGGCAACTTCGACGATTGCCAGGCACGGGTGAAAGACCTTTTCAACAATCATGCGTTTCGCGACCGCCTCAACCTGTCGGGCGTGAACTCGATCAACTGGGCGCGCGTCGCCGTGCAAGCGGCCTATTATTTCGTGGCGGGCGTCGCCCTCGGCGCTCCGTATCGAGCGGTGAGCTTCTCGGTGCCGACCGGCAATTTCGGCGACATCTTCGCCGGCTACGTCGCCAAGAAAATGGGACTGCCGATCGACCGGCTGGTGATCGCGACGAACGACAACGACATCTTGGCGCGTGCGCACGATACAGGCCGCTACGACACGCGCGGGGTCATGGTCACGACATCGCCGTCGATGGATATTCAGGTGTCGTCGAATTTCGAGCGCTACCTGTTCGAAGCGAGCGGCAGGGACGCGGCCGCGGTCCGGCGTATGATGTCGTCCTTGAAGCAATCGGGCTCGTTCGACCTCGGCCCCGTAGCTGCGCCCTACCGCGGCGAGTTCTCGGCGGCCGCCGCGACGATGGACGAGGTTGCGGCTGAGATTAAGAGAACCCGCGACGAAACAAACGGGTATCTGCTCGATCCTCACACGGCTTGTGGTGTGGTGGCGCTGCGGAAGCGTCCGTCGCCTTCGTCCGCCGTACCTGAGGTGGTACTTGCGACGGCACATCCCGCCAAATTTCCGGACGCGATGAAGGCGATCACGGGTGAAGAGCCGAAACTCCCGCGTAGATTGAAAAACTTATTGACCGACCGTGAGCGTGCCACACCATTGCCCAACGACGTTCGTAGCGTCGAATCCTACATAGAGACGAACGCGCGTGCCGCCCGGCGCGCGACAACCAACGGGGGGCGCTCGGCATGACCTTGAACGTTACGACGCTCGCTAATGGCATGCGGATCGTCAGCCATGACATGCCGCACGTGGAGACGGCTTCGCTCGGTGTTTGGGTGAAGGTCGGGGCCCGCCACGAGCACGCCGCCGATAACGGCATCTCGCACTTTCTCGAGCACATGGCATTCAAGGGGACCGAGCGGCGTTCGGCGCGCGACATCGCGGAGGAGATCGAGCAAGTCGGCGGCGATCTCAATGCGGCTACGAGCCTCGAGACGACCGCCTACTTCGCACGCATCCTCAAGGACGACGTGCCGCTCGCCCTCGACATGATCGCGGATATTCTTTTCAACCCGAGTTACTCGGAGGAGGAGATCGAGCGGGAACGGGAGGTCATCCTGCAAGAGATCGCAGCAACCCAGGACAGCCCTGAAGAGATCGCTTACGAGTTGCTCAGCAACGTCGCCTATCCCGACCAGCCGATCGGACGGGCGATCCTCGGTACGCCGGAGACCGTCTCGCGGTTCAACGCGGTTGATCTGCGGAACTTCCTGAGGACCCACTATCACCCTCAGCAAATGGTGCTTTCGGCCGCCGGGCGGATCGATCACGCGCAGCTCGTCGACCTGGCGCGGCAGCACTTCAATCACTTCGAAAGCGGGCCACTCAGCGTCGCGCCAGTCGCACGCTATGTCGGCGGTGCGATCGCTTCGGAAAAGCCGTTCGAGCAGGCGCATCTTCTGATGGGCTTTCGCAGCGCCTCGTATCGCAGCCCGGACTTCGTCGTCGCGCAAGTGTTCTCAGGTCTCTTCGGCGGCGGGATGTCGTCGCGGCTCTTTCAAGAGGTGCGCGAGAAGCTCGGGCTTTGCTATTCGATCTACTCGTCTAGCTGGTCGTTCGACGACACGGGCATGCTCGCAATCCATGCGGCGACCGGCAAAGACATGCTTGGCAAGCTGATCGACGTGCTGCACCGGGAACTGGATCGTGCGGCGACCACGCTTCCCGATCAGCGTGAGGTCGACCGCGCAAAAGCTCAGATGAAGGCGGGACTTCTGATGAGTCTCGAATCTTCGGGGGCGCGAGCGGAGCAAATGGCGCGGCAACTGCTGCTGTTCGACCGCATTGTGCCGAGCGCGGAGTTGATCGAGCGTGTCGACGCCGTGACGCCTGCCGCGATACGCCAGTTTGCCGAACGTATGGTTCAGGAAGCGCCTCCGTCGGTCGTCGTAGTCGGGGCGGGCAAGAAAGGTGACGCTTTCGCGCGTCGCGCGATGGACTCGAGAGTGGCAGCACCGGTCGCTTGAGCAATGCACCACGAGCGTGCTGCGGGGCACGCTGGGCATTTCGACGGCGAGCGTAAGGACACGAGGGGCATGGCCTTTTTGAGGTCGACGATTGCGGCAGATCCCCCGCCCGACTTGATCGGGCGGCGGGTGCGGCTGCGCATGCCCGAGAGCCGCGACTTCACTCAATGGTCGTCACTGCGCGCCGTGAGCCGCGATCACCTGGTGCCGTGGGAGCCTCAGTGGGCAGCGGACGAGCTGACACGGCCTGCCTTCCGCCGCAGGCTGCGGCGATACCAATGGGAAATGCAGGAAGACCTTGGCTACGCATTCTTGATCTTCCGCCGTGACGACGACGCACTCGTTGGCGGGATCACGGTGTCGAACGTGCGGCGCGGCGTGTCGCAGGCGGCCACCATCGGCTACTGGATGGGTTTGCCCTTCGCTGGCCAGGGCTACATGACCGACGCCGTTCGGACCGCCACGACGTACGTGTTCGACACGCTTGCGCTGCATCGGCTCGAAGCCGCGTGCATCCCAACGAACGCCGCGTCTATACGCGTGCTCGAAGCTTGCGGCTTCGCGCGCGAGGGACAGGCGAGGCAATATCTGAAGATCAATGGTGCCTGGCAAGATCATTTGTTGTTCGCGTTGCTTGCGTCTGACCGAAGAGGCGGGGGCAACGCATGAGAGACTTCATCTGTGCGTGCATGCGGGCCGTGCGCCTTGGAGCGCTGCTCGCGGTGATTTGGTTTGCGGCGCTGCTTGCCGGCGGTGGCGCGGCACATGCGCTCAAGGCAATCGACGTCGGCTCGGATGGCGAGCGCACAGACATTACGACTCTCGGGCAGCCGATGGAGGGTCGCGGCGACGCGTTGCAGATCGAAACGGCGCCTGGCGCCGACGGCGCCTCCGGCCGCATGTCGGTCAGGGCGATTTCGCCTGGCACGAGCCCCAATTGGTTCGTCTTCGCACTTCGCAACATGACGGACAAACCGGTCGAACGCTGGCTTGTCGCCGAGCGCTATTCGGTTGTCGGCTCGGGTGTGATCTGGCCGGAGTTGGACGGGCGGCGCATCGATAGCGTGACGCCGTCGATCGGGTTCGTGCCGGAACGATTGCCGTTCGAGAATGCGGATGCATTCCGGCTAACTCTGGAGCCGGGGCAGACCATCACGTTCGCTGCCGAACTCGCGGGTGACCGGCTGCCGCGCATGCAGCTCTGGAAGGGTCTCGAGTTCGAGAAGCGCAGCCGCAACAGGCAACTGTTTCAAGGCATCCTGCTCGGCGTCACAGGCCTTCTGGCGGTATTTCTCACGGCTGTCTTTGCCGCCAACCACAAGGCGATCTTTCCGAGTGCGGCACTCTTCACCTGGTGCGTGCTCGCTTATCTCTGCGTCGATTTCGGATTCTGGCACAAAGTGTTCAACGTCAGACCGGAGGAGAATGCGCAATATCGCGCTGCCGGTGAAGCGGCGATGGTCGCGACGCTGCTGGTGTTTCTGCACACCTTCCTGAGACTTGGACGCTGGCACGGCTTCATCCGAATGCTGATCGCGCTCTGGATGGCGGCGCAGTTCGTTCTCGTCGGCTTGGCGTTTTTGGACCCGCGTCTTGCCGCGACATTCGCGCGGCTGTCGATCGTCGCCGTGACGGTGATTGGCGCACTGCTCACACTTTACCTCGCCTTGCGGGGACAGGACCGCGCCCTCTCCATTGTTCCGGTGTGGGTGCTGATGGCCGTGTGGCTGTTTGCGAGCGCGATGTTGTTCACCGGCCGGCTCGGCGGGGACTTCGTGGTCAACGGCTGGACGGCCGGCCTCGTGCTCATCGTCGTGCTCGTCGGCTTCATTGTTACCCAGTACGCCTTCCGCTCCGTTGAGCCACTCTATGGTATCGCGCCTGACGATCAGCGCTTGCGGACGATGGCGATCGAGGGGACGGGCGCTGCGCTCTTCGATTGGAATGCGCGGCGTGACGAGATCAAGGTGGGACCATCGATCGAGGCGGCGCTCGGGCGCGAGGCACAAGAGCGCATCGAGCCGTCGCAGCGCTTTGCCGACGCCATGCATCCGGCCGACCGCGAGCGCTTCAAGCAGCTGCTGGCCGGCCTCAAGGAGCGCGGCTCGGGTGAACTCAAGTTCGAGTTCCGGATGCGGCATGTGGACAATTCATACCGCTGGTTCGAGCTCGAAGCGCAGGCGACACCGGCGGCGGACCGGCGGCTGACGCGTTGCGTCGGGCTCGTTCGCGAGACGACGGATATTCGCCGCGCCCAGGATCGTTTGCTCCACGACGCCGTACACGACAGTCTTACTAATCTGCCCAATCGCGCCTTGTTCCTCGACCGGCTCCGCATGGCCGTCGCCCGTGCGCGGATCGAACCGCTGGTGAAGCCGACCGTCTATTTCGTTGATATCGACCGCTTCAAGAGCGTGAACAGTTCGTTCGGGCTCGTCATCGGCGACAGTCTCTTAATTACCGTTGCGCGGCGATTGCAGCGTCTTCTCGGCCCGTCGGATACGCTTGGGCGGATCGCCGGCGACCAATTCGCCATGATATTTCCGGCGACGCGGGACGATCGCGAGCAGAGCCATCTCGCCGAAGATATTCGCGCGGCACTGAAGGCACCGATCAACATCGGCAATCAGGAAATCGTTCTCACAGCATCGATTGGTATCGCAACGTACGACGGCAAGGCGGAAGACACCGAGCACGACGTCCTCAGTGACGCCGAGACCGCTATGCATCGGGCGAAATCGACGGGTAGCGATCAAATCGCGCGGTTCTCTGCGACGATGCGTGCCGACAAGGACAGCCGGGTCGCATTGGAAAGCGATCTCAGGTTTGCGATCGAAAAGAAGCAGCTTACGGTCCTGTTCCAGCCGATCATGTATTTGCGGACCGAGGAGCTTGCAGGATTCGAGGCGCTGGTTCGCTGGGAGCATCCGCGCCTTGGCACCATGAACCCGGCGGATTTCGTGCCGCTCGCCGAGGAATCCGATCTCATCGTCAAACTCGGCGCGTATGTGCTGCAGGCCTCGGTCGCCGAAGCCCAGCGCTGGCACAAGGAACTGCCGCGCCCCGAGAACCCGCTCTTCGTCTCGGTGAATGTTTCGACGCGGCAGCTCTTCAGGCCGGATCTCGTCAGCGAAGTGCGGCAGATCATGGGGCGGGGACTGCTACCGAAAGGATCTCTGCGACTGGAAATCACGGAGTCGCTCGTGATGGAGAATCCGGAGCAGGCCACGAAGGTTCTCGAAAGCCTCGTTGCCACCGGAGCAACACTGGCGCTCGACGATTTCGGCACCGGTTACTCGTCGCTCTGCTATCTCAACGTCTTCCCATTCGCATCGATCAAGATCGATCGGGCGCTGGTGCATATGTCCAGCCAAACCGGGTCTAGTACCGCGATCCTCCGCTCGATCGTTGCGTTGGCGCACGAGCTCGGCAAATCGGTCGTCGCGGAAGGCGTCGAGAACGAAGACGATGTCGGATTGCTGCGCTCGATTGGATGTGAATTTGCGCAAGGGTTCTACTACGATGAACCGCTCGCCGCGCGGGAAGTCATGCAGTTGCTGAAGAGCGCGCGCAAACAAGAGCGCCGCCTCAAGCGCAGCGGCCTCTTCCGGCTTCGCAGCCGTCGCGTCGACGAAGACGGCACCGATGTGGTCAAACGTCCGAGCCCACCGAAAACCAAACCGGTTTCGGCCCAAGATCGCGCCGGCACGGGCAAGACCGCGCTCGCCCAAGCACGCATGCGGCCACCGGTTCAATCGGCGATGCCGTCTGTGCCGCAAAAATCCGAGACGGGCGTGCCATCGGCGCTATCTCCCACGCAGCCAGTCCAGCCGCCGCAGGCGCGCCCGGCTCCACAGCCCATCGCCATGCCTCCCGTCAATGGTGCGCAACCTTCAACGGTCCGCACCTCGCCGCCGCTGCCACCCGGCCAAGGTGCGTCGCCGACGCAACCAACTATGCTACCGCTGCGGCCGTCGGGCCCGCCAATGGGCGCTCCACCGCTGCCGCCATTGGCTGCGTCGGCGCGTCCTGCGTCGATGCCGGGCGTGCCGGCAAGCGCCACCAGCGATCCGACCAGCGAAGCCAACCGAAGCCTGGCGCGCTTGCAGGCCGAGCTTGCCCGGCCGCCCAGGACGCCGCCGGTGCCTGCGCAAAACCGGGGCGAAGCTCAATCACCGACGGTGCCGCTTGCGACGGGATCGACCAACGCAGCACCTGCTGCGCAACCAGCTGCCAATGGCGGTGGTGCCGAGAAAGGCGCGACTGCTCAGCCTCAGACCGTTGCAAAGCCGCAGACACCAACGGGGCGAGCCGGGACACTACCGCCAGCGATTGCCGAGAGCCTTGCGCGGCTTGCCGGCAAGACAGCCCCGCCTGCCGATGGGGAAGCACCGAAGAAGAAGGTCGGCAGTTGATTGCCAGGTACGGTTTCGCTTTCGACATAGCTCGGCGGCTTCACAGTCCGACGGCAGCGGTCTAGCGTGCTTATGGCGCGCCGCGCCTGCGACGAGCACGTGACGGAGCCGCCTTGCCGATGACACCAGCCCGCGATCGCCTGCACTTCCTGCTGCTCAACGCCGGCCATTTTCTCGATCATTTGTTTTCGCTGATCTTTGCAACGGTTGCGGCGCTGGCGCTGACACGCGAGTGGTCACTCGGCTATGCCGACCTGCTGGCCTATGCGACGCCGGGGTTCGTCGCCTTCGGGCTGTTCTCGCTGCCCGCCGGATGGCTTGCCGACAAATGGAGCCGCGATGGCATGATGGCCGTGTACTTCGTGGGCATCGGCCTCTCGTCCGTCGCGACATCGTTCGCGCGCACGCCGATCGAGATCGGAATCGGATTGTTTGCTATCGGCGCCTTCGCCGCGATCTATCACCCGGTAGGTCTCGCCATCGTGGTCGAGCGCTGGAAGAATACGGGCATGCGGCTGGCGGTCAACGGCGTGTGGGGAAACTTCGGAGTTGGCAGCGCGGCGCTGATTACCGGCTACTTCATCGACAACGGCGGCTGGCGCATGGCCTTCCTCGTCCCCGGTCTTGTCTCGATCGCTCTCGGCATCGTCTACGCTTGGGCGTTCTGGCCGCAGATCGCTGCCGGACCGGCGTTGCACCGCGCCAAAGCCGGGGGGAGCGGGGCGCCGCTGACGCCGGATCTCAAGTCGATGCTGATGCGGGTGTCGATCATCATTTTCGTGACGACGGCATTGGCGTCACTGGTGTTTCAATCGACGACGTTTGCGCTGCCGAAGATCTTCGACGAACGGCTCGGATCGATTGCGGACAACGCGACGACGCTCGGCTGGTACACCTTCATCGTGTTTGCGCTCGCTTCGATCGCGCAGCTCGTCGTCGGTCCTTCACTGGACCGCATTGGACCTCGCACTGTTTTCATTGCGACCGCCGCGGCGCAGGCGCTGTTCTTTGGATTGATGCCTGGCTTGACGGGGTGGCCGGCTCTTTTCTGTGCGCTCGGATTCATGCTCGCCGCCTTCGGAGCTATTCCGATCAACGACTTCATGATTGGCCGAATGGCACAGGGCGAGTTCCGGGCGCGTGTCTACGGCGTGCGTTACGTCCTCAGTTTCACAGTGTTCGCGCTTGCTCTGCCGCTCATCTCCTTCATCTACGACCGATGGGGGTTCGACATGCTGTTCCGCGTACTCTCGGCGTCGGCCGCGACGATCCTTGTCGCGACGATCCTGTTGCCGCGAAATCTGCCGACGCAGGCAGCTGCCACCAGTGCCCGTTAGATTTTGAAACGTGCATTAACGGCCTATTAAGATCCGCCCTCTAATGTTGGAGCGATATTCCGCGGTACGGCCGGAGGAGGGCACGTGACCAACAGCTGCTGCTCCCATGGCCGATGCATCCACTGCCGGCGCGACTTGCGCTGGTTCGTCGCCGGATTGTCCGCACTTGCACTCGTTTCGCTGTCCGACAACGTCGATGCTGACCGCGCCAGCACCCAACAAGGGCTTATCGCCGCCAAAGTGGGGCCTCATGTGGCTGATGTCGCCGACTGGATCTCCGGGCGCAGTGGCCGGCCGCAGCGATAACACCCAACCGACTGTTCAGGCGCGCTCTTCCCTTACGACTGCATCGGGCACACTGTCGACCGAGGCGTAGTACGGCTTGATGTCGAGCACCGGCGTGCCGTCGAGCCAATCGAGCGCCTCCAACAGCAAACGGCCTTCGGCTAAGTCCAAGCCAACAAGCTTCGCCACACTGAGGCCGATCGGATTGGGACGATCTGGCGAGCGCAAGGCGAAAGCGCCGAGGGGGCTCGCAAGGTGGCGAGGCTGCTGAATCAACCGTTCCCGGCATGCGCGGTCGAACCAGCCGATAAGAATAACATGCGAAGCGCGGTCGAGGCCGGTAAGGGCAGCGCGATACGGCTCGTCGATCTTCAACGAAGCAGCGGCGCCGCGTTCGCGTGCCTCGCGCATGTTTTTGGGACAATCGCCCGATTGCCAGGGCGTTTCCGCCCGGCCGATGACGACCAATTCGGGCCGCGATGCAGGCTGGGGCAGGTCAGTTGGCATGGACCCAAATCCAAACTAGCCGCCACCGAATGAGCGGTTGGTACCGTCGGCATCAAAGGGACGGAATGCAGGCTTTTGCTGAGGCGGCGGGGCGGGGCGCACGCGGACAGGCTCGGGTGGCGCCGGCACCGGTGCTGCCAGCGGCGGGGTCTGACCGACCGTTGCGGTGACGTCGACGGCGGGCGGTAGTGGTGTATCCGGTGCGGCTGGCGCTCCGGATAGCGGGGTCAGAGGCAAGCTGTTTCGTCCGGCTTCCTCCTTGGCGCGATCCTCGTCCAGCTTGCGCAGGCGCTCGAGTTCCTCGACGTCCCGCTCCATTTTTCGAACCGTGATTTCGCGTTCGAGAGCTTCGAGGTTCAGCGTGGCAGGCAGTTTGCCAAGAGAGCCGAGCGGCCCCGTTACCACAGCGACGACGGGCGGCAGAGGCGGCGGCGGTGTCTTCCTGACGGTTTCGCTCAGCAGCGGAGCCAGCCTTTCGATCCGCCATTCGGCTGCGATCATGGCTGCGGGCAGGTCCACTTTAGCGCTGCCGACGGCTCTGCCCTGGGCCGTATCGACGATCAGAGGTTTGGTCGAGGCGACGCCGCCCGCGATTTCTATGGGGAGTTTCGCGGGCCGCAGTTCTGTCGGCACAGCAGGCTTGCGCATTGCCGTTTCGAGTTGCTCCTTGAGGCGCGGGATCATGCCGTCAGCCTGGCTCGTCATCGCCGTTTCGAGTGCGACATGAACGGCCGCCGGCGACAGCGCGCCGAAAGAGCCCGCGATAATTTCGAGCGTGCCGCTGCCGCTGAGGTCTGCGACGATGTCACGAAGGGAGGCGCCCTTGCCTGTCCCTGACAAAGTCAAATCGATCGCGCCCGTCGCAGATGCGCGCGCAGAACCATCCGCCAGCGCCTGTTCCAAGCGTAGGCGATTGGCACGAACAGCGCCGGTCAGGCGACTTGCGGCTCCAGCGCCGTCGAGGGTCAAAGCGCCGGTCCAGTTACCGCCCGCAGCTCGTCCCTTGATGTCACTCACTTCCAGCTTCGGCGCCTGCCACACGACACGCATCGAGGCCTCTTGCAGCGCCATGCCAGGGATGATCTCGAAATTAGCCGCTTGGAGCGTGACGGCACCGTCGGTCTTGCTGCCGCCGATGTCGAAAGGCAAGGAGGGCCATGCACCACCGAGCACCATGCGCGAAGCCGCGCTCGATAGGGCGTTCGCGTCGGCGACAACGGCATTGGCGGTTCGAACGGGCGGCTCTGTCCAGGGCCGCACCAGTCCGGCAAGCGTCAGAGTCCCGACCCTCAAGTCACCGGTAATTTTGTCGCGTTCACCGGCACGAACCAGCGATACGGCGCCGGTGACGGGGCTGTCGCCGATGCTGGCCTCGATGCGCTTTAGAGCAAGGTTTGCTCGCGTGTATTCGAGCCTTCCTGTGCCCCGTGCAGCGACCCCATCGAGACGCAATCGGGGCAATTCGCCGAGCAGCGATTGCAGAACCGCGCCATCTGGCGCCATCCACTTCAAGTCGCCAGAGGCCTTCAACGGATCCAAAGCGCTCACCCGGCCGGAAAACGAGGCTTGCGCGCCGGCGCGTTCCAAGCTCGCATGACTGATCAGGCCCTCGGCCAGCTGCCCGCTTGCGCGCAGTACCAAGCGCGTGGACGTGGTTGCAGAAGTCGTCGAAGGGGGCTGACCGGCCAATGCTCTTGCGATCCGCTCGGCATCGGGGCCGTCCAGCAGGACCGAAAGATCGAGGCCAGAGGTTTTCCATGCGGCCAATCCGCGGTCGAAGCGCGAGCGGACTTTTACGTTAGCGTTTGCCGCGCGGCCGTCGGCCGTCAGATCGAGTGCGCCGTTGTCCGCGATTACGGCGGTGCCGGCGATGTGAAGCGGTGCTATCGCGGTTGCGAGTTGCTCGCCCGGTGCCAAGTTTGCCGGCCACGCCGCGAGCCCCGCCAGCGTCGCAACGCCACGACCGGATTCAGCCGATAGCACACCGCGTAGGGTTCCGCGCGGCGATCCGGATGGATCGGCCAACTGGCCTTCGATGTCGAGCATGACGCCATCGCCAGCGTCAAACTTCAATTGCCCGATGCGCAGATTTCGATCCCGCCACTCGAGGTCGGCCGTGGCATCGTTGTAGACACCGTCAGGTGTGAGCACGCGACCTGCCCGCAGTCGCAGCCGGGAGTCGACATTTTCGATCTGAAGGCCTGCGCCGGCAGCCGCCGCAAGGGCTGCGACAATCGGGTTGCGGCGCTGTCCTGCGGATTCAGTTGCGACAGGAAAGAAGGGCCTCAGATCGACCTGCTCGCCTTCGACCGTCACGCTGAGGGTCCGGCGATCTTTCAGCCCGACCTCAACTTCGCCCTGGCCGATCGTGCCGGCGAGTTCGGCAACGACGTGGGTGGCCTTGATGTTGTCAGCCGAGGCATCGACCTTCGCGCGGATGGAGAATGGTGCGTCGCGTGCTGGGTCGAGCTTGAAACCGCCACCTGTTGCCCATGAGAGGAGGCGGGCGAGGCTTGTGCCACGGACCGTGAGATCGCCGTCGTAGCGGACGGCGGCGGCCGCACCTGTGGAGCGGCCATTGAACTCGGCGCGGCTTCCACCCGGCATGCCGAGGCGGAAGGCATCGATCTCGGTCACGCCACGCGCCGACGACAACTGAACAGCCAGCCCGGTCACGGACTCTTGGCCAAGCGTGGCCTGATCGACCTTCAAAGCCAACGTCGATGCGCCGCGGTTTCCGATGACATTGGCCCGTGCGATGGTCGCCAAAAGATCGACCAAGGGGCTTTTTGCGGCCGTTGCAGGAACGACCATTGCGGTCAGCTTGTCGAGGTCGAGCCAGCGCGACTCCAAGGCGACACGAAGCTGTCCCGGCCCGATTTGATAGGCAGCCTCGCCGGTCAGTACTTGCGGGCGGCCTTGCTGCTCGATCGTTGCCGTGAGGTTGGCGAGCTTGAGCTGTTCGGTGTCCGCCGTCATCGCGGCCTTCAGTTCGACGAAAGGCGCGTCTTGCGACCGTTCACTGGCCACTGACTTTGCCTTCGCGGCGGCCGGGTTTGGTGCGGAAAGCGGGATTTCTGCGGTGAATTCACCGTCGGAGCGCATGGCGCCGCTGAGATCGGAGGCGCGGGCGTCGAGATTGTACGTCGCCCCGGTGTCGAGTTCCTTCACCGCAAGCTTGTAGCGGACGCTGCCATCGCTATCGGCTTCGGTGGTGCTGATGCGGATGTCGCGGCGGGCGTTGGCATCGCCGTATGTCGCGCGGATACGGTACGGCCCGCGCAAGGCAGGAGCCGACAACTCGCCCTCGACGCCGGTGATGCGAAAGCGCTCGTTGCGGTCGGCGCCTGCCACGACGAGCACGCCGTCCTTGAAGCGCACGGAGGCGAAGGCGAGGTCACGCGGCGCGAACGGCAGGCGATCGGACATTCGCGAAAAAGGGCTTGCACCAGCCGGTGCTTTGCGGCCCGGCACGATATGCAGCTGCGGCGAAGCGATCTCGATTTCGTTGGCTTCGAGGACGCCGCGCAACAATGGCGCGATCGACAGACGTGCGCTCAGTGCGTCGGCGCGGAAGAACGCTTCGCCGGAGCCGGCTTCACTGTCGGCGACGACGATCCGCTCGAGACGGAATGACGGGGTCGGCAGCAGGCTCAGGCCGACGCTACCGCCGACACGGACGTCACGGCCGAGAAAACGCGATGCCTCTTCTTCAAAGACGCCGCGATAGCGGTTCCAATCGACGAATTGCGGTACGGCGAAGAGTGCGCCAAAGGCTGCGATGACGAGAACGGCGACGGCAACCAGGAAATTGTTCACGTGGCCATCCCCCGCAAAGGCGACGGCGCCAGCCCACCATGACTGAACGGCATTTTTTCAGTGTCTCGCTTCACCTTGCCCTCGGCTCACGAACGACATCACTTGCGAATGCTCCTGCCAGGCCCGCAATTGACGGCGGCAAGGCTCGCGATCCTCACGGACCTGCGCACATTGGACATATAACGCATCCTGACGACTCCAAGCGGCATTTTCGCGCCCTTCGCCGTTGCCCACATGCGTTTTTGTGGGCTTTGCAACATTACGTGTTCTTTGTTTGGCCTCACTCTCCTATATCTTGCTGGCCATGACAACGAATCGACATCAGCAGATCCGTCCTGCCGACGAACTGGGCACGACCGGCGAGCGGCGGCCGTCCATTTCGGAGCGCGCCGTCAAGACGGTTGCGGCGCCCTATCTACAGGGGCTCAATCCGGAGCAGCTCGAAGCCGTCGAAAGCACGGAAGGGGCTGTCCTCGTCCTTGCCGGCGCCGGTACGGGCAAGACGCGGGTTCTGACGACGCGGATCGCGCATATTCTCGCCAGCAGTAAAGCGTGGCCGTCGCAGGTGCTTGCCGTGACGTTCACGAACAAGGCGGCGCGGGAGATGAAGGAGCGCATCGGCGCGCTCATCGGCGGGGCGGTCGAGGGGATGCCGTGGCTCGGCACATTCCACTCGATCGGCGTCAAGATCCTGCGCAAGCATGCCGAACTCGTCGGCCTGAAGCCTGGGTTCACGATTCTCGATGCCGACGATCAACTGCGGCTGATGAAGCAGGTGATCGAGGCGGCCAACATCGACAAGGACCGCTGGCCGGCACGGCAGCTCGCCAATCTGATCGACAGCTGGAAAAATCGTGGCATTACGCCGGAGAAGGTGCCGGCGGGGGAAGGCTTTGCGTTCGCGAACGGCCAGGGCGCGAAGCTCTATGGCGAATACCAGCAGCGGCTCAAAGATCTCAACGCCTGCGACTTCGGCGATCTCTTGCTCGAGGGCTTGCGGCTGTTCCAAGAAAATCCGGACGTGCTCGCGGACTATCACCGGCGGTTCCGCTACATTCTGGTCGACGAGTATCAGGACACCAATACGGTCCAGTATCTCTGGCTGCGTCTTTTGGCGCAGGGATCGCCCAACATCTGCTGCGTCGGCGACGATGACCAGTCGATCTACGGCTGGCGCGGCGCAGAGGTCGAGAACATCCTCAAGTTCGACAAGGATTTCCCGGGCGCGAAAGTGATCCGGCTCGAACGGAACTATCGCTCGAAGGGACACATCCTCGGGGCGGCGTCGGGGCTCATCGCGCAGAACAAGGGTCGGCTCGGCAAGACGCTGTTCACCGACGACGACCTCGGCACCAAGGTGACGGTCACCGCCGTCTGGGACGACGAGGAGGAAGCGCGGATCATCGGCGAGGATATCGAAGCAGCGCGCAAGAAGGGCCATCCGCTGAACGAGGTTGCCATTCTGGTGCGGGCGTCGGCGCAGATGCGCGTGATCGAAGACCGGTTCATTACTTTGGGACTGCCGTATCGCGTGATCGGCGGCCCACGGTTCTACGAGCGGCAGGAAATCAAGGACGCCGTTGCCTATCTCGAAGTCGTCGCCAATCCGGCCAACGATCTGAAGTTCGAGCGGATCGTCAATGTGCCGAAGCGGGGATTGGGCGATACGTCGGTCAAGCGCGTGCATGAATTGGCACGGGCGCGGCGCATTCCGATGATCCAAGCGGCACGGCTGATGATCGAGACGGAAGAACTCGCCGGCAAGGCACGCAAAGCGATGGGCGATCTGCTGGGGCAATTCGAACGCTGGCGCGGGCTTGCCGAGGGGATGAAGCATACCGAGCTCGCCGAACTCATTCTGGACGAAAGCGGCTACACGGCGATGTGGCAGACGGACAAGAGCCCACAGGCGCAGTCGCGGCTCGAAAATCTCAAGGAACTGATCCGCTTCATGGATCAGTTCAAAACGCTCGCCGGGTTTCTGGAGCATGTGTCGCTCGTGATGGATGCGGATGCGCAGGACAGCGGCGACCGCGTGTCGATCATGACGCTGCATGCGGCGAAGGGGCTCGAATTCAATCTCGTGTTCCTGCCCGGCTGGGAAGAAGGGTTGTTTCCGCATCAGCGGTCGCTCGACGAGAGTGGGCTTGCGGGGCTCGAGGAAGAACGGCGGCTCGCGTATGTCGGCGTGACGCGGGCGAAGCGGTCGGCGCGGGTATCATTCGCGCAGAACCGGCGGCTGCGCGGCATGTATCAGAGCGCGGTGCCGTCGCGGTTCGTCGACGAGTTGCCGGAAGAGCATGTCGACGTGATCGAGGCGAAGAGCCCGTTCGGCGGGGCTTACGCGAATTTCGGTTCGCCGCGCGGCGGTGGTGGCTATGGCGGCGGATTCGGTCGGCAGAATCCGTACGGCAAGAGCCGATTCGACGATGCCACGCCAGAGCCCTATCAGACGTCGACCTATCAGACGCCCGGATGGCAGCGGGCGCAGCAGAATTGGAAATCGCGCGATCAGGACGCCATTCTGAAAAAGCGGGCGTCAAAGACGATCGAGGGCGAACTCGTCGCGTCATCGGTCAGCGAGGGCGGCGGATTCAAGGTCGGTGACCGCGTCTCGCACTCCAAGTTCGGCGGCGGCTCCGTCACCTTCGTCGACGGCAACAAGCTCACCATCGCGTTCGACAGCGGCGATACGAAGCGCGTGGTGGATAGCTTCGTGGATCGGGTATGAGGATGACGGCCTGACCTCCGCCTCCATTGCCCGTTGCTTTCCCGGACATGAGCGAAGCGAAATGATCCGGGATCTTCCTCGCAGCTGTGTTGCGCGAAGCCTGCAATCCTCTTCTGCTGAAGATCCCGGATATTTTCGCCTCGAAGAACTCGGCGAAAATTCCGGGAAAGCAAACTGTGGAATGAGCGAACAACACCTCGATGCCGGATTGCGCCGCATACACATCGAGCGCATTGTAGTGTTGTAGGATAGCCGTAGCGTTTGGAGACACCACGAGGCTATTTAAAATCGAAACGTCTCCGCCGTTGGCCTAGTGCGCGATGTACGGCTCATCAAGGGACACTCGCGCGAGAGAAGGAGGATGCCTATGAAGGTATTTCTCAGTCTCGAAGCCAATCAGCCGAACGGTGCTTCTTACCGACTGGCCATGGGGTGTGATTTCCACCCCTCATGGGCTTCGGTCGTAGCAGCACTTATCAAGCTGCTTTGATGTCAGGGCATCCCGGAAACGGGGTGCCCTTTCTCTTTGAACGCCTCAGCCGCCGTCCATGCCTTCGCTTTCGGTGGGGGGGCGGGGTTTCTGGGGGCGTTTGCCGACGGGGGTCGTGGCGCTCGCGAGCGGCTTGATGCGCAGCGCCGTCAGCTTGTTGCGGCTCTTGCGCAGGATTTCGAAGCGGTAGCCGTAGAACGTGAAGGTCTGGCCGGGCTCGGGGATCGTCTGCGCTTCGTGGATGACGAGGCCCGCGATGGTGGTCGCTTCCTCGTCGGGCAGGTCCCATCCCATGTGGCGATTGAGATCGCGGACGGGCGTCGCGCCATCGACATTGACGGAGCCGTCGGCCTGCTGGCGGATGCTCGCGTCGTTGGTGTCGTGCTCGTCGGCGATCTGGCCGACGATTTCTTCCAGAATGTCTTCGAGGGTGATGAGACCCTGCACCTCGCCATATTCGTCGACGACGAGGGCCATCTGCGACTTGCGCTTCAGGAACTCGTTGAGCTGATCCTTCACGGTCGTGGCATCGGGGACGAACCACGGCGACTGCGCGAGCGAGGCGATATCGAGCTTGGCTGCGTCATTGCCCTGCTTGGTGAGGGCGGCGAGCAAGTCCTTGGTATGCAGGATGCCGACGATGTTCTCCTGCTCGTCCTTCCAGAGCGGGATACGAGTGTATTGGCCTTTGACGACCGCATCGACGATGGCGGCGGGGGGCGTGTCGATGTCGAGCGTTTCCATCTTGGTGCGATGGACCATGATGTCGGCGACACTGAGGTGCGCGAGATCGAGAACGCCGCCGAGCATTTCGGCGTCGCCGCG
This sequence comes from Hyphomicrobiaceae bacterium, assembly GCA_033812735.1. Taxonomy (GTDB): domain Bacteria; phylum Pseudomonadota; class Alphaproteobacteria; order Rhizobiales; family Hyphomicrobiaceae; genus JABFRJ01. The sequence continues at coordinate 16,236 of JAPXTA010000043.1, read as the reverse complement.
CGCCACCGCGCCTTCCTTCTGCTGAAGTTCGATCGTGCCGCGGATCTCTTCGTGCGCGGCCAGAATGTTGGCAGCATCGTCCTTTTTGGACGGCGTCAGCTTCAAGAGCGCGCGCACGATGAACTGCATCGCCGTCGTGAACGGCCCAAGCAGCTTGATCATGATGTTCATGATCGGACCGACGATCAATGCGGCACGGTCGGGGCTCGTCAGGGCATAGGTCTTTGGCAGAACGGCCGAGAAGATGACGATTAGTGTCGTCATGATCATCGTTGCGTAGATGACACCGACATCGCCGACGAGCGCGGTGCCCAGCGCTGCCGCAAGAGCGGAGGCGAGAACGTCGACCAGCGTATTGCCGAGCAAAACTGCACCCAACATTTTTTCGGGCGTACTCATCATGCGGTTCACGGTTTTGGCGCGCTTGTCACCATCCTGCTCCAGGGCGTGCATGCGGGCACGGGACGCGGCCGTGAGCGCGGTTTCGCTGCCGTTGAAGAAGGCCGACAACAACAGCAGCACGAAGATGCCGAGGAGTGTCAGAGCAATTTCGATGGTCATGTTGGGATCGCGATCAACTCTATTGTGCGATGCTTGAGGATGCTTGCCGTGGGTCCCGGCCTTCGCCGGGATGACGGAATACTAGGAAGACTGCAGTCCTATGCCAACGCACCAAAGGTGCGCGCGCTCTCTTGGATCAGGAAGGCGCGCAGGTCAGCGGTGTCGACATCGCGCGAGATAAAGGCATCACCGATGTCGCGCACGAGAATGAACGTCATGCGGCCGTCGCGGACTTTCTTGTCCTGCATCATCAACGAGAGAAGGGTGTCGACGTCAGGCGTGGCATCACCGGGAATGTCGGCGATACGCGTGGGCAAGCCCACGGCGCTCAGGTGCTTCTCGACGCGGTCGGCGGAACCCTTTGGGCAGAGGCCCAAGCGCTTGGAATAGCGGAACGCTTGCGCCATTCCGATTGCGACGGCCTCGCCGTGCAGCAGGCGATCGGAAAAGCCGGCCCAGCTTTCGAGCGCGTGGCCGAAGGTGTGGCCGAGGTTCAGCAACATGCGGTCGCCGGTTTCGGTCTCGTCGCGGGCAACGATTGCCGCCTTGGCGCGCACGCTCGTCTCGATGGCGTTGACGAGCTCGGACAAATCGTTGCCGAATAGGCCACGCCAGCGACTCTCAAGGCGCTCGAAAAAGATGCGATCTCCGAGAAGGCCGTACTTTACGACTTCGGCATATCCCGCCCGCATCTGCCTTGCCGGCAGCGTCGAGAGCACATCAGAATCGGCGAGAACGAGACATGGTTGATGAAACGCGCCGATCAGGTTCTTGCCCTGAGGCGTATTGATGCCGGTCTTGCCGCCAACCGAACTGTCGACCTGGGCGAGGAGCGAGGTTGGGATCTGAACGAAGCGAACGCCGCGGCGCAAAATACTTGCTGCAAAGCCCGCAAGGTCGCCAATGACGCCGCCGCCGAGGGCGACAACGAGATCGCCGCGCTCCGTGCCTGCGGCGAGCAAGCGTTCGGATAGTCCGGCAAGACTGGCGAACGATTTGGTCTGTTCGCCGGGCTTCAGGATGATGCTGTCGAGGCGCTTGGCGCCGAACGCGACTTCCAATGGGGCGAGATGCGACGACGCCACGTTCTCGTCCGTCACGATGACGACGCGAGCGCTTGGAAAGCGCGCGGCAATGCGCGACGCCGCGGTCGCAATTAGGCCAGGACCGATCAACACCTCGTAGCTGCGGTCTCCCAAGGTGACTGGGACGGTGATGGCCATTTCACTTGTCGTCGCCGCGCTCACGCTGGCTCCCTTCCATCGACTGGTTGCTTGGCGTCTTCTGGAGCGGGCGACCGCGCCGGTGGCGCCAGCAGACCACTCGCCTTCAGCGCCCGTAAAATCTCGTCGACCATGACCTCGTGCGGCACATCACGGCTCTCGATCGTCACGTCGGCTTCGGCGTAGATCGGGTAACGCTTGTCCATCAAGCCCTGCATGACTGCCTGCGGATCTTCGGCCTGGAGAAGCGGGCGATTGGAGCGGCGCAAAACGCGTCGCATCAGTAAGGGCAGGTCGGCCTTGAGCCAGATGGCGATCCCGCTCGCGCGGATCGCAGCGCGGGTGTCGGGGTCCATGTAGGCGCCGCCGCCGGTTGCGAGGACTTGAGGGCCGTTGCGGAGCATGCGGACGATGACGCGTTTTTCGCCTTGGCGGAAGTATGCCTCGCCATGGTCGGCGAAGATCTCCTTGATGCTCTTGCGGTGGGCGAGTTCGATTTCGTCGTCAGCATCGGCAAAGGGGATGCCGAGGCGATGAGCCAAACGGCGACCGACCGACGACTTGCCGCAGCCCATGAGCCCGACAAGCACGAGCGAACGGCTGCCGAGACCCAGCAGGTCCCCGGCGGCACCTCCGCCTGCGCGGCGCGATGGCTCCGAGCGACTCATTTTGCTGGTTCGGCTTTCCCTGGCATCGGCCTATCCGGTCTGCACCTTCGCGCAGTCTTTCCGCGAGCTATGAACAGATTTCGTCTGTCCTGTGAAGTCTTGGACTTTCAAACGGATACCATTGTTTAAACGGCATCTGTGACGACGCATATCAGACTTCGTCGCGGCGCGCGCTTCTGTGCGCGTTAAACACGGGTCATAATAGCGCCAAGGTCCGCAGAGATCATATCCGTTCAGGAGCAGCTTCGCCACATGCCGAGCCTCTTCAGGTTCCTGTTCGTCTTGGCGCTTCTCGGGGGCGTGGTTTTTGGTGGCTTGTTCGTTCTCTCGGAGTTCTTCGAGCCCGAGACGAAGGAAACAAGCGCTTCGGTGCCCGGCGTGAAGGTACGCCGGTAAGGATATGAGGCACTTTGCGGCGTTGGCTGCAAGGTTTTGGGACCCGGGCCAGTCGGCCGGACACCGGTCCTAGCGTGTAGCGCGCCGACGGAGACGGAAGCCCTTTGGCCATGCGCCATCCCAGCCGCCTTCTGACCACCCGCCCCGCGTGGCGACTTTTCCATAAGATCAGTTCAGCCTTGGCCATCTGCGCCATGCTCGCGACGAGCGGCGCTGCGTTGGGGCAAGGCTGGAACCCGTTCGAAGAGCAGGACGAGCGCGCCAAACGGCAGCGCCGGCCCGCGCAAGAGTTGCCGCCACCACTTCCGCCCATCGATCGCCAGGGTGGGTCACAAGGTAGCGCGAGCGAGGGCAGCGGCCCGGTGCCGTTCGGCGCGCCGTACCCTGGTACCAATGACAGCCAGGCTCGGCCTTGGAGTTCACCGCAGGGGGCACCGGCTTTGCCCGGCCCGCGCAGCGGGACTGTCGAGCGTATCGAACTTGCCCCTATCGATCCCAGACCCGCGGGAAATGTCCCACCACAGCCGGCCGCGGCCGGCACACCGCTCCCCCCGGGACCGGGCTCACAACCCGCGCCAGGGCCACAACCGCCCTCGCGCTCACCGGCCGGGGTCGCCGGTGCCGCTCAACCGGCGCCGTGGTCGGCGCCACTCTGGCAGGGCATCGAGATGGCGCAGCTAGAAACGCTGATTGCGCCGCTGGCGGTGCCGCCGCGCTCGCCAGCCCTGCACGCGCTCTGGACGCGGATTCTGACCGATCGGGATCCGCCGCCATCTGGCGGGCGGGGGCCAAATCACTTTGCGGCTCTGCAGATGGAAGGGCTGTACCGCTCGGGCCTCATCGAGCCACTCGGGCAGAGGCTGAACGACTCCGGCATCGACGCCACAGATCCGTTGATGACGGGCTTCAAGATCAGGCGTGACCTCGCCGGAGGCGATCGGGCCGCTGCCTGCACAGGGGCGAAGGCGCTCGCGGCGAAACGGCAGGGATTGCCGAAGTTGCTGATCGGAGAGGTGCACCTGCTCAACGGATATTGTGCGGCGGCTGATGGAAATTTCGCGGCCGCAGGTCTTGCAGCCGAACTGGCGCGCGAAGAAGACGTGCAAGCCGGGACGGCGCTACAGGCATTGGATGCGTTGGCGCTGATGCAGCCTGGATCAAAGCCGGCGAAGGCGCCGCGCACCGCGTTTCCGGAGCGGCTGCTGGTGCTCGACTATCGGCTGCTCAGCTTGCTCGGCACGCAAGATCCGCAGGTGGTGTTGGAAAAGGCGGAACCGGCGCTGCTCTACGCGCTCGGCAACGAAGGCAAATCCGATCCGCGGCTGGCGGTTCTCGCGGTGGAGGCCGCGGCACGACTGAATGCAATTTCACCAGCGCAGCTCGGTGAAGCCTACCGGCAGCTCAACGTGCCGAGCAATCTCGAGGCGGACGCGCAGTTCAGGCGCGCGAGCCTGTTCAAGGCGATCGCGGCAGAGCCGGGCCCACCGCGGCGCATGGCGCTGATACGGCAGTTTCTCGACGACGCGCGGCGGTCGAGACTTTACCTCGTCGCAGCGCGTGCGGCGGCGACACGCCTTGGCGATGTCGATCCGGCGGGCATGCCGGGGGCGCTCGTCGAGACGGCGGCGGAGGTCGCACTCGCCGGTGGCGATTTCCGCCGGGCACGGGCGCTTGCGAGCGGCAATCCGGCGGCTGCGCATTGGGCGGCGCTGGCCGATGTCGCCGATCCGCGCGGTGCGTCCGCGGCGGAATTCGACCGGTCGCTCGGCGTGCTCGAAGCGCTGGCGCGGGCCAACCGCATCGCGCCGGAGGTGTTGCACAAGCTGGCGACGGTGCTCGATGCCATGGACGTCAATGTGCCGATACCGCTGTGGGAGGCCGCCAGCCGTACGCCGCAGCCGAATACGGGACACCTGCCGGAGACGGGAACACTGCCGGATCTGGCGGATGCCGCGAAGAAGCGGGAGGTCGGCCGTACCATCCTGCTTGCGATGCGCACCATCGGCCCGAATGGCCCGGACGCCGCGCATTTGATTTCGCTCGGCGATACGATTCGGGCGCTGCGCCGCGTCGGATTGGACGATTACGCGCGCCGGATCGGGTTCGAAGCGCTGTTTGCCGGCTGGCCGCGCGGCGTGACGCAGTAAGGCGAATTCGATGCCGAGGCTTGTTATGGTTTGCCGCTGTCGCAGCGTGCGTAGGCCTGGGCAACGGCTTCATCACGGGTCTTGAAGCGCCCGGCGATCTCGCCTCCCGCCGCATGCGTGGCGATGAAGCTGTCGGCCATGGCTTTTTCGGCGCTGGCGTCGACGCCGAGGACCGTGAAGGTCACGCCGTTCTGCGACGGCGCGCGGATGAGCAGGGTCAGGCTGCCGCCGAAGCTTGCGGCCTGAACCGCGCATTTGGTGGCGACCATGGCAGTGGAAGCACCGAGGGCCGAGGGAGATACGCGCGCTGCGGCCGATTTTCTCGGATCAACCGCGGGGGGCGCGGGATCGAGACGACGGCTCTGCGTTGCCTGCGGCTGAGGCAGTGGTGGTGGCGCTGCTGCGGCCGCGACGACCTCCGGGTGACCGTTGCATGCCGCCTGAACGAAGCGTTCAGCAACGGCGTTGATCGAGCGCGCGTAGTTGCGATCGGCGGCCCAACGGTTTGTCAGATCGCCAATGCGTACCGCACGGCCGAGGCGGCGCGATTTGGCGATGATGTCATCCTGGTTTTCGAGCGTGCGCTTTGCGACGGGCTTTTCGACGCGCTCGCCTGCATAGGCGATGAGATGCTGCAGCTGAGCGAGGACACCGGTGGAGACATCAGGGAAGCTTTCGCCGGGTACGCCGCCGCCGGTCGCGCCGATGCCGGCGAAGTTGTTCTGCTTGGCGCGGACGTCGCCGGTGAAGGCGAGATAATTCGTTTCAAGGATCATCTGGTAGAAGGCGTAATCCCAGCGGATCGCAAGCGCATCGCCATGCCTCTTGTAGTGAGCGGCAATGGTTTTGAAGCGCTCCTCCAAGCGGCCATTGCGCTCAACGAGCGTGCGCATGAGGCGGTCTGGTGTCACGCAAGCGGGAACAGGATTGCCCGCGCTTGCGCGGATCTCGGGGGTTTCCGGTTGGCTCGATGCCGCAGCTCGGCCGGAGGGGCGGCGCGCCGCTTCAGCATCAACCGCCGTGACAACCGTCGCTACGATCAATCCGAGAGCAAAGGCATTACGAACGGTCCGCGCGTGCATCTGTCTCTTTCGGTTAGGCCAACAAAAGAAAAGAAGCCCGCTATTCCAATGCGTGTGAGTGCCTGCCCGGGCGATCAACCTTCGGGGCAAAGCTCGAAGGCCTTGTCCAGCGCGAGGTTCTGGTTCGTAAACTCGCCAGCAACGGCACCACCTGAAGCGTATGCGGAAATGTAGGCTTCGGCTTCGCGGGTTTCCTGACCCTCGTTGACATCGAGGACGGTGTAGTTGGTGTAGCCGTCGGTGCCTGGCGCCTTGATGATCATGGCGCGATTGCCACCGTAGCTGGCCGTCCAGACGCGGCACTTGCCGGCTTCGATGGGCTTCGGTGCGGCCTTGGCGGCGGCGGCAGCGGCATTGCCCGCGCTCGCGACCTTCTGTGCCTGCTTTTCGTTCGTCGCCGTCTTGGAGATCGGCGGAACGACGGCGGGCGGTGCTTTTGCGTTGGCGGCGGCGGGTGGCGGATCGAACGCTTCTGCGGTTTCTTCCTTCGGGGCGTTGAGGATTTTGATGCTGGGCGCTGCTTTGCCGAGAGTTGCTGCGCCGAGGCCGAGACGGCGATTGTCTTCGTTCGCCTTGCCGTCCTCGATCGCCTTCTTGGCGAGTTCGGCACCAGAGACCTTGGCAGTGCGCTCGGGCTTTTCCGGCTTCGGCTCGACGGCGGCGATCAGTTCCGGCTGCGGATCGGGCTTATTGCAATGCTCGTCGTTGAAGCGCGTGGCGACGCCTTCGATCTGGTTACCGTAGGAGCGCGAGCCCGCCCATTGCTGCGAGATATCGGCGAAGTTGACCGGGCCCTTGATGCTCCCCTGCCACTTCTTGAGGATGCCCCACTCTTGGACCTTCCGGGTGCGCTCAGCGACGGGCTTCTCAACGCGCTCGCCGGCGTAAATGAGCAGGTGTTCGAGATGGGCGCGCACGCCCGACGAGACGTCGGCAAAGCTTTCGCCAGCGTCACCGCCGGTCGCGCCAAGGCCCGCAAAATTATTCTGGTTCGGCCTCACGCTACCGGTGCGATTGCCGTTCTTGAACGAGAGGCCACCGGTTTCGACCACCATTTGATAGAAAGCGTAGTCCCAGCGCATGCCGAGTTCTTCGCCGTGGCGGCGGTATTCGGCGGCGATGGTCTCGAAGCGCTTGTCGAGGTCGGGCGTTCGGGCCCTGATCAATGCCATGAGGCGCCCGGGCGTTACGCACGCGGGCACGCCGTTGTTCTGCGAGGATTTGATGGCGGGGAGGCCGCTTGCGGAGGCGAGGTCGGTAGCGGCGACGAGTGCAAGAGCGGCAACTGACAAGACAACGCGGGTTTGCATGACAAATACCCAATCACAAACAGACCACCCGCCGCAGCGCGAAACCCAATGGGCCGACGCCGGACGATCTATCTTATTTACCAATCCGATGGTTAATGCGCCGTTAGCCATGTTCCCCCGTCGCACTGATCCATCCCCAAAGCAGCGCTTCACAAGAACAAATCGCCGAGATTTGGGGCGGCAGTGCGGGCCATATGTGGCGACGCCGTGGCTTTGTCGGGCGAGCTATCGCACGCCCCACAGGGGAAGGCCGCTATTGGCGTGATTTACGTCCGGCAATCAGCTCGCCAACTCGCGCGAGCGTTTGGCCGCGGCGTCGATTGCCGCATCCATCAAGGGCTGCATTCCCTTGTCGCTCATGAGGACCTGCAGGGCCGCATAGGTGGTGCCGTTGGGAGATGTCACGTTCTTGCGGAGCTGGTCGGCACCGAGGTCGGAACGATGGAGCAACTCGCCCGCGCCGGCGACGGTCCAGCGGGCCAACTGCGCTGCCGTATCGGCGGGGAGGCCCGCCTTGCGCCCGGCTTCGGCCATGCACTCGGCGAGCAGGAAGACGTAGGCGGGGCCAGAGCCGGACACCGCTGTCACCGCATCGATCAGGTCTTCACGGTCCAGCCAAACGACGGCGCCGACGGCTTCGAGCAGCGATTGGCATGCTGCCTTGTGTTTTGCAGTTACGTGGCTGTTGCCGACTGCAGCCGTAATGCCGCGGCCAACTGATGCCGGCGTATTCGGCATGGAGCGGACGACTGCGGCCGCCTTCGTTAGATGCTTTTCGAAACCGGCGATGGTCTTGCCGGCGGCGATGGAGAGGACGACCGTATCCGGACCGGCGAACTTGGCGACCGGCGGAAACACGTCTTCCATGATCTGCGGCTTCACCGCAGCGAGGATGACGGCCGGCGGACGAGCGGGTTCGATCTTCGGCGCATGTTTGATGCCGTGCTTGGCGAGCAGGGCGGCAACGGCCGGGGGCGGCGACGGATCCTGAACCAGCACAGTCTTCGGATCGAGGCCCTGGGCGAGCCAACCAGTCAGCATCGCGCCGCCCATGTTACCGGCGCCCAGCAGCAGCAGATCGCCATCCAAATTCAGGGTCATTTGAGCGTCCTTCGAAGACAGTTGCCGCCTGCGTTGCCTCTGCTGTCTTGCCCGGGGACTGGACGCGCGAGATCACCCGCGACCTTTCCCCAACAGGTACAGAAAAGGATCCCGGCTCATTTCGCTTCGCTCATGGCCGGGAAGGCAAGGCAAGGTGGAATTATCGAGCCGCAACTTTAGCCGCTTTTGCGATGTGCGCCAGTGCCGCGGCCGCGGTCATTGATTGCCGGGTTGATTGGCGCGGTGCTTTTTCTTGTTCGAGTATTTCGAGGGGCCGCGATGATCGGCCGGGGCGCCTTCGGGGCGCGGACCCGCGTTGCCGAATGCGCCGTGCGGCGGGCGTTGGCCCTTGCGATGGGGCTTCTTGCCGGCCGTGGCTGAACCCTCGAACGGCTTGCGGTCGGCAAACGGCTTCTTGTCGCCAAAGGATTTCCGCTCATCGAACTGCTTCTTGCCGCCAAAAGGTTTCTTGTCGCCGAACGGCTTCTGCCGGAAGGGCTTGTCGCTGAAGGCCTTGCGTTCGTGCCACTCGTTCCGGGGCGCCGCTGGCGGCGTCGAGGATGCCTCGGCCGGGACTTCTGAAACCGGCGCCGGCGCGTGCGGTGGCCGATCGCGGTCGGGACGCGGAGCGCGTTGCTGGAAATCGCCGTCGCGCACGCGCGAAATATGGCCTTCCTTCGAGCCATTGGTCCGCGCGTTGAGTTCGAACTGCTCGGCTGATTCGGCAGCAATCTGGAAGCGAGTGTCGCGGTCGAAGATCTTGATGGCGCCGATTTCGGCTTTGGTGACATCGCCAGCACGGCATATGAGCGGCAAAAGCCAGCGTGGGTCGGCGTTGCGCTCGCGGCCGATATTGAGGCGGAACCAGACCATCTCGCGGCCATCGTCGCGAGGTTGGCCACGCGGCGGGCGGCTTTCGTGACTGCTGCCGTCGCGGTCGCGCTTGAAACGATTGTTGTCCCGCTCGCGATCGCGACCGAACTCGCGTTTGGGCGGGCCGGCGTCCGGTGTCACATCTTCGGGTGCAGGCAGCCGTGCGCGGTGCATGCGGGCGAGCGCCAGTGCGATCTCGTCCGGTGTCTTTGCGCCCAGCAGCACGCGGGCGAGCGCCTGATCTTCTTCGTCGGCCGCATCGGTGAACATCGGGTCGGACAGCAAGCGCTCCTGATCCTTCGCGCGGATCGCATCCGCAGTCGGCGCCTCTGCCCAGGTGACCTTGAGACGCGCGGCGCCGAGCAGCATTTCCGCCTTGCGGCGGCGATTGAACGGGACGATCAGAACGCACAGCCCCTTCTTGCCCGCGCGGCCGGTGCGGCCCGAGCGGTGCAGCAGCGTTTCGTGATCGTTCGGCAAATCTGCGTGGATGACGAGCGCCAGATCGGGCAAGTCGAGACCACGCGCTGCAACGTCCGTCGCCACCAGCAAGCGCGCGCGGCCATCACGCACCGTTTGGAGTGCCTGATTGCGCTCGGCCTGGCTCAATTCGCCCGATAGGGCCACGGCTGAGAATCCACGCTCGACGAAGCGGGCGTGCAAACGCTTCACTGCTTCGCGCGTCGAACAGAAGACCAGAGTGGTACGCGGTTCGTGGAAACGCAAAACGTTGACGACCGCGCTCTCGACATCGGACGGGGCGACACGGATCGCCTGGTATTCGATGTCGGCGTGCTGCTCATTGCGGCGCAGTGTCTGGATGCGCAGCGCATCGCGCTGGTAACGGCCGGCCAGCGCCTCGATTTCGCGCGGCATGGTCGCGGAGAAAAGCAGCGTCTGGCGTTCAGCCGGAGTGGCATCGAGAATGAATTCGAGATCCTCACGGAAGCCGAGGTCGAGCATCTCATCGGCTTCGTCGAGGACAACGCTCTTCAGATTGGAGAAATCCAGGCGCTTGCGCTCGAGGTGGTCGCGGATCCGGCCAGGCGTGCCGACGACGATATGGGCGCCGAAGCCGAGCTGACGGCCCTCCGCGCGCGGGTCCATGCCGCCGACGCAAATCACGATGCGGGCGCCGGTTTCGGCATAGAGCCAAGTCAGCTCGCGCTGAACCTGCATGGCGAGTTCGCGGGTTGGCGCGATCACCAGAGCCAAGGGTGCGCCTGCCGGGGGCAGCTTCTCGTCAGACCCGAGCAAGGTCGAAGCGATCGACATGCCAAACGCGATTGTTTTGCCGGAGCCTGTTTGGGCCGAAACGATTAGATCGCGGCCGGCCGCCTCGGCTTCGAGCACCGCACTTTGCACCGGGGTGGCGGTCTCGTAGCCGCGTGCGGCAAGGGCGCGCGCAAGCGCCGGGTTCGTCGAAAACGTCATTTTTTATGGATATCCAAAGCTTTAGCGCGACGCGACCCGTCATCGTGGAATTGCAAAGACGGTGGCCCGGGCGGTATTTGGCCCCTCTTTAACGTGTTTCGCGCGCGAATGCCATGCGACCTGCCGAAACAGGTGAAGCCAATGCCAAAAAAGGGCAAATCCGCCGGTCGCGAGACCGACGGATCCAACATCTCGAAGACATTAACCGTTCTGGCTGGCTCAGTTGCCTTGACCGGCCGTCCGCTTGGATGCGTCCTCGTCTGCCATGCGGCGAACGAGTTCGGCCGCATTGACGAACGCGTCGGCCTTCTTGCCCTTGGCTTTCGCAGGGACACTTGCGGTCGTGCGGAGCGAGGCGCCCTGGGCGATCTTGGCGGAGGCCGGCTCGGTGGCAGGGCGCTCGCTTGAAGCGACTGCCGGGGCGGGAACGGGGCGCTCTGGCTGCTCGGCGCCAACCATCTGCTTCAAGACATCGCCATTGTGGGCGGCCATATCAGCCGGCAACGCCTGCTCGCTGATCTGCTTAGCTTCATTGTGCTTGCCTTGGAGGCCGAGCACCAAGGCGAGGTTCTGCGAGAGGCGGCGGTCATTCGGCTGAGCCGACGCCGCCTTGCGCAGCAATTCTTCGGCCTTGCCGGGCCGCCCTTCCATCGCGTTCGCCATGGCGAGATTGTTCATGACCGACGGATTGTCGGGAGAAACTGCCAGCGCGCGCTCGAAGAAGGGGATCGCTTCGCCGTGGCGGCCCTGTTTCGCTAGGACGGCGCCGCGCGCGGAGATGACGCGCCAATCGGGATTGCCTGGATCATCAGCTGCTTCGAGCAATTTCTGTGCGGCGCTGAACTGATCGTGCTCCAGCGCGAGACGGCCGTATTCAGAGTTCAGATCGCGGTTCATCGGGTTGTGGCGATGCGCCTCTTGCAGCACGACGAGCGCTTGCTGCTTATTGCCCGAAGCCTTGAGGTTCTTGGCATATGCGACTGCCGCCTTGGCATCGCTCGGTTTGCTGGCGTGCGCTTTGCCCCAATAATCCGTCGCCTTTTCAAGTTCGGATTTCGTGTTCTCAGGGCTCGCCGCTTTGGCGACAAGGTCCTGGTTGCTCAGCGACAGCGGGTTTTCGCCTGAACTGGCGCAAGCACCGAGCAAAAGGCTGGCCGACACGGCGGCAAGCACGCCGATGGCACGGGTAGGGATCACACGACGGGCGAGCATTAGGGGTCTCCGCTCTACGCAAGTTTGCTGGCGACTTGCTGCGCCGCCGATGGCGGCGGATCACAAGGCGCACTGTTGCCTGGCGACTTGCTGCGCCGCCGATGGCGGCGGATCACAAGGCGCAAGGGACTCGACGCGCACGAGGCCAGAGACGCTGGAATTTGATCTGGCAGGTAGACGGAGCATATTGGGACACGAGTCAAAAAAGCCTTAACTTGCAGGACGATTTCGCTGGACTGTAGCGAATCGCGCGTCTGCAGCGGATCTTGCCGACCGTTCGGAAAGCGACGGTGCTTGCTTGGAGCGCAGGCGCCGCTATGGTTTGCATCTTCAACCAGCGATCAGCGGTGCCATGCCAACGACACGCCTACGTGCCCGAGCCTATCGTCGCGACCTCCTTTGGCTGGCGGCGCTGGTTCATCGTATTTCCGGGGTATTGCTCGCCATCTTCCTGCCGATGCATTTCCTCGTTCTCGGACTTGCGATTGACCGCGAGGCGCAACTCGACGGGTTCTTACGGTGGACGGACCAGCCGATCGTCAAGCTTGCGGAGGCGGGGCTGGTCGGACTGCTGATGGTGCATTTGCTCGGCGGTCTTCGCGTGCTTGTCGCGGAAACGCGGCAGACACGAAGCGACCAGAAATCGGTGGCGGCACTCGTGCTCGTCGTGGCTGTTGTCTGCGGCCTCGGATTCTTACTGCTCGGATATTGAGGACCGGAACAATGGCGCATCCCCTTCGGATCGGCATTCTCGGCGCGGCTGATATCGCCAAGCAGTTTGTGAAAGCAGTTGCGACATCGCCCCTCGTGACGGTTGCTGGTGTGGCGAGCCGTTCCCAGGCAAAGGCCGAAGCCTTCGCGCGGGAGCACGGTATCGCAGTCGCATTCGGCAGCTACGATGCGATGCTCACCGACAAGAATATCGACGCGATCTACAATCCGCTGCCGAACAGTCTACATGCGGCGTGGTCGATCCGGGCTTGCGAAGCGGGCAAGCACGTTCTGTGCGAGAAGCCGCTGGCTGTGTCTGAGTTGGAGGCGCGCTCGATGTTCGAGGCCGCGCGCCGGGGCAAAGTGCTGCTCTACGAAGGCTATCCGTATCTTGCGCAACCGATGACGCGCGACGTGCGCCGGCTTGTCGCGGATGGCGCCATCGGCCGGCCCCAGATCATCCGTGCGACGTTCGGCGTGCCGTTCTCCGACCCGACCAATATCCGGATGATCACCGATCTCGCCGGGGGAGCGGTGATGGATGCCGGCAGTTATGCCGTCAGCTTCGTGCGCGTGATCGCGGGCGAGAGGCCATCGCGCGTCACCGCTGTTGCCCAGTACGCCGAGACAGGCGTCGACAAGACGGCCGTGGCTACGCTCGAATTCAAGAGCGGTCTCCTGGCGCAAGTCTCGGCAAGTTTCGCGACTGGATATCATCGGCACGGGCATGTCATGGGCGACAAGGGTTACATCGAGACGATGTATCTCAATCATCCGCCCCTCGGCGGCGCGACGTCCTATCAAATCCGGCGCGGCACCACGGCTGCATCGCCTATCGACACAGTGCCTGTTCCGGAAGGCAATGGCTTTCTGCTCGAGGCCGAAAGTTTTGCGCGCGCCGTTTCCGGGGGCGCACCGCATTGGACAGGCGCGACGGACGCGGAGAGCGTCGATATCGCTGCTACACTTGCCGCGATCCTTGAGAGCGCGCGGACGAAGCGTCCTGTCGATTTGTGAGGGACTTCGCAACCGCCATGCCGCACTCGGAGGCCGCCAAGCACGACCATAAGATCGAAACAGCCGGGCATCTCGCTACTGCTCGGGTCCCGTTGGCTCGCGCCACAGATACTGCGGCACACGTGCGCCAAATAATCCGCGATACCGCCTTCGAGACGATCGAACTCATCATCGCCACCGACGACGCGGGGCATTACGTCGGCGTGGTGCAGCCCAGCCAGCTTTATCGCGCGGAGGACGCGGCGCCGCTGCAATCGTTGATTACTCGTGATTGGCCGACAATCGCGCCGGAGATCGATCAAGAGCAGGCCGTGCTGCTGGCCATGAAGACAGCAGCGATCGCTTTGCCTGTGGTGGATGTGAGTCAAAAACCGATCGGCATACTTACGCCGAAGACGCTGTTCGAGGTGCTGAGTTCAGAGCACCGCGAGGATACGAACCGTCTCGTCGGTGTGCTGCGCGAGCGCGACGGAGCGCGGCACGCACTCGAAGATCCGCCACTTCGTCAATTCGGGCGACGCATGCCGTGGCTGCTCGTCGGCCTTGCGTTGAGTTCGGGGGCGACCGCGCTGATGGCAAGTTACGAGCAGACCTTGCAGAAGAATGTCGTCATCGCATTTTTCATTCCAGCGCTCGTCTACCTGACCGACGCCATCGGAACTCAGACAGAGGCCATCACAGTGCGCGGTCTTTCCATTCGGCATCGCCCGCTTGCCAGCATTTTGTTGAACGAGTTGCTGACCGGGGCGCTCATTGGTCTCGCCTTGGCGGTTCTAGCCGTCATCGCAACTGCAATCGCGTTCGGCAATGTGTTCATAGGGATAGGCGTCGGGCTTTCCCTGCTTGCCGCCGGCACCATGGCGTGCGGAATCGGGCTGGTGCTCCCGTGGGTTCTGTCGAAGGCAGGGATTGATCCGGCGTTTGGCGCCGGGCCTGTCGCCACCATTCTTCAGGACGTGCTGACGATTGCGATCTATCTGGTGATTATGACCCACGTGATGGGGCTGGTGCCGTGAGCCGTACAGGTTGGCTAACGAAGCCGTTGGAATGGCTCAAACGCTACCTCCCGCTCGAGATCGCAGCGACCGTGTGCGCACTCACAGGCGGAATGGCGGCGGCATACTTTGGAGCGAACGCGGCCGTCGTCGCCTATGCCGCGACGTGGTCGGAGAACATCGGCTTTTACGGCGTTGCGCTCGTTCGTGAACTGCTGCGGCGGGTTGATGGACAACCGTTGACTTTTACCAGCGCCGCGCCAGCCCTCGTGCCCTCGACACGCGCTTTATTGGCGGAGTTCGGGCCAGCGGAAATTCTCGATAGTTTCGTGATCAGACCGGCTGCGATGTACGCTTTGCCGATGCTTGTCGGCGACCTCGCGCTTGGGCTCTTGCTTGGCAAGATCATCGCCGACCTCGTCTTCTTCGGGCTCGCCATCGTCGCGTACGAATGGCGGAAGGGCCGGCAATAGGCCATTACACACGACGCTCAATCCCGGTTTTCCGGTTCGGTGACGTCGGCGTAGAAATCCGACACTTTGACACCGCATAGCCGGCTGATCTCGATCAAGAGACTCGCACCGATACGCCTTGTGCCTGCACAAAATTCGTCGACGATCTCGAGCTTCAACCCAAGCCTCTCCGCGAGTTCGGATCTTGGCATTCCGCTTCTTGTCAGCATCGCGTGCAGCCGCTCGCCGACGACTTGATCCATCGTTCTGGAATGTTCAGTTGGACGTTTCGAAATCATGCGAATTTACTCACTACGCAATACCTGAAAAACGCTGTTAGCAATTGCAGATCAGGCACTCCGAATCAATCGGCTCACGCGCATAACTTGAGTTGTGCAACCCTTGTGCAACAACCATGCGGAGCCCTGCCATGCCAAAGTCAGCACTGAGAATGGAGACCCTCGCAGATCGGTTTCCTGGTTCATTCGCTGACCACATTGCCTTCGACCACGGTCCGCGCGCCGCACTCGGCCGGTACATGCTCGCGGCCGAAAGCCGGCTGGACGATATCGGCGTCGTTCTGAAGCGCGTCGAACCAGCCGATATGGTACGGCTCAACCGCGGCTCGCAGTCGTCGTGGTGGCGGCAGGTGCCGGTGCTCGATGCCGAAGATTTTCCGCCAGTGGGCGACGAATTGATGTGCTGGATCGGCTTCGATCGATCAGGCGAGCCCGTAACGGCAAATTCAATGCGGCTTCTCGATCTCAAGGGTGCAACCTTGAAAGACGAGATGGAGAGTCTCCGCCTTTTCTACGGGGCCAACGCGGGCGCCATGCGTAAGACGATCGAGTTCAAGATCACGGCACCATTTGCGACGCAGCCGCAGAAACAGATCGTCTATACGGGTGGCTTCTGGGTTCATCCGTCGATGAGAGGATCGGGGCTGACGGCGGTCGTGCCGAAAATCTCCTACTATGCTGCGGTCGCGATCTGGGGTGTGCCTGTCATCCTGTCGATCGTCCGCGACGTGTTTCTGCGTCCCGACATTTCGGAC
>JAPXTA010000042.1:0-33917 GCA_033812735.1 Hyphomicrobiaceae bacterium | reverse complement strand
GAACTCGGCTCGCGACGTAAACATGCGGTAGGGCTCGCTCACCCCTTGGCTCACGAGGTCGTCGATCATGACGCCCAGATAGCCATCTGCACGCGAAATGCTGAACGGTTCGGTACGCCCGCCAGCTTTTAGAGCGGCATTGAGACCTGCAACAAGACCCTGCGCGCCCGCTTCCTCATAGCCCGTTGTACCGTTGATCTGCCCGGCGAGAAACAGGCCGGGCGCCTTCTTCACCTCGAGACCGTGAGTGAGCTCTCGCGGATCAACATAGTCGTACTCTATGGCATACCCGTGCCGAATGATGCGGACACTCTCAAGCCCCGGAATGGTCTTGAGAAACGCCTCCTGGACATCCTCGGGGAGCGAAGTCGAAATCCCGTTCGGGTAAACGGTGTCATCGTCCAAACCCTCCGGCTCCAGAAAGATCTGGTGCATGGAGCGATCCGCAAATCGCACGACTTTATCTTCGATCGACGGGCAGTAGCGTGGTCCGACGCCCTCGATCTGGCCGGAGTACATCGGTGCTCTGTGCAAGTTCGCTTTGATGATGGCATGCGTCGCCTCTGTCGTACTGGTAACACCGCACGACACCTGCCTATTGCGAATTTCCTTGGTCAGAAATGAAAACGGCACCGGCGTCTCGTCACCGGGTTGCATCTCCAATCGATCCCACGCGATCGTCTTTCCGTCGAGCCGCGCCGGCGTCCCGGTCTTCAAACGGCCAAGGCGAAGACCAAGCGCCATTAACCGGTCCGATACCCCAAGAGCTGGCGCCTCACCGACACGGCCGGCTGGCACCTTCCTCTCGCCGAGATGAATCACGCCCCTAAGAAACGTGCCAGTTGTTAGAACAACCGAACGACAGTTGTAGCTGCGTCCATCGCTCGTCTTGAGCCCTTTGACCCGCCCGTCTTCTACCAAGAGATCCTCAACCGCAGCCTCGATGATCTCAAGACCACCGACCCCCGACATCGCTGCCTGCATGGCTTGGCGATAGAGCTTCCGATCCGCTTGTGCTCGCGGCCCCTGGACAGCGGGCCCCTTCGAACGGTTGAGCAAGCGGAACTGAATTCCCGCCGCATCGGCCACCCGCCCCATCAATCCATCCAGCGCATCGATCTCGCGTACTAAGTGTCCTTTCCCCAATCCACCGATGGCCGGATTGCAAGACATCTCCCCGATCGTATCAAACCGATGTGTCAGCAGCGCCGTTCGAGCACCGAGCCGCGCTGATGCGGCCGCAGCTTCACAACCCGCGTGACCGCCCCCGACGACAATCACATCGAATGTCAAAACCTGCTCCATGAACCTCTCGCCAATCGGGTCAGCCTGAAGGGCAAGCCTCGCCAAACCCCTGAATCGGGCCGATATCTACGCGAAAAATGGGGAAAACGTCAAAAGGAGGTCGACTCGCAAGTGTCCTACGCCTGCAAACATGATTCCGGGAGACTAATACCCTCAGGAAAATCCATCCTCGAATGGTGACGCCTGGCTTCGAATGTCTCCGGATTAACGGATATTTTTCCTTCGTTAAGGGATAGTTTCACGTGAAACGTCCTGACGCCTGATTCACGAATCTTTCCGGAGTCTTGGAGCAGTTCCGATCAAATTATTTTCCGATGCAGAACCTGCCGAAAATCTCCCCCAAAACATCCTCGGCATCGACACGTCCGGTCATTCGTCCGAGCGCATGAGCAGCCTGCCGGAGATCCTCGGCCCTCAGTTCGATAGCGCGGCCTGGATCAGAATCGAATGCTTCCAGGGCAGCGCATGCTTCAGCAATGAGAAGCCGCTGGCGCTCCCTAGTGATCAGAGCAGGCTCATCCCCGGCCATAACGGCCCCAGCCCGGCCAGTTATCAGATCGAGAAGGATATCTATCCCTTGCCCGGTTCGCGTCGAGATTCCGATGCAACTCGGAATGGCGTTCGCGTCCAGAAGGTCGATTTTATTGACGACATCGACCACCTCGGCGGAGAAATTTTCGAGATTCCGATGCAACTCGGGAGGAAAAGTGCCCGTGCCGATGTCTACCGCCGACAGTGCGAGTATAAGATCGGCATGCTCCGCGGTTCGGAACGAACGGCGAATCCCCTCTTGCTCGACACGTCCCGCCCCCTCGCGTACCCCGGCGGTGTCGGACACAATTACGGCCATGCCGCCTAAGTCCAAAGTCACTTCGACGACGTCGCGCGTTGTTCCAGGTTCCTCAGAAACGATCGCCGCGTCGCGCCGGCCGAGTGCATTGAGCAACGAAGACTTCCCAACGTTCGGCGCGCCAATGATAGCGACCCGAAAGCCCTCGCGCACGATCTCGCCGCGCCGCGCATCTGCCAACACCTTCATCAGGTCGGCCCGCAACGAGCTGGCAACCGACGCCGCTTGAGCAAGTGCATCGGTGGCAACATCGCCTTCATCCGAGAAGTCTATCGCCGCTTCGCAAAGCGCCTGCGCCTTGATGATCGCGCCGCGCCAAGCATCTGCCCGGCCACCGAGACCACCGGACGACATATGCCGGAGGGCCTGCCGGCGCTGCGCTTCTGTGTCGGCATCGACCAGGTCAGCGAGCGCTTCAGCTTGGGTAAGATCGAGCTTCGCGTTGAAGAAGGCACGCCGCGCGAACTCCCCCGGCTCGGCCAATCGCAGACCTTCGAAAGCTGACAAAGCCTCGAGCACGGAACTGACAACCGCCCGTCCGCCATGGACGTGCAACTCTGCACAGTCTTCACCTGTGAAGCTGCGCGGCGCCGGAAACCACAAGACCAGCGCTTGATCGAGCGGAATTTGCGAGGACGGGTGGACTAGCTTCTGCAGCGTTGCAACACGTGGCAATGGCAAATGCCCGGCAACCGCCCGTAGGACATCCGCGGTCCGCCCGCCACTCAGCCGAATGACGGCAACGCCGGCTTTTCCAACGCCGCTCGACAAGGCGTAGATGGTGGGTTGACCGGTCACACGGGTACTCGCACTAGAGTCGATACAACTCGGGTCGATCGCCCGATACCGCTCCATACAGCAGGCCGGGTCAAAAACGTAGACCGAGTCCGATCCTGACGATCCCGTCCGCCATGGACACGCGCTTGACCCCGAGGATGGGCACTTGCGCACCTTTGTCGAGATAGTCGCGGACGGCCGCAGCCACACTCTTCTTGACGTCAGGATCGTTCAAGCTCGATCGCACTTCGTCGGCAATTTTCTTCCGAGTGGTCTCCAGAGCCCTGTTGAGCGCACTGCAAAGCCGCATCCCAACGACCGGCCAAGCGCATGCCGCACCGACGCCGATATCGCCGCTGATCGTCACTTGCCCAACATTGAACGCCAGGCTGCCGTGATAGACGATCGGCACCAGATCGACGTCGATCCGAGCATCCCGCCACTCGAATGCAGGCATCGCTGCCTCACCCCCGATGCCGCACGGCGTTTCGGGCCTGGCCACCGTCACACATTTTCCCAGCAGCGAAGAGCCATTGCTCCTAAGCAATAGCGTGGCCGTCAACCGGTCGGGCTGCGGCGCCACAAAGATCCCTTCGGCCCGAACATGATTGACGTAGTAGCCGTAGCGGCGCCCAAGCACGACCCGGCTCGCGTCGGGCAGCGTGAACCGATCACGTTTTCCAGGCCCATCCTTGGCAGGCCATTTGATCGAAGCAGCGTTCGACGCATGATAGCTCGACCCAACAAGGCGGCCGTGATTATGCAGGTGGACTTGCACGCCTGCGAGAGCATCATGCAGAGCCGCAGCGAGATCGGACGCTGTGACCCGATGCTCGTAGAGTGTATCGGCCCCAGCTGAAACGCTGAGACCGAACCAAAAACCAAACGCCACCAACCCCCGACGCAACACGCCCGCTCAACTCCCGAAAATCTGGTCCCAAAAGTATAGAATGAGAGTGTCTGCTATGCCTGCGAGCAGAAATGCGCTGCCGATCTCCCGGGCGCGTGCTGCATCGAGTTCAGCGGCCTGATGATAAGGTAACAGCGCGCCTCCGGCGACCACCGTCACAATCGCCAGGAAAACCATGATGTGATGAAAGGTACGCAGGTCCGTTCGCCGAACCTCTTCGGTCCGGCTGAGCCGATCGATCCTGTCGCTACCAAAATCCATTATTTGCCCGCCGAACAGCGCGACAACTTAAGCGCAGACTGCGGCGGGTGGAAGTGCAACGCGGCCACGTCACCCCGTGAAGTGACCTGACTGTCTATCGCACACGGTCCGCCACGAGTCGGATCAGGGCCGCCTTCTCCGCGGTGAAATCAGACGCAATCCAAGAAGCCTCCATGTATCGGATGGCTTCTCCCATCTCGGGCCCCGACGCAAATCCCAGCGAAATCAAATCCCGGCCCGAAACGGGCATGGCCGGCACTTGCCACGCCGCTGTCGCCTCGACCAGCTGGAGGATATGTCGCGCTTGGTCTGCAGGCGCCCGCGCCGCAGCCGACAGCATCTGCAATCGGTGCCACCGCTCTCCCCGGCGATAGATCTGCGCCCGCGCACCCGGCGGATCACTCGCACCCGGCCCTGACCGACCGGCGGCGACAGCAAGCAGATCGTCCCGCTCATCACCCGACAGACGAAGGTGCTTAGCCAGCCAATGCGCATTCTCGGCAACGCTGACCGCAAGCAAACCCAACCTGAACATCGGATTTGGAGAAGACCGGGTGTCGATCTCGGTTTGAATCGCCCGTTGCATCAGGGAAGGATAAACAGCCAGCCCAAGAAGCGGGGATAGAAATCCGTGCGCCACCATAGTGTGGACCGCCTCTGAGGCACGCGGCGCAACCAGCATTTTGACAAGCTCGGCCCTGACCCGCTCCGACGAAAGCCCGCGAAGACCTTCGCGCAACCTCCCGGCGGCCTGCAAACCAGCGGCATCGAAAGACCCGAGAGCGTATTCCGCGCTGAACCGGAAAAACCGGAGAATGCGAAGATAATCCTCCCTAATCCGCGCGTCCGCGTCGCCTATGAAACGAACGCGCCGGTCCCGCAAGTCATCGTATCCACCCAAGGGATCGAAAACCTCGCCGCGCCGGTCGCAATAGAGTGCGTTGATCGTGAAGTCGCGCCGGGCGGCATCCTCGGTCCAATCGGCACTGAACGCGACGACCGCATGCCGCCCGTCAGTCTCCAAGTCATGCCGTAGCGTGGTGACTTCATGCGGCACCCCGTCGGAAATGACCGTCACCGTTCCATGTTTCAATCCGGTCGGAACAACGCCGAGCCCCGCGGCCCTCGCCGCTGCCATCACATCCTCCGGCACCGCCGGCGTCGCGATATCGATGTCGGTAACCGGCCGTCCGAGCAGAGTATTGCGGACAGCACCGCCGACCACCCGGCCTTCGAGACCCGCACGCTCCAGCGCCACAAAAACGGCTTGCGTCGACGGCCTAGTAAGCCAATCCGCTGTGATGATCGCAGCAGGCGCCATGCTGAGCCGGCCTCGCTATCGCACCCGGCCGGGTACGATTTTTCCATCTTTATACTGCGCCGGCTCGTAGGCCTGCCCTGGCGCACCTTCCTGCTTTGCCCCGAAGAACACGAATGTAAGGCCGATAACCGCAATTCCTGCAACGGTCAGCCAGATCAGCGGAGCCTCATTTAAGATCTGCGTCGTGCTGGCGCCGGTTCTCCGTACCAGCATCACGTAAACGACATAGAGCACCGCCGGCAGAAAAAAGAGCAGAACGTTTTCGAGAACCACGCGCAGCATGGAGACTCCGTTTCTGACGGATATGGCACCGGCCGCATCGAACGTCAGCGCCAATCTACCTTGGCGCGCCAACGTCTCCAAGCGTCACGATGACGGCGCCCGGCAACGCTCACCCCATGCGCCGCCATAGTGCCTTATCGCCGAGACTTTCGACGAACTTCGCATGCGCCGATAGATCCTCCGGGCTGAGACGCGGCGACAAAGGATCGGGCCTTGGCCGCGCCGCGTAACCATTCGCGCCATTTACGGCCGACGTCGCGGATTGGCTCTGTTCAGCCGCCAGAACGAGAGTCGCCTGCCTCGTACCGGTCATCTCGATGTAGACTTCGGCGAGCAGCAGAGAGTCGACGATGGCCCCGTGCTTGTCGCGCTTTGAACTGTCGATGCTGTATCGTTTGCAAAGAGCGTCGAGCGTGTTCGGTCCACCCGGATGCTTTCGCCTGGCAAGCTGCAGCGTATCGATGACGCGTGTCATCGACAGCGGCGGACGCTTCAGTAACTCGAGCTCCATATTGATGAAGCCGATGTCGAAGGACGCATTGTGAATGACAAGCGTATCCTCGCCGAGAAAATCGAGGAACTCATCGACGACCTCGCGAAACGGCGGCTTGTCCCTGAGAAACTCGGTTGAAATGCCGTGAATCGCAAACGCGTCCGGATGAACATCGCGCGTCTCCGGATTGAGGAAGCGATGGAATTCCCGTCCCGACGGAAAATGATTGATCAACTCGACGCAGCCGAGTTCGATAAGGCGGTCACCACGACGGGCATCGAGGCCGGTCGTTTCCGTATCCAGCACAATTTCTCTGGTCATGCCCCGCCCCCGAGTGTCGACCGGTCAGATGGACCAGAAGCGCTCGTAAGCCGTACCATCGTTCTCACGCAGCCGGAGCGTCGCGATCAGTCTATCGATTTGCGCGTAAGTCTGTTCGACGGACACACTCGTATCCACAACGAAGTCCGCCCGCCGGCGTTTCTCATCGTCTCGCATCTGACGCGATACGATCTGCGAAAATTTTTCCTCCGTCATCCCTGGACGCGCCAAGACACGCTGGCGCTGAAGGTCAGGCGTAGCACTGACCACAACCGTAACATCAACCTTCTTCTCGCCTCCGGTCTCGAACAACAGCGGAATTTCGAGAATTGCCAACGCATCTCCTCGCTTGCGCGCAACCTCGAGACACTCGGCCTCGGCCCGCTGAACCAGCGGGTGAACGATCCGCTCTAGTTCTTTGAACCGCTCCGGCGCATTCAACAGCACCGCTGCAAGCTTCTGGCGATCGACCTTCCCGTCGGCTGTCGTTTTAGGGAAAGCGGCTTCGATCGGCGCAACCGCTTTTCCACCGTAGAGATCGTGCACCAAGGCATCGGCATCACAAACCAGAATACCATTGGCGCGAAAGCGCGCGGCGACCGTCGATTTACCCATCCCAATGGATCCGGTCAGCCCAACGAGCAGCATCAGCGCCCCTCGATATCTTGAACGATGATCGCGCGAAGCTCCGGTGTCACGGCAGGCCGCACACCGAACCATCGCTCGAAACCGGGCACCGCCTGATGTAGCAGCATACCAAGACCATCGACGACGTTTAGATTGCGCGCACGCGCCGCCCTCAGGAGCTTGGTCTCGAGCGGCACGTAAACAATGTCAGCGACCACGCAATCGGCAGGCAAAACCGACACGTCGAAGTCCAAGTCACTATATCCCGCCATCCCGAGAGTCGTCGTATTGACGAGGAGGCCAGCCTCTCGGCCATATCGCTCGCGCTGTTCCCAGTCTACGGCAGTCACGGCTTTTCCAAATGCCTGCGCAATCTCGTCCGCTTTAACGCGCGTCCGATTGGAAACATAGACCTTATCGACACCGGCACCCAAAAGTCCGTAGACAATGCCGCGCGCACCACCACCGGCGCCAAGCACTAACACCGGACGGTCAGCCAGGCGCCACTGCGGAGCGGTAACGTCGAGATGTGTTAGAAATCCTGTGACATCAGTGTTGTCGGCTCTGAGGCGCCCCGCCTCGAACCAAAGAGTATTTACGGCCCCAATGGCCCGCGCTGCCTCGCTCACATCGTCGACAAACTTCAATACATCGACCTTGTGCGGCACCGTTACATTGCACCCGCTAAATCCTTGAGCAGCCATCCCTCCACGGATGAACCGTTCAAGCTCGCCTGGCGCTACCTCGACCATCGAATAGGAACCAACGATCCCGTGTTTGGCGAGCCAATAGCCATGAATGAGCGGCGATCGCGAATGCTTGACCGGCCAGCCGATGATGCAAGCCTTTTTCATGTGATGATGACTTTCCGTGACCGCAATTCCGTTAACAACGGCAACAACGGCAGACCTATAACGGAGAAATAATCGCCTTCGATACTCTCAAATAGCTGCGCGCCTAGTCCTTCGAGCTTGTAGCCCCCAACCGTTTCGCACACACCGCTTCCTTCGGCCGCGAGATACCTATCCAAAAACTCATCCGAGACCGCCCGCATCGTCAGGATCGGTTCGTCGAGATGACTCCAAACCGTCGCACCATCTATTGCGAGAACGACCGCTGTCGGCAGCGAATGTGCCAACCCTCTCAATCGCAATAGTTGATCCCGCGCATCCGCCACTGTTGGTGGCTTGGCAAAGATCTCTCCACCACAAGCCAGCACCTGGTCCGCACCAATAACCAATTTGCCTGGTAAAGAAGCACTGACCTGTTCTGCCTTTGCCCGCGCAAGAACCTCCGCGACATCCTGCGGCTCGATATCGGGATTATCATCCTGCAGCGCCGCACGGATGGCGGCCTCGTCGACCGCCGCTGGCTGCACCTCGATTTGGAGCCCCGCACCCTCGAGCATTTTTCTCCGGAACGGGCTACCTGAAGCCAGGATCAATGAAGTGGACTGCATATCAACCATCGCCGGTCTCTCGGCCCTCTTCGTCCGCAGCGTCGCGCTCATTGAGCAGTTTGATGATTGTTGCAGCGGTCTCCTCGATCGACCGGCGCGTCACATCGATGACAGGCCAGCCGTGCCGCGCAAATAGGCGCCTGGATTCTTGAATCTCTGTGACGATCTGCTGCCTGTCCGCATAGCCTTCCACCACCCGGCCGGACATCATCTGCACGCGGTTGCGCCTAATTTCCATGATCCTCTCGGGACTGGCGATCAGCCCGACAACAAACGCCGAGTGCGGTTGAGATAGCACCCCCGGCGGCGGGATCCCCGGCACCAGCGGAACGTTGACGGTTTTATATCCGCGTTGCGCCAGATAAATACTGGTCGGTGTCTTCGAGGTTCGCGATATTCCGAGGATGATAATATCCGCGTGATTGAGATCTTCTGGCAACCGTCCGTCGTCGTGGGCCATAGTGAAGTTCAGTGCATCGACCCGCTTGAAATAGTCGGAATCGAGAACATGCTGGCCGGCCACGATCGGCGTTTGCGGCGCGCCGAGATAAGCCTCGAAAACCTTCATGATCGGCTGCAACACATGCAAAGCCGGCACCTTCAGCCTCCGGCATTCCAACTCGATGGCATCGGTCAATTCTTTGTTGACGACCGTGTAGAGGACAATACCAGGGGCCTGCTCGATCTCCTTCAGAACACGGCCAAGCTGCTTCATGCTCCGCACCATCGGATGGACATGCTCGATTGGCCGCACCTGCGCGTACTGCACCGCAGCAGCCTTAGCGATGGTCGTCAGGGTCTCGCCGGTAGAGTCGGAGATCAGGTGCAAGTGAAAGTAGCTTGGAAGAACGTTCACCATATGCCCGTTACCCCTCGGCGGCCCTGTGGATACTTTTGTGGATAACACCCCCACTTGTCCACTGCCCCACCCTGCCCCTCGGCATCGATCTTTTGCTCCACAGCTTTGCCCACACTCTTATTCACAACGCTGCCGAAAAAGCCTCTCTGTCCACCGCTCAGCCGCGCCATCAGCACTACTGCGGCCACGCAGAAGGTCTCAACAGCTTCTACACAGTCAACACGCGGAAAAGCCGGTGTCGCACCCCAAACCAAAATATTGGCGTTGGCCGGTTTTTTCCCTCTAGCGTCTGTAAGCAAGCTCAGCCACTAATTCTAGACAGTTGCGAAACGCCTTTCGCCATCATGCGGATAAGCTCTTGATGACTGCCGATCCCCGAAATCGACAGCCTAAGAGTCATAAAAGTAACCCTTTAGAAATGGACTCTTTGAAAGACAGTGACACCGCTCTCGACTGAACAAACGGCTGCCAAGGCTAAACGGCGCTTCCTACGCGTCTTCGACGGCGTGGCACTTGACCCTCCACCCGTATGGCTCATGCGCCAAGCCGGCAGGTATCTCCCGGAGTACCGTGCGACACGCAAGCAAGCAGGGTCTTTTCTGGATCTGTGCTATTCCCCAGCCCTTGCAGCCGAAGTGACGCTCCAACCGATCCGCCGCTACGGTTTCGATGCGTCCATCCTATTCTCGGACATCTTGGTCGTGCCGCACGCACTCGGCCAGCATGTCGAATTTGTCGAAGGCGAGGGGCCGAAGCTTGCTCCCATCCGCACCGCTGCCGATCTCGCGGCTCTCGACCCCTCCAAAGCGCGCAATAAGTACGACATCGTTGCGGAGACCGTTCAGAGGCTACGCCAGGATCTTCCAACAGAGACCGCGCTGATCGGCTTCTGCGGTGCGCCCTGGACCGTTGCGACGTACATGGTGGCAGGCGCTGGAACGAAGGACCAGGCGCCCGCGCGCCTGCTGGCGTACCGCGATCCAGCCCTGTTTCAGTCGCTCATCGATCTCGTAGTCGCCAGTTCGATCGAGTACCTGCTGCTACAGGTAAAAGCCGGTGCCGATGTTCTTCAGATCTTCGATACTTGGGCCGGCAGCCTGCCGGACGGAGAATTTGAACGCTGGGTTACCGTACCAACCAAAGCCATTGTGCAGGGCATCCGTGCGGTTCACCCAGAAATCCCGATCATTGGCTTCCCCCGCGGCGCAGGCCGTCGCTCGCTTGCCTTCGCCGAAGCAGCAGGCGTCGATGGTGTGAGCTGCGATACCGCGATGAGTCTCGCTGAAATGAAGTCGCTGCTGTCCGGCAAGACGGTCGTGCAGGGGAACCTCGACCCATTGTTGCTGGTCGCCGGCGGTGCCGCGCTCGATGCTCGCGTCGACGAACTCAAGAACACCCTTAAGATGAACCCCTACATCTTCAATCTCGGGCATGGCATCGTGCCTGAAACCCCGCCAGACCATGTCGAACGTCTCGTCAGGCGGTTGCGGAGTGCGAGCTGATGGCCGAGCAAAGCGATCGTACGGTCGCACGCCGGGCCGGAACAGCCCTGCTGGTGACCGCTGGTGCGACGTTGGCCGCCGTGCTGATCGTCGGCGACAGCGCCTATCTCTGGGTCAAAGCGGTCCACGTCATAGCCATCATCTCCTGGATGGCCGGCCTGCTTTATCTACCGCGATTGTTCATCTATCATTGCGACGCCCCCAAGGGGTCGCAGCAATCTGAGACGTTCAAGGTGATGGAGCAGCGGCTTCTGACCCTTATCATCAACCCTGCGATGATCGTGGCTTGGGTTCTTGGCCTCTGGCTGATGTGGCGCGGTGGCTGGCTGTCGTCGCCGTGGATGCACATAAAGCTGTTGGCCGTCTTGTTGCTGTCAGCGGTCCATGGCTTCTATTCGAAGTCCGTTCGCATGTTCCGAGAGGATAAAAATTCAGTCTCGGCGCGTCACTGGCGCATGTGGAACGAGGCTCCCACCCTGCTGATGATCGTCATCGTCATCATGGTGATCGTCAAACCGTTCTGAAGCAGCGTTTGACCGCTGAAAATTTCCCTTTCAATCCAGTATACTTGTCTGTTATAAGCTCGTTGTCCCGGGCCAATCCGCTCCTTGAGTCGGTTGTCGCGCCTGGGGCATCCCGCCCCTTATCTCGCCTCATGATCGGTAACCTTCCGCCTAGCGGGAACCATCGGCTCATGAACGCGTAGATGGATCGGTTCCCCACCGGTCTTCTTTCCCGGCTCACGCTTAGTCCGATCGAGCCCTCATCCTGCCCGCCTTCCGCGTGCTGCCTAATTTCGACTTTGGCAGCCGGCGTCAGTCTCTCCGGAGCAAAGACCCCCATGCAAGATCTTGCCATGCCCAAGGAGATTAAGCTCCAGGACCTGAAGGCGAAAACGCCGACGGAGCTTCTGAGCTTTGCCGAGGAAGTCGGCGTCGAAAGCGCCAGCTCGATGCGCAAGCAAGAGCAGATGTTCGCCATCCTCAAACAGCTCGCTGCCAAGGATATCGATATCATCGGCACCGGCGTGGTCGAGGTGCTTCAGGATGGTTTCGGTTTCCTACGCTCGCCCGACGTCAATTATCTCCCCGGGCCCGACGATATCTACGTTTCCCCGTCCCAGATCCGGCGCTTTGCGCTCCGCACGGGCGATACCGTCGAGGGACAGATTCGCAGCCCCAAGGAAGGGGAGAGATATTTCGCTCTCTTGAAAGTCAATCAGATCAACTTCGAAGATCCGGAGTCGCAAAAGCACAAGGTCCACTTCGACAATCTGACGCCGCTTTACCCGACCAAATGGCTGAAGATGGAAATCGAAGATCCGACCGTGAAGGATCTGTCGCCGCGGGTCATCGACGTAGTCGTTCCGATTGGCAAGGGGCAGCGCGCTCTTATCGTCGCCCCACCGCGCACCGGCAAGACGGTACTCCTCCAAAACATCGCTCATTCGATCACGCTCAATCATCCCGAATGCTACTTGATCGTGCTCCTCATTGACGAACGCCCTGAAGAAGTCACCGACATGCAGCGCTCGGTGAAGGGCGAAGTCGTATCCTCGACCTTCGACGAGCCGCCCTCGCGCCACGTCCAGGTCTCGGAGATGGTGATCGAGAAGGCGAAGCGGTTGGTTGAACACAAACGCGATGTCGTCATCCTGCTCGACAGCATCACGCGTCTAGGCCGAGCCTACAACACCGTCGTCCCGTCCTCGGGTAAAGTGCTGACAGGTGGTGTGGACTCGAACGCCCTCCAGCGTCCCAAGCGCTTCTTCGGTGCCGCCCGAAACATCGAGGAAGGCGGCTCATTGACCATTATCGCAACGGCGCTCATCGACACCGGCAGCCGTATGGATGAAGTGATCTTCGAAGAGTTCAAGGGTACCGGTAACTCGGAAATCATTCTTGACCGCAAGGTGTCCGACAAGCGCGTCTTCCCGGCCATCGACGTGGCCCGCTCGGGGACACGCAAGGAAGATCTGCTCGTACCGTCTGATCAACTCAAGAAGGTCTACGTGCTCCGCCGTATCCTCAATCCGATGGGTCCGATGGACGCGATCGAGTTCCTCATCGACAAGCTTAAGGCGACCAAGAACAACGCTGAGTTCTTCCAGTCGATGGACACCAGAAAGGCGGGCTGACGCGCCCGCCTATTTGAACGATAGAACCGATTGTACCGCGAAATTCGGATCGAGTACGGCGATCGGAATAACCGCAAGGGTACGCCATGGCACATTTTCCTGAAAGCCTCGCAGACCGGTATCGCCGGTTCAAGTACCGGAATTTCGCACCCAACATCGATCATTACGAGACGCTAGCCTCGCACGGACAGTCGCCCGAAGTGATGCTTGTCTCCTGCTGCGACAGCCGGGTCGATCCGGAAACGATTTTCTCCGCAATGCCGGGAGAATTATTCGTTGTTCGCAACGTAGCAAACTTAGTCCCACCCTACGAAACGTCCGGCAAATATCACGGTGTATCTGCGGCCCTCGAGTTTGCCGCGCTGAACCTGCGCGTGAAGCATATCATTGTCATGGGGCATTCGAGTTGCGGCGGTGTCCGCGCAAGTTTGGAGCAAGATGCTGCGCGCCAAACGACGGCACAATTTATCAGCAACTGGATGTCCATGCTGGACGACGCGCGCGATCACGTCGTCAAATGCTGTGCCGGCAAAACACAGCCGGAGATTCGCGCCGCGTTGGAACGAGAAGGCATAAAAACCTCCCTGGCCAATCTGAGAACCTTTCCTTGCATTCAAAGTCTCGAAAGCAAAGGTCGGATTAATCTCCACGGAGCTTACTTCGACATCGCGTCCGGCACACTTGAAGTGCTGAATCCCGCCACGGGCGAATTCGTCAGGATCTGATCGATCAGTCCTCGGTCCGTTTGTTGGACCTGGCCGCAAAGCCAAGCGGCAAGGCTGTGGTATATTTTATCCTCTCCATAGCGAAGGCGCTGGATACTTTGGCGATTTCAACGCGGGAGATCAGTTTTTTGTAGAAGACGTCGTAGGCGGCTATGTCGGGCACGACCACACGCAACAAGTAGTCGACATCGCCGGACATCCGATAGAATTCGACGACCTCGGGAAAATCGACGACGGCCTTGTTGAAGGTCTCAAGCCACGCCAGGCTATGCGTGTCCGTCTTGATAGACACAAAGACGGTTACGCCAGCATTGACCATGCCCGGATCCAGCACGGCAACGCGCGATTTGATGTAACCGCTTTCCTCCAGCTTCTGTATCCGCCGCCAGCAGGGCGTCGTCGATAGACCGATAGCTTTGCCAATCTCGGCGACGGGCTTTGTGCAGTCCTCTTGCAGCAGCGCGAGGATTTTCAGGTCCATATCGTCCAGCAAGCGATGCCCTCATTGTGGCTCGAGGAGGAAACGCGCGCTCTTCTGAACGCCGTATCGAAAGAAATTACTTCCAGATGACGCATAAACGAGCGAACAAGGCAATTTATTTCTCAGGAATCATTGAGACTGCGACGAAAATTCGCTACTTGATGGCTAACGCACCGGCAAACCCAGAGCCCCCGAGCCCCGAATGCTAAAGATCCAAAAATTGACACCGCGTTTCGCCATCACGGCGGCACTGACGGAAGAAGACTTCGCGGCCGTCGCACGTGCAGGCTTCAAGGCTGTCGTCTCGAACTTGCCGGATGGCGAATTTGAGGGTCAGTTGTTGGCCCATCGGGAGGCGAGTTTAGCTTGGCGCGCCGGCCTGAAGTTCCGCCATGTACCAACCAGCAAGCACGATGTTCTGACGGATGCTGTCGTAGAGGGCATGGCCGACGCTTTGGCAGGGCTCGACGGCCCAGTTCTGGCGCATTGCCGCTCAGGCACCCGGTCGGCGATCGTGTGGGCCGCCGCGAGTGCACGCAGCCAACCGGTCGATTGCGTTCTCGAAACGCTGACCAAAGCTGGTCTGGATCTAGACTTCCTAAAAGACGATCTCGAAGCCCAGGCGGATCGCAAGCGGTGGATCGGAACGACGCAGGCGCTCGACTGCGATTGCGAACCTCGCGCCGACGCCGCGTAAGACCGGCGTCAGCGGGAGGATGCACCACTTCGCGGCGCAGTCCGACTGACGTCACCGACGGTCGATAGAGCCTTTCTCAGAAGACCCAAGAGTGCTTGTCGTTCGTCGGCAGAAAGGCCGTGTAGCATTTCATCTTGAATGCGATACACCGACGGGCCAACCGCTTGTAACAGATCAGCCCCCCTCGCCTCGAGATGCAGCCGTCGGGAACGGCGATCCTCTCGATCGATCTCCCGGCGCAACAGCCCTTTTTGCTCGAGGCGATCAACCACCCCTCCGATCGTTACCCGATCATAGGCGATCTCCGCCGCCAACGTCGCTTGATCCAGACCCGGTCGCCGTCCAATGACGTGCAAGGCGGCATATTGCACAGGGGTAAGATCGAAGCCCGCTCGACGCATCTCGATGTCGAAGATTGCGGTCGAAGCCTGATGCATCCGTCGGATGAGATGCCCCGGCATCGTGTGGATCTCGGAATCGCCGCTCTCTTTTGTATCAGCCTCCAGGCCGGCCGAACTCATCATGAGCCGCTA
This sequence comes from Hyphomicrobiaceae bacterium, assembly GCA_033812735.1. Taxonomy (GTDB): domain Bacteria; phylum Pseudomonadota; class Alphaproteobacteria; order Rhizobiales; family Hyphomicrobiaceae; genus JABFRJ01. Next base: position 18,377 of record JAPXTA010000042.1, on the reverse strand, counting down.
CCCCAAATCATGAGCAATCTATCGATTAGCTTGATTACTATACCTGTTGGCGAATGTACCAGCGTTGAAATGCATTCCGAAAAACAATCCGCGCCGGACCTTTTGGTCCAGCGCGGAGCAAGCTCGGCAGTAAGATCGGATGGCCTGTTAGCGCCAGCGGAAGCCGCCGCAAGTGCGATTGAGATCGCGCTGCAGCGAAGCAAGTTCGCGGCGCTCCCACCAGCTCAAACGGCCATCAGACGATGCGCGGCGCTCGAACCAATTCAAGCGATGCGCTTTGCGCTGACAGGAATCATGATGGCGGCGGTCATATGGATGTATGTCGCGGCGCCATGAGGGCGGTGGCGGCGGAGCCGTATAGACGCTGATGCCACCAGGCCCGACCCGAACCGACTGCGCAAAAGCGGGGGCAGTGGCAGCGCAGGCCGCTACAAGGGCAGCTGCTACGACGATCTTCTTCATCGTGATTTCCTCTGAGTGTCCGACGGGTGTGCGCCCGTTGACTAAGCACTAGAACTCGCCCGATGAACGCTGGCTGAAGCGAGTGGCGTGATTTCGCCGAACGACACCCTTGAATTGAATAACTGCTGATCCGCTTCTGCAAATGTCGGCCCCGGCGGCAGCTATGGGTTGGTCGGCTGCGCCAATTGATCCCTCACCGCGCGACGCAGGTCAGGAAGCAAGTCATCTTCGAACCACGGATTCTTCTTGAGCCACGCATTGTTGCGCCAGGACGGATGAGGTAACGGAAAATATAACCTCTCCTCATGCCCGTTGAAGTCGCGCCAAGCCGAAACCGTGGCGGTCAGGGTATCGTGGCATCGCGGCCCAAGGTGCCATCGTTGAGCATAGAGCCCGACGAGGACGACGAGCTTCAACTGGACCAAGTGCTCGAACAGATCTGACCGCCACCGCGGCGCGCACTCTCGTCGCGGCGGAAGATCGCCGCCATGGGTATCGAGACCAGGAAAACAAAAACCCATTGGCACAATTGCAATGCGCGAGCGGTCGTAGAAAGTATCCGGTGAAACGCCGAGCCAAGTGCGCAGCCGCTCTCCCGAAGGATCCGTGAATGGCCGGCCGGAGGCATGGACGCGGGTTCCTGGCGCTTGCCCACATATGGCAATGCGGGCCGTGGCCGATACTTGCAGCACGGGCCGCGGCTCATGCGGCAACGGCCTCCCCCGAGGAGCCTCCACACACAGGCGGCACGCCCGGATCTGTCGTTCCAGCGCCAACAGCTTGCGCTGAGGGTGATCGGCTGACTGTTGCATGTCCACTCTTGAATGCAGCGGCAGGGTCTTAAGGCCTCCTCAAGCATCTTCTGCAAATTCTTCTGATCAATCGACGATCAGAAGGGCCGGACCATGGCTTATATGTTCCATGACATCGTTGGCCTTGCCGCAGCGGTTGTCTTGGCTGTCCCGCTGTTCCTTCTGCCCGCTTATACGATTGCCCGGGCTTTCGATCTTTTCGGCATGTCAGCGCGGCCAACTATAGAGCGCGCCGCTTATGGCTTGCTCATCGCCTACGCTACCATGCCGGTCATTCAAAGCATGGGCGCCCGATTTCTCGGTCTGAGAGCCATTCTGGCGCTGACTCTCTTGATTTCGCTCTACGGAGTAGTCCGGTTCCGCGCCTCGTCCGTGCCATCGCTGTCTCGAACCGCTTGGGTCATGCTTGCTGTCGGCTTCTTTGCCCTCTCCGCACTCTGGATCGATGTCAGCTGGAATGGGCGGCTCTATCCGACGCTGCTGGTAATCGACTTGGTCAAGCATGCAGCGACCGTCCGCTCGCTCGTCGAAACAGGGTCAACGCCTCCTATCGATCCCTTCTTCCTGCGCGATCAAGCCGCCAGCTACTACTATTTCTTCTATACTCCGGCCGCGCTCATTGAAATGCTGGGCAGTGGCCTGGTCGACTCCCGAGCAGCCGTTGGCGGCTTGGTATTCTGGACGGGACTAGCGGTCGTGACGCTCGCGCGCGTCGTGCTGGATCGCGCGGCCCTGCTTCGCAGCGCAACCCCCGTTGGATTGCTCATGGCACTGATGCTCGCGGGCGGCCTGCAGTTGCTCCTGATCTCGCCAATCGTATTGTCATTCGGATGGCCGTGGCCCGGCCAGTTGGGTTGGATCCGCGACGACCTCGCGAGCTGGCCGGTATCGATGATCTGGGTGCCGCATCATCTCTCGGGCATGATCGCCTCGTGGGTTGGCTTCCTTGCATTGATCGAAGCGCAGCGGGCTCACTCCAACGGGTCGACGTCGCGCCAATGGACATACGTGATGCTCGCCGGCCTCGCATTCGCGTCCGCATGCGGGCTCTCAACATGGCTCACGATAGGTGCCGTCGTGACGTTGGCTGTGTGGACATCAGTCGAGATCTATCACCGTCGCTGGAGTAGCATCGTCATATTCGCGTCGGCGGGTGTCATCGCATTCCTCGTCGCTGCCCCGCACATGCTTGATCTCGTGCGTAACCGCAGTCTCGGCGTCTTTCCGATCGCGTTCGAAGTCCGCATGTTCGTCGTCAGCGAACTTCTTGTCGGCTCGCTCGGATGGCTTGGTCAGAACTTGGTCCGCGCGCTCTTCCTGCCGCTTCACTATGTCATGGCCGCAGGCATCTTCTTCGCGGGCGCATTCGCTTTCTGGACCAGTCATCGCAGACAGCGCGGCTTTGCGAATCCTGAGGCGCGCGTTCTCGCCTACAGTGCCGCCGCCTCGCTATTTGTCGGCTCGTTTTTCCAGTCGGTCGTCGCCAACAATGATCTCGGCTGGCGCGTCGTATTGTTCGGCCAGCTGGCCGCACTGCTTTGGACAGCCGCCTACATGGAGCCGCTTTGGCGCAAAGCGCAGAAGGCATCGTTTGCTCGCGCTCTAGCCAAGGCGCCGCCGGCACTGATGCTCTTTCTCGTGCTTGGCTACGCCGGCGTCGCATATGACTTGATTGCCACACGCATGTTCTCGACAATGGGGAAAGGCGTCGTCATCAACCCGCGCAACCCCGAGGCGGATTTCGAGGCACGCGATGTCTATGCCTGGATCAATGCCAACCTCGGCCCAACGGCCGTAGTCCAGCACAATCCCGACACCCAACGCGCGCTGGGTTATGGACTCTACGGCCGTCAACGCACGGCTCTGGCCGACCGTCACAATGCATTGCTGTTTGGGCCCTCGCATCAAGATGTGTCCGAACGCATGAGTGTCCTCAAGCCGGTCTTTACCGCTCCGCAACCAGCCTCCGCTGTCGCCAGGTCGCTGACGGCACAGAAAGTCGACACGATCATCGTCTCGGCCGACGACCCGGTTTGGAAAACCAATGTCGCATGGGTTTTTGCAACACCTGCGCTCTATCAGACGGCGCACCTGCGCGTGCTCCGGGTACGCGACTTGAAGGATCGGCCATGACCGCAGAGCTCACATCCGATCAGCATCCGCGCGGCGTCGTGCGTGAATTCCTCGCGGCGGGCCTCCTGTTTGGAGCAGCGGCCGTGGCGGGTTTCGCCCTCCTTGTGCTCCTCTTCAAGTCAGGTCTTCTTGCTGCCCGCATCGACATCCTCTTTTATCGCGGCATCATCCTGTGCGCGGTCGCTGCCATCGGCACAATCGCGCTCGTTTGGTTTGCCGGATCGAGATGGAAATTGACGACGATCCGCGATGCGATTGCCGCCGGTGTACTCTCGTTCGGCCTCAACCTCTCCTTCCTTGTCGTCGCCCCGGTCACCGTTGACCGCTCGGTCAGCGTTTTCATTCTGGGCTATATGGCAACCGATCCCGACAAGCCAATGAGCGTGTCTGATCTACGCAGCGTGTTCGAGCGCCGCTACCTGGGAGATTGGCGTCAAGTCGAGCGGCGGATGGAAGAACAGACAATTTCCGGCAACGTGGCCCCCGCTGGCAACGGCTACCTCCTCACGCCACGCGGCAAGAGCTTCCTCGCCACGTCAAAATTGATCGCGTGGATGTTCGACACCGACCCGCGCTTCGTAACGCAAGTGAAGCTCGATCAGCGGCTGTCGCAGAACTCGAAATAAGTGCTGGCAAGGGTATCACTGCTTGGCAGTGTCGCTGGTGCCCCAAGTGTCGGAGAGCCGATAGCCCACTGGCCATGGGTCGGCTGGATCGACGATGTACTGGTGCAACCCCGTAATCCAAGCACGGCCCTCGACCGTGGGCAGGATCGCCGGCAGACCCTTGATCTGCGTTTCGCCGCGAATCGTCCCGATGAACCGCGAGTCGATCAGGCTTTCGTGTGTGAGCCCTTCGCCAACCTTCAGTTCGCCGCGCGCATGTAGCACCGCCATGCGCGCGCACGTCCCGGTGCCAGTCGGCGAGCGATCCGACCGTCCCGGCGAAACGATACAAGTGTTGCGCGCAATGAGGCGCCCATGTTCTCGGCGCACCGGCCCCGCGAATTGTACGATAGACACGCCGGAGATCTCTGGATGGTCTGGGTGCGCGGCTGGCACTTGCGCGCGCGCGGCCTGGCGGATCTTTTCACCAAGCACGGCCAGCTCCCGCGCTTCCTTCGACTCGAGCGCAAATCCGAGTTTCGCCGCGTCCACGATCGCGAAAATCATGCCTCCATAGGCAACGTCTATTGTGATCCGCCCCAAGCCCTCGACGTCGATTGCGGCATCAAGCTTCAGCGCGATTGCAGGCACGTTCTCGATCGAAACACTCTCGCACTTGCCATTGCGGCACTTGGCGATGATTTCGACGCGTCCGGCCGGCATGTCGAGCGCGAAAGTTGTGACCGGCTCCTGCATCGGCACGATGCCTGTTTCGAGCAATACGGTCGCGATGCACATCGTGTTGGAGCCCGACATCGGCGGGTATTCGGTCGGCTCCATGATGATCGCACCGGCCGCGCAATCGGGACGCGTCGATGGAACGATCAGGTTGACATGGCGTGCCACCGATCCGCGCGGCTCTTGGATCAACATGCGGCGGATGTGATCGAAGTCACGCTCGAAGGCGAGCTTCTTCGCCATCATGGTCGCGCCGGGCGGCGGCAAAACACCGCCCGTGATCACATCGCCGACTTCGCCTTCTGCATGCGCACCGACCACAGTGATGACGCGTCGTGAAGTCGGCATGTGTCCCCGCTGGAACTTAGGCAGAGGCCTTACCAGCGGGTAGCATCGCTGGCTTGAGTGCTGTGACCAATTGCTCGGCGAATGCGCGATCGATGGGAGCATGCCCCGTCATCAACCGCGCAGAAAAGGCACCGTAGATGATGTCGGCAAAAAGATCATTGTCCAGGTCCCGCCGAACTTGCCCGATGGCCTTGCCGTGTTCGAACACCTCGAACATCGATTTGCGGCGCCCAGCAAGAAACAGGTCGTAGAAGCGCGGCCGGAAGCTTTCGTCGTGCTGCGCTTCGGCGATGAAGCAACGCAGCATCCGGTTAGCTGCCGGGTGCATCGTGGTCGCAAACATCCGGACCAGATGATCGACCAAGTCCGCAAATGCGTCCTCGCTTGGGAAGTATGGCGGTTTGCTCCGTGCAACCCGCTGCGCATACGCCTCGAGCAACACTTCTGCTTTCGTCTTCCAACGCCGGTAGATCGTTGGCTTGCCGACGCCAGCTCGTGCGGCGATCTTTTCGATCGTGATCTCGGAGTAGCAAAGCTCGTCGAGCAACGAGAGTCCCGCATCCAGTATGGCATCGTGGGCCACTTGGTCCCGCGGCCGGCCTGGTGCGCGGGCACTCAAGACCTGACTGTGATGCTCATTGTCTGACATGGGCTTACCTCGGAATCCGAAGCCTCCTGCTCAATCCAGTCACATCGTAACGGCGCTTTCAGTCCTTGATCATTGTAGATGACATCCGCGTTACCTCGTTCACACTGACGCGAGCAGACGTCATCTCGTCAAGCCCAAAGATATATTACGTTACATTACGTTTCAATAGGCACGCCGCCTTGTCGTCAGAATATCGGACCTGCGGGCCGTCAAAAGCCAGTAAATGCTGGTCAATAACATGTCCGTGATGCTGAAACTGTAGATCAACGCTTATGCTTCGCTGATCACCAAACCGTGATTATGATACGTTACGAGCCGTATTGATATCGCCCGAGGATCAGCATACATTGCTGGTCATGGCGCGGCGCTGAGCCGAGCCCGACAAAAAAGAGATGATCATGAGCCCGCCGATCAACGGTGTGCTCGAGCAAACCAGAGAAAACGGAGCACCCGACCATGAACAAGACCATCGCGACCGCCATCGTTGCCCTCAGCCTCGGCTTGACGGCGTCCCTGCCGGCCTCCGCCGCGTTCGGCCCGAAGGATGTCCCATCGTTCGACGGCCCGGGTTTCGGCCCGTCTGACGTCCGCACCTTCGACGGCCCGGGCTTCGGTCCGAAGGACGTGACGAGCTTCGACGGCCCTGGCTACGGCCCGGCCGACATCCGCAGCTTCGAAGGCCCGGCCAACGGCGACACGCTTGCCGACCGCAAGTAACGCCTGCGCCTGACTGCCAGGGCGGATCTCCCCCCAATCCGCTCCAAATGAAACCCCGCACCCCGCCCCAGGGTGCGGGGTTTCTCTTTGGCAAGAGCACTGCAGCGGGGATCAGAATTGCTTCGTGATCGCCTTGACGCGGGCTTCTTCGGCAGGCTCGTGCAGCGAACGGGCTGTCGCCAGGATCGCCGGAACGATCTCTTCTGCTCGATCAACGGTGATGAACTTGACCTCGAGGCCGGTCCGAATGAAGGCTTCGTCTCGCATATGAGCGAACAAGGACAGCAGCGGCTGCCAGAAATTATTGATGTTCGCCAGCACGATAGGCTTACGGTGTCGGCCAAGCTGAGCCCATGTGAGCTGCTCAACAAGCTCCTCTAAAGTACCGATGCCGCCAGGCAGGGCCACGAACGCGTCCGATCGCTCGAACATCAACTTCTTTCGTTCGTGCATGTCTTCGGTAACGATCAACTCCTGCACGTCCCGAAGCATGTGCTCTTTGTCTGACAGGAACTGCGGAATGATCCCGGTGACCTTTCCGCCATGCGCGAGGACGCTTTTCGCCGTCGCACCCATGAGACCGAGTCCGCCACCACCGTAGACGAGCCCGATGCCAGCTTCTGCCATCATCTGCCCAAGCGTTTTGGCAGCGGCCTCATAAACGGGATCGCGGCCATTGCCCGACCCGCAATAGACGCAAATGCTGCGTACTTCCGAGAGATTGGTTGAAACGCTCGTCCCCGCCGCGCCATCGGTTTCTTGCGCGCCTGTCGCGGCACCGGGTTGGTTAATCTTCTTCTTGCGGCGGTCAGCCATTTGTTGAATGCCAATGCTGTTGTTTCGTTGCGCCACCCTATCATGAGGATGGGTGTGGGATTGTGACGCTGCAAGATGCCTCGGCACAATGTCGGATTGCGGCACCAATTGCTCAGCGCGATCTTGAAGTCTAAATTGACCCTGAATGCTGCCTGGTTTCGGGACGCACGTGGGGGATCGTGGCTGTGAGGTCCGGTTGACTGCCGTCGCCGCGCCTTGCGGCACTGCGAGGAGGCAGGATTTGATGTGGGGTTCGAGTTTGTCGCATAGTCGCGTAAAATCACGGCAAGCTTGGCTGTTGATGGGTACAGTCGCAACCATGGCGCTGTTGACCGCGTTGAACGTCGCGCGAGCCGCCGTTCATAACGAACAACCCCAACTTCACGTTCCGGCCGTGCCGTCGGCCGATGGATTGCCTTTTGACGCACCAGTCGAAAATGCGGGCGGTGCACCACGTGTCCGCCTTGCGCAGGCGAAATCTGCCGCGTCGGACGCCTCCGCATCGGCCCGCACGGACGCCAGTCTGATCGATGAGATTGCCGCTTGGGGCACTAAGGCATCCAAAGAATACCACGACATCCTGCGCCGGATCAGTGCCGGCGAACAGACGACCGCACCCGCCGGCATGGCCCCGGCGCCCCCTGTCGGCGCGCCCGCGCGGCCATTGATAGCGTCTACGCCCCTGCCTCCGGCAAACATGCCAGCCGTGCCGCCGACAACGCCGCCGGCATTCCAACCCCAGACTAAGCCACTGACAGCCACACCCCAGGGCACCGTTGCTGATGCGGGAGAATGGATCGCCCGTTCCGCGAGCGAGTATCAAAAGCTGATGCAGCGCTTGTCGGGAGCCGCCGGCACGACGCAACCGGCGGCGCCGCAGCCGAAGACGGTCGACCCTGTGGCTGAGGCGGTAAAACGCGCAGAAGATAAGCGCAAAGCCGACGCCACTAAGACGCCTGCCACGACCGATCCGAAGCAATCGATCGCTTCGCCGGGCGGTCCGGCCCTCCCTGACAAAGCGACGGACGAGCAGCGGCGGACCGCAGAAGCGCGACGTGCTGAGGCCGATAAGGCAGCGTTCGCAAAAGCGGCTGACGCCAAGCGCGTCGCTGATGAAAAGGCCGCCGCCGAAGCAAAGCGCCTGGCCGACGCCAAGGTAGCAGCGGAGAAAGCCGCAGCCGACGCCAAGCGCGTCGCTGACGAAAAGGCTGCCGCCGATGCAAAACGCCTGGCCGACGCCAAGGCAGCAGCTGAGAAAGCCGCGGCCGACGCCAAGCGCGTCGCTGACGAAAGGGCCGCCGCCGAAGCCAAACGCCTAGCCGATGCTAAAGCCGCAGCGGAGAAAGGCGCAGCCGACGCCAAGCGCGTCGCTGACGAAAAGGCCACCGCCGAAGCAAAGCGCCTCGCCGATGCCAAGGTTGCAGCGGAGAAAGCCGCAGCCGACGCCAAGCGCGTCGCTGACGAAAAGGCCGCCGCCGAAGCAAAGCGACTGGCAGACGCCAAGGCAGCAGCGGAGAAAGCCGCAGCTGACGCCAAGCGCCTCGCTGATGAGAAAGCAACCGCCGAAGCCAAGCGCTTGGCTGACGCGAAGGCGGCGATCGACAAGGCTGCGGCCGATGCCAAAGTAGCAGCGGATGCTCAGACAGTTAGCGTGCTGAAGCGTTTGAACGAGGCCAGCAAAATTGTCGAAGAGAATGTCCGGAAAGCACAAGAGCTGACTGCAAAAGCGGTCAACGACGCCAAAGTGGCTGGTGACGGTCTCAAAGCCGCAGAGGAGCGTCGCCGTGTAGACGCCCTCGCCCTGGCAAATCTCAGCAAGCAGAACGCCGCTAAAAATCCCGAAGAGCTATCGGCAGCGCGGCAACGGCTGGCCGAAGCAAATAAACTGGTCTCCGTAGCAAAGTTGGCTGCGGAAAAAACCCGCGCCGCCGAACGTGTGATTGTCGAGCAGTCGCGTGCGCTGGAGCAAACCGCCAAGATGGTGGCAGCTGACGCCGCGACAGCTACGACCGCGACGGCGGAAGTCCGCCGGGTTGCAGAGCAAAAAGCCGCAAGTGCCGAGAAATCCTCGACGGATGGAGTTCGACGGATCGAATCGGTGCTGTCGAAAATAGCGGTTGCGACGTCAGCGGCCCGTGACGCCACCCAAGCGCAGGCCCAGGCGAGCCCGTCGCCGTCAAAATCAGCAGCTGCCGGCGCAGAAAAACAATCGACTGACACGCGTACGAAAACGGCTGCCGCACGCCCTGTCGCGGCAGAGAAATGCCCAAAAGCGGGCAAGAAGGTCGGTTTGCCCGGCTGGTACACGGTCAAGCGAGGCGACACACTCTGGGGTATTGCCGAGAGCCACTATCGTGCCGGTAGTCGGTACGGCTTGATTGCTCAAGCCAATCGGCGCCGCATCCAGGATCCCGATGTCATATATCCATGCCAGCGTCTTTATCTCCCGGGCTGAAGGGGGAATAGGATCGGCCGGGCAGGCGTCTATGCGCCATCATGCCGGCTTTCCAAGACGCGGTGACCCGGCTAGACGCACCCTAAAGGCCCATGCGTGCCTTTGAGCCACCTCAAAGACCGCTAATCGTCCCGATGACTAAGTCGAGACTACAGAACAAGTAAGTGCGGGGAAGGACGACGCGCATGAACTACACCACCGTTTTCGCCGACGCGTTGGCAGCACTACGCGCCGAAGGGCGGTACCGGGTGTTTGCGGACATCCGCCGCACAAGGGGCTCATTTCCCGCTGCTGAGCAGTTTCTCCCGACCGGCGAGGTTCGCCCCATCACCGTATGGTGCTCGAACGATTATCTGGGCCAAGGCCAGAATCCCGTGGTCCTCAAGGCCATGCATGAGGCGCTTGACTCGGTCGGAGCCGGATCCGGCGGCACGCGCAACATCTCCGGCACGACGCACTTTCATGTCGAACTCGAACGCGAACTCGCCGACCTCCATGGCAAAGAGGCCGCTCTCCTATTCACCTCGGCATTCGTCGCGAACGATACGACGCTGGCGACGATCCAGAAACTGCTGCCGGGGCTGGTCATCTTTTCCGACGAGAAAAACCACGCCTCGATGATCGCTGGCATTCGCAACGGCGGCGGCGAGAAGCAAATTTTCGCGCACAATGACCTCGAGGACCTCGAACGGCAGCTCGCGGCCTGTCCGAAGGACAAACCCAAACTGATCGCATTCGAGAGCGTCTACTCGATGGACGGTTCCATTGCCCCGATCGCTCGCATTTGCGACTTGGCTGATAAGTACAACGCGATGACCTACATCGACGAGGTCCACGCCGTCGGAATGTACGGACCGCGCGGCGGCGGCGTATCGGAGCGCGATGCCGTTGCACACCGGCTGGACATCATCAATGGCACTCTGGCAAAGGGCTTCGGAGTCATGGGCGGCTATATCGCCGCAAGCCGGGACATCTGTGATGCGATCCGGTCGTTCGCGCCGGGCTTCATCTTCTCGACCTCTGTCGCACCCGCGATTGCCGCAGGCGCCCTCGCCAGTATCCGCTATCTCAAAGTTTCGCAGATTGAACGCGCTCGCCATCAGGAGCGTGCCGCGACGCTGAAGCGCAAGCTCAAGGCGGCCGGCCTGCCGGTTCTCGACAATCCGAGCCATATCGTGCCGGTACTGGTCGGAGACCCCGTCCACTGCAAGTTGATCACCGATGCACTGCTCGATCGCTTCGGCATCTACGTGCAGCCGATCAACTATCCGACCGTGCCGCGCAAGACAGAACGCCTGCGCCTGACGCCGACGCCACAACACACCGATGCGCAGATGGACGCGCTGGTCGCCGCTCTGTCGACGCTGTGGGCCGAATGCCCGTTGTCGATCCAGCTGAAGCACGCCGCGCAATAAAAGCCAGCGAAGGTATCTCGGACAGGCAGCCATCAAGGCTGCCTGTTCCGTTTGTAGTCACGCATTCTTGGCCAGAGACGAAATCGCAGCCTCGACGCCGCCTGCGCCATGCGGAATCTTTAGCGCCTGCAATGCCATCTCGATCGCTGACAGCGTCCCGAGCAGCATCGGCGCATTGGCGTGTCCCATGTGCGCGATCCGCAGCGCCTTGCCACTGAGGGCGCCGATGCCCTGGCCGAGCGTCACGTTACAGGTCTTCACGCAGTAGTCCGCAATTGCCTTCGGATCGACCCCCTGCGTCAGCACATTGGTGATCGACGCCGAACGTTGCGACGCCTCGACGATGTTGAAAGCAAGGACCTGTCCTTCGGCCCAACGCGACACGGCGGCGTGCGTCGCCTGCGCAAGAAGCTGATGCCGCTTCCACGCGTTCTCGAGACCTTCTTCGAGGAGGATGTCGAACGCAGCGCGCAAGGCGAACAACAGGTGCTCCGGCGGCGTCCCGCAATACTTGTGATAGTGCTCCTCTCCCTGCCGGAAGGCCCAATCCCAATAGAGCGTCTTCATGTTCGCGCGCTTGTGTGCCTCGTGCGCCTTCTCGTTGGCGGCGACGAACGCAAGACCAGGCGGCGTCATCAGGCCCTTTTGCGAGCCGGCCATAGCCACGTCCACGCCCCACGCATCCATCTGGAACGGCATGCAGCCGAGCGACGCGACCGTATCGACCAGGTAGAGCGCCGGATGCTTCGCCGCATCGATCGCCCGCCTTATCGCTGCAATGTCATTGACGACCCCAGATGCGGTGTCGATCTGCACCGCCAGGATCGCCTTGATCTTGTGATCCTTGTCGGCCTTGAGGCGGGCTTCGACGGCAGCCGGATCGATCGCCGCCCGCCAGGAGCCGGGCAAGACTTCGACTTCCGCGCCCATGAACTTGGCCATTTCGCCCCAGCCTGTCGCGAACCGCCCGCTCTCGAGCACAAGCACATGGTCGCCGCGCGACAGCACGTTGGTAAGTGCCGCTTCCCAACCGCCATGCCCATTGGCGGCGTAGATGTACGGCCGTCCCTTGGTGCCGAATATCGTCTGTAGATCCCGCATCAGCCCATCGGTCAAACCGATCAGTGCGCCGGTGTAGATCTCCACCGCCGGCTGCATCATCGCTTGCAGCACCCGGTCGGGGACATTGGTTGGCCCGGGGATCGACAAAAAGGCTCGGCCGGTTGCGACGCTCATGGTGAGAGATCTCGCTACGAAATTGATGCTGCGGCACGCTGCCACACGTAACGTCGCGTTCCGAAACAAATTTTCGCAACGCGCCGCATATTGGATCGTTATGCACCCAGCTAGGGGTGGCCCAGAGCGGGATGCAGTAGCGCGCTTTCTCGGCATGCGCCATGGTCTGGCAGCATCGGGCAACCGATAACCGAGGGATACCGGGTGCTTCGCGACCGCTACACATGGCACCAATCGCTGTCGGCCGCGCATCTCGGCATTCTGTTGATGCTGGTCGCGGCACTGACCGCATCGATACTCCACATCGGCGTCCGCTTCGTATCGCCCCGAATACCCGTATTCGAGGTGGTGTTTCTGAGAACGCTGTTCTCGATCATCGCCGGCGCGCCTTTGGTAGTCCGTCCGGGCCACATGTCGTGGCGAAGCAACCGGCCGAGCCTTCACATCATCCGCGGCTTCATCGGCACCGGCTCGATGACCGCTTGGTACTACTCCCTCGCCACCCTCCAACTTGCCGATGCCGTGACACTCAGCCTCACGACCAGCCTGTTCGTGGTTCTCGGCGCCACGATCATGTTCAACGAACGAGCTGGCATTTATCGCTGGGCAGCCCTTGGCGTCGGATTCTTGGGAGCAATTCTGGTCCTCAGGCCGAGCGGCGACAGCATCGCCCTGATACCGGCTCTGATTTGTCTTGCATCGAGCGCACTGTGGGCGACGTCCCTGCTCCTTGCCAAATATGCCGCTCGTTACGACTCCACCGCCACCACTGCGTTTTGGCAACCGCTGACGATAATGCCCTTCGCAGCAATCGGCGCCTATTTCACTTGGGTACCGCCGCAACTGCCAGACGTCCTCGTCATCGCATTCATCGCGACGGTTGCCGTTCTTGGAAATTATTGCTCCATCTACGCCCTGCGAATTGCCGACACGAGCATCACTATGCCGATCGACTATACCAAGCTGGTCTGGTCGGTCGTTGCGGCCTATTTTTTCTTCAGCGAAGTGCCGAGCCTGACGACCGCCTTGGGCGCCCTGTTGATCGTCGCATCGTCTCTGTACATCGCCGTCAGAGAGGGTAAACATTCCTCCGTATAGCGAGCGGTCTGGCAACGGACGGCAGCAAGTCATTTCAGCAAGGCAGACGATGAGCGAAACGTCAGAAATTATTGCGGGCATCCGTTCTTGGGTCGAGATCGAGAGCCAAACCGCCGACGTTGACGGCATCAATCGTTTGATGACCAAGGTCACTGATGACTACCGCGGCATTGGCGCCGAGGTGGAGCGGATTGCGGGCCGAAACGGCTACGGCGATCACATCAAGGTCAGCGCACCTTGGAGCGGCGACCAGCCCGGCATCCTCGTACTTTGCCACCTCGACACCGTACATCCAAAGGGCACGCTCGCGCGCGATCTGCCTTTCCGCATTGATGGCGACAAAGCCTACGGTCCTGGCATCGCCGATATGAAGGGCGGCGCATACGGCGCCTTCTCTGCGCTGAGCACGATCATCAAGGGCGGAAAGCGAACCCCGCTACCGATCCGTGTCCTCTACACGTCGGACGAAGAAGTCGGCAGCCCGACATCGCGTGAACTGATTGAACGCGAAGCCGGCAACGCGAAATACGTCCTCGTGACGGAGCCTGCTCGCGACGGCGGCAAGATCGTCACCGCACGCAAGGGCGTCGGCCGCTATGTCATCAATGCGCACGGCCGGCCCTCGCACGCCGGTGCGAACCATCCAGCGGGGCGCAGCGCCATCCGCGAATTGGCCCGGCAGGTGCTCGCAATCGAAGGCATGACCGACTACGAGCGCGGCGTAACCACGAACGTCGGACAGATTGCGGGCGGAACTGCCGACAACGTCGTTCCCGCGTTTGCATCCGCGACGATCGACCTGCGCGTCGCGACCGCCGCTGACGGCGATCACATGGACCGTGTCTTCAAGACGCTGGCGCCGCACGACCCCGATGTCCGACTCGAGGTACAGGGCGGCATCAATCGCCCGCCCTACGAAATGAACGATGGAGTCGCCCGCCTCTTCGATCACGCATCCAAACTGGCCCGCGAAATTGGCTTCGAGCTGGTGGGCGTGAAAACCGGCGGCGGCAGCGACGGCAACTTCACCGCTCACAAAGTCCCGACTCTCGATGGTCTGGGCGTCGATGGCCATGGCGCCCATACGCTACAGGAACACATTTTCGTCTCGTCCATCCTCCCGCGTGTCACGCTCCAGCGCCGCCTGATGGAGACGCTGACCTAGTCAGGCTCGCGCTTGATCGAGCAGAAACCGACTCGGTTTTCGACCGGTGGAAGGGTGCGAGCGGCTCGCCGCTTGCGCCGGATATAGACTTCAAGAGCGGCTAGGTAGATCGCGACTGCGAGGATTGTGGAGAGGACCGTCCATCCGGCCGATAGGCCGGTCGCGCTCAGAACGAGCGGCAAGAGGCCGGCAAGCGCGATGCCCAAATGTCTTCCGGCCGGATACATCTAACGGTTCGCCCAAGCTTCGATCGTTGCGCGAAGCTTAATCGCTATGTCCTGCCAAAGCCTTCACGGCGATTGAATAGCTGAATCCGGCCCGCATCAGTGCTTGCAGGTCCTTAGTCCGTCGATCCGGATCAGCCCCGCCGCGCCGCCATGGCCCGAGCTTCTTGCGCTCGGCGAACACCCGCGCTTGAGCAAGGTCGTCCAAGTCGTCTGACATGGCCAGGGCCGCAGTCGCCGCATCGATTCCCTTCAACTTGAGCCCGAGGCCGATTCGCTTCTTCGACAGCCCCTTCCGCTGAAGGCTGGCGGCCCGGTTCTCCGCAAACCGCTTGTCATCGATCATGCCGAGCGAAGCGAGCTCCGCGATCGCCCGCTCGATCAGCTCCTGCGTGCCCGCCTCCAGTGTCTTGACCGCCAGTCGCCGCTTCGCCCTCCGGTTCAGTGTCTGCCGCAACATCGACACGCTGGCAGCCCGCCCGGACAGATAGTGCATCGCCGCATTGCGCAGATACGAGGCCGTAACCGGTCGTGGCTTCTCCGGCGTCGGTCTGCGCCGCCGCCCTCCTGCCCCAGACCCTGTCCTTTCCCCCGTCGCCATTGTCCCCGATCAGGTCCCTTCCCGGCACTCGCCAGCACATCGCCAGCTTTGAACCTTTTCGCCCGCCACCGCGACAGACAACTGCGAGCCCGAGAAGTTCAAAACATCAATCCATCCTCTTCAAGGAGATTATCCCATGTCCCGTATGAATCCTGTCCTCAGCATCGCCGCAGCCCTTGGCGCCCTCGTCGCTGCCGGCGCCGCAAATGCTGCCAATGCCGACACTGGCCGCTACATGCGCCAGTGCGAAGCGGTCTGTACGACTGCCCTCTTCCAAAAGAGCTGCCTCCAGCAGTGCGAAGTCGAGAAGAATCAATCCCGCCAGAAGCGCGGCACGATCCTCGTGAAGGTGCCGAAGGATCCGCCGCCCGCAGTCCCGTTCAACGCCTTCGACGGCGGTGGCGGCGGCATCGGCGGCGGTGGTGGTGGTCGCGGCAAGTGACCCGAATGAAAAGGCCCGCTGGATCGCTCCAGCGGGCCCTCTCTGTCGAAGCGAAGGGGGATTTAGATCTTCTTCGCGAGCGCCACGGCCGTGTCGCTCATGCGGTTCGAGAAGCCCCACTCGTTGTCGTACCAGCTGAGCACCGACACCAGCGTACCGTCCATGACCTTCGTCTGGTCCATGTGGAAGATCGACGAGTGCGGATCGTGGTTGAAGTCGATCGAAACGTTCGGCGCCATCGTATAGCCGAGGATGCCCTTGAGCGGCCCTTCAGCCGCAGCCTTGATGGCCGCGTTCACTTCTTCTTTCGTCGTCTTCTTCTTGGCGATGAACTTGAGATCGACCACCGATACGTTCGGCGTCGGCACGCGCATCGCGAAGCCATCGAGCTTGCCGTTGAGTTCCGGCAGCACCAGACCGACGGCCTTCGCAGCACCCGTCGAGGTCGGGATCATCGACAGCGCCGCAGCGCGCCCGCGATAGAGATCCTTGTGCATCGTGTCGAGCGTCGGCTGGTCGCCCGTATACGAGTGGATCGTCGTCATCATGCCCTTCTCGATGCCGATCGCGTCATTCAGGACCTTGGCAACCGGCGCAAGGCAGTTCGTCGTGCACGACGCGTTCGAGATCACCATGTGATCCTTGGTGAGCTTGTCGTGGTTCACGCCGAAGACCACCGTCAGATCAGCACCGTCGCAGGGCGCCGAAACGATGACGCGCTTGGCGCCGGCCGTAAGGTGCGCCGAAGCCTTTTCCTTGCTGGTGAAGATGCCGGTGCACTCGAGCGCGATATCGACCTTCATGTCCTTGTGCGGCAATTTCGCCGGATCGCGTTCGGCCGTCACTTTGATCGGGCCGCGGCCGACGTCGATCGTATCACCCTTGACGGTGACGAGATGCGGGAATTTGCCATGAACCGAGTCGAAGCGCAGCAGGTGAGCGTTCGTCTCGACCGGGCCGAGATCGTTGATCGCAACGACTTCGATGTCCTTGCGGCCGCTCTCGACGATGGCGCGAAGGACGTTGCGGCCGATGCGGCCGAAACCGTTGATGGCGACACGGACGGTCATGGGGGTCTCCTCGGTAATTCAATCGGTTGCAGATAGGCTGTTTGGCCGGTCTCGTAGCACAAATTGCGCCGAAGTCAGCAGGCTGCGGCAATTCGAATGGGAATTTCGCGGCTGCATTGCGTGAGCCGTCAGTCTACGTCAAGGACGAGGCTACCGCTTCCCTACGGTATGCTTGACGGAAACATCGAAACCGTGGGGCGGCACCCCGGTGGTAGGCGCCGGTGCAACTTTAGACCAAGGCCGCCTCGACAAGGCGTTCGATCCGCCGCCGCGCGAGGTCTTTCTGGCCGGCATCAAGGTCCGGGTGGCCTTCGAAGAACGACCTGAACCGCTGATGCGCAGGACTGTTCGGGTTCGCGACTCCGAGAAAGCGAAGAGCGTTCGAGGACAGGAAAAGCCGGGTCAATTCTGCCTGCTCCCTCCCCTCGCCCGTCGTCTTGGCCACGCCGTCATAGTACGTCCGTGCCATCACGTTGAGGAACGTCTCATAGTTCCGTTGCATGGCCGGCATGTACCAATCACTGCCGTACATGACTTTGTCGTAACAGCTGTAGGGCACACCCTCGCTGCGTTTGAAGTAGGCAACCGCCGACTTCGCGAAGGCATCGAGTGTACCGCAATGGCGCCGCGAGTTCCCCTCGCTTAGAATGTCCGACAGGTAGGACGCATCACCAAAGACATTCGGGCAGTTCTCCAGTAGCTCTTTGATGCCGCTGCTCCAGGACGCCTCACCGGCATGTCCGCCATGCCCACCGGTCCCGAATGTCATGTGCGCTAGGTTCAGTCTGAGCGAAGGGTACTTCGGCGCCTGTCCGTCCTTCGCGGCGAGTAGGAGCGGCCGCCAGTACTTTGGATGCGACCGCTCCGACGATCGTAGCTTCTGCCCTTTGAAAGTTGCCTCGAACGGACCTTTCGAGTCTGTGCAGTGCGCCATGATGGGCACTTCGTTCTCGACGCAGAATTTGTAGAGCTCATCCAGCGCCTCATCCAATTTTCGTCCAAAGCCATCCGCGTATTGCGCCAATCTCGCGTTGGACGTGAGATACTTTGGGAACGGCTGATCATTGCCGTCGGCATCGTCGAATACCGCATTGCCATACGGCCTGAAGCCCATGACAGGATAAAGCTTCACACCAACGAATCCCTTTGAGAGTATGGCGTCCTTTACGACATCGAGTGCTGTCTTGCGAAGCGTAACGCCGGTACGCGCGTTGTGCGCCAGATCATCGACGTGCCGCCACGGATCGAACCCGACGAATGGCGCGATCAGACCGGGGTTGAGCGCGCTCAGCCGTGACGTTGCCTCGACTTGATCGGCAATCGGGCTTCGTTGCCGCAACAGTTCCTGCGCACGTGCCTTCTTGGTCTCCTCACGCTCGAATCGAAGCCAG